>NZ_JBEZFO010000023.1:0-52116 GCF_040649495.1 Micromonospora sp. NPDC048947
CCGATCCGCTCCTTGCGGTCCTTCGTGGAGTTGACCACCTGGGAACCGGAATCGAGCGTGCCGGAGTAGACCCGCACGTAGGTGAGCTTGCCCAGACAGAACGTTCCCGCGCCGACGCCGGCCGGCATCAGGTCGGATCCGTCGAAGCGGAAGGTGCCCGTCTTGTCCTGGAGGATCTGGACGGAGAGCTTGTCGATCGGGCTGGCGACGTTGGCGATGTCCAGCTTGTTGTTCGCCGTGACCCAGTTGCCGAGCTTCGCGCGGCTGTTCACGTACTCCGCCGAGACGAGGTAGGTCTGCACGGCCTGGACCTCGGGACGGTCGGCGTAGCCGACGACGAACTCGCCCGCGCCCAGCACCGGCTTGCCCTTGGCCGGGTCGATGGCCGGGAAGTAGAAGGCGAACGCGTCGCCGTCCTCGGCCACCTTGGTGCCCTCGGGGAACTGGTTGGCGTAGAACGACGCCTGTCGGTGCATCGCGCACTTGCCGGTGGTCACCGGCAGGCCCGCCTCCTGGAAGGCGGTGGTGGTGATGCTCTTGACGCCGCCGAAGCCGCCGTTGACGTACTTCTCGTTCTTGAGGATGCTGCCGGCGCGGTCAACCGCGTCGACGATCTTCGGGTCGTTGAACGGGATGGCGTGGGTGGTCCACTGGTCGTAGACCTCGGGACCCTGCGTACGCAGGACCACGTCCTCGATCCAGTCGGTGGCCGGCCAGCCGGTGGCGTCACCGGACTCGACGCCCGCGCACCACGGCTTGACGCCGCTGGCGGCGATCTTGTCGCTCAGGGCGATGAGCTGGTCCCAGGTGGTCGGAACCTCCCAGCCCTTCTCCTTGAACGTCTTCGGCGAGTACCAGACGAAGGACTTCACGTTGGCGCCGAGCGGCACGCCGTAGAGCGTCCCGTTAACGGTGCCGTACTTCAGCCAGTCGGCCGGCATGTTCTGCTCGGCGAGGGCCTTGGTGTCGGCGCTGAGGGACTTCAGCTTGCCGGCGTCCGCGAAACGCTTCACCAGACCCGGCTGCGGCACGAAGGCGATGTCGGGGGCGTTGCCACCGTCGACCCGGACGGGGAGCTGCGCCTCGAACTCGCCGCTGCCCTCGTAGTCGATCTCGATGCCGGTGCACTCGGTGAACTGCGACCACGACCGCTCCAGCAGGTCGGCCTCGGCGTCACGGATGGACGCGTAGATGGAGACCTTCTTGCCGTCGTGGCCCTCGTACTTGTCGTATGCGGCGCACTCCGCGGAGCCCGCTTTGCTGCTCTTCTTGTCGTCGCCGGTACCGCAGGCGGTGGCGCTGAGCGCCAGCCCGATTACACCGGCGATCACGAAGGCCTGGCGTGGTCTGGTAAAGACCGCCATGCCGTCCTCCTTCCTAGCCGGCGCGGTCGTGCTGGTGACCCGTCGCCGGTCCGATTGGGCGTGCACACATGTAAGCGCTTGCATCCGGCCGGGTCCACCCCCTGTCAGACACGAGCGAGTAACAATCCGGAAACCTGCGGGCTGCCTGGTGGGCGCGGTGGCGGGGCACGCTGCGGACTCTTTCGAAGATTGACGATATCTGTCAGGCTAGCCCTCACGGATCGAAGGTTTTCGACATAGGAGGAGCTGTATGCGAAAGCGGTGGATCAGCCTGCTGGTGACGGGTCTCTTGGTCGGGGGAGCACTGACGCCGGCGACTCCCGCGCTGGCCGCGCCGACCTTCAGGGTGCCGTTCCCGTGCGGGCAGTCCTGGTCCGGGCAGACCCGGTCGGACCACAGCCCGGCGTACGCGATCGACTTCAACCGTACCGACGACGCCGGCGACCCGGTGGTCGCCAGCGCCCCCGGCACCGTCGACCGCGTCACCGACCTCGGCGGTACCAGTTACGGCAAGTACGTCCGAATCAACCACGGGGGCGGTTACAGCACCTACTACGCGCACCTCAGCGGCTTCAACGTCTCGGTCGGGCAGACGGTCGGGTACGGCAAGGTGATCGGCTGGGTCGGCAGCACCGGGGGATCGACCGGCCCACACCTGCACTACGAACAGCGCCTCAACGGCGCCGACATCCAGGTCCGCTTCAACGGCAGCCTCGCGCTGTACTGGGGCACCAAGAGCTACACCAGCGGCAACGGATGCTCCTCGGGCAGCGGCAACGGCACCGTCGACACCAGCGGCACGCCGCTGACCGTCCGCTCCGGCCCCGGCACCGGGTACGCCTCGGTGGGCACCGTCGCCGACGGCACCCGGGTGACCATCGCCTGCCAGACCAGCGGCACCACTGTCACCGGCACGTACGGAACCAGCTCGATCTGGGACCGGATCGGCTCCGGCCGCTTCATCGCCGACGCGTACGTCTACACCGGCCACGACGGCTACATCCCGAACGTCCCCCGCTGCTGATCCGGCAACGGCCACGGTCCCCGGCGGTCGCCGCCGTCGGGGAACCGACGGGTCAGGCGTTCAGCCGCCAGATCGACAGGTTCAACGCGGCGGCGAAGGTGACCCAGGCCCAGTACGGCAGCAGCAGCGCCGTCGCCACCCGGGACACCCGGGCGAACAGCAGCACGGTCAGGCCGATCGCCAGCCACATCAGCACGATCTCCGCGAACGCCAGCCCGTACAGCCCCGCGCCGAAGAACAGCGGGGTCCAGATCGCGTTGAGCACCAGTTGGGCGGTCCACGCCCAGAGGGCGGGGGAGAAGCCGACCCGGCGCCACACCAGCCAGCCGGCCACCGCGATCAGCGCGTAGAGCAGCGACCAGACCGGGCCGAAGAGCCACGAGGGCGGGGCCCAGCCGGGCTGCCGCAGGTTCGCGTACTCCTCGGTGGTGCCCTGCACTCCCAGCCCGCCGATCGCGGCCGCGACGAAGACCGCCGCCGCGAAACCGGCGAGGGCCCACCACGCTCGCCGGCCGGAGGTCGCCGGCGCGTCCTGAGATATCTCCATCGTCGAGATATTTCCCCGCTGGGGTCGGCTCAAACCGCCGAGCGGGAGGGCGGTTCACCAGACCGGCCACCCACGAAAAAGCGCCGGGATCGCCATGACCGATGCTTCTGTCGGGAGGACGAAGCTTCGGTCGCGGCGACCCCGGCGGGTCCCGGTGTTGAGCGTGTGAGCGCTAATTGAAGATGCTGACACCACCCGGGCCGACCAACAGCCCGACGACGATGAGGACGATGCCCCACAGGATCTGCCGGCGGAACAGCGCGAGGATGCCGGCGACCACGAGTACGACTGCGAGAATCCAGAGAATCAGCTCCATGACCTCTGAATACCCGACTGGCCGAGCGTGGAAACCTGATCGGTGTCGAGTTGATCGCCAACGTGAAAGACGCTGTACGCCTGCTTGATCACCGGGTGCGCGACGTTGCGGACGCGTACCCCGCCGGGGGTCGTGCCGCGCTCGGTGCCGGCGTGCGCGTGCCCGTGCACTGCCAGCGCCGTGGGCGCCGAGTCGATCGCCTGCCCCAACTGGTACGACCCCAGGAAGGGGTAGATCTCCAACGGCTCGCCGACCAGTGTGTCCGGCACGGGCGAGTAGTGGGTGAGCGCGACGAGCATGTCGCAGTCCAGTGAGCGCAGCGCCGCACCGAGACGGTCCGCACTGTCGGTGGTGGTCCGCACGAAGGCCTTCATCTCCGGCTCGCCGAAGTCACTGGCGCACCGCCCGGCGAACCCGCCGCCGAAGCCCTTGACGCCGGCGATGCCGAGCCGGCCACCAGCGCAGTCCAGCACGACGCCGTTGCCCTCCAGCACCGTGATGCCCGCGTCCTCCAGCACCTTGACCACCTGTGGCACCTGGTCGCACTGGTGGTCGTGGTTGCCCAGCACCGTCACCACAGGTACGGCCAACCCACCGAACTCTTCTGCCACGCAGCGCGCCTCGGCCTCGGTGCCGTGCCGGGTCAGGTCGCCGGCCAGTAGCAGCACATCGGCGCACTCCGGCAGCTCCTCCAGTGCCGGCCGGAATCGGCCGACCACGTCCTCGTCCAGATGCACGTCGCCCACAGCGGCAATCCGGATCACCATGGAACCTCCCTCAGGGCAGTTGCTCGATCTCCGTGGGCGCTTGGGTGCGGATCACCCCGATGTCGCTGGTGATCGGCACGTCCGGGAAGCGCTCGGACACCCGACGCAGGATCTCCTCCCGCCGGTGCGGACTCTCCACCTCGCCGTGGAGAACGAGGGCGCGTTCCCGTCGAACCACTGTGATCCCCTGTTCGGCGACGGCGGGGTCCTCGACCAGCAACCGTTGGATCTCCGCCTCGACGTACTCGTCAGGTGGCCCGGCGTCGATGTCGCGATGGTGGGTCACGATGTCCCCTCTCCTGGCTGGGTGCCGGCGTCCGGCACCACCTCCAGCCGGTCCAGCAGCACCAGGAACGCCTCGGCGTACGGCGAGTGCTGCGTCTCCTTGCGTACCCGTTCCCAGTCGATCTGCTCCCGCAGCGAGCGGGCCAGCGGCAGACCGCGGGCGAAGTCGCAGTAGTGCTGGGAGAAGCTGAGCAGTTTGTGCACCATCAGCTGGGTCGCGGACAGCACCGGCATGTGAATCGCGTCCACCGGTCGGATGACAGTGTCGGCGAACGTCTCCTCGGTCACCGGCGTCTCGATCGGCCGGTGGATCAAATCCACCATCCGGCCGTCGTCGAAGACCTTCACCAGCCAGTCCTCCGGTGGACGCTCGGCGACGAAGCCGGCGGCCACCAGGGCCTCCAGTGCCGCTTCCACGTCGGCCTCCCGGATCAGGAAGTCGACGTCGTGATCGCTGGAGTGGCCCCCGTGGGCGTAGACCGCGAAGCTGCCGCCCAGGGCGAACGGAATCTCGGACTGCTTGAGCACGGCGGCGACCTTCTTGAGGGTGTGCACCAGACTCTCGTCTCCGCGCTCAGCCATCTGGTTCCTCCGTCGTCGTGTTGGTGGACCGGCGGTTGGATTTCAAACTCCGGTACCCGGCATTCCGTTCGTCCACACCTGCTGGGGTCTCGGTAGGGCGTCAACAGGGATGAAGCACCACAAACCTCGCGGACCACGTGCACAGGTCGGATAACCTGTGGAGAGTGGCCAGATCATCGGGGATGCGACGACGCAAGGCCCGATTGCGCACCGTCGCCCTGATCGGGATCGACGGTTCGGGCAAGACCACGCAGGCACACCGGCTGGCCGACGCGCTGACCGCCGCCGGACGCCCCGCCACCTACCGCCGCAACGCCAGTGGCCGCCGCTGGCTCGGCCGGCTCGCCCAACGCCTCGGTCGGCCGGACGCGCAACGGCTCGTCGGTCGCGACGGCGTGCTGGCCGTGGAGTCGGTGCTGCGCTGGCTGGCCATCGCCATCGCCCTGATCAGTTGTCTGCTCACCGGTCGGACGGCGGTGATGGACCGCTACTCGGCCTGCCAGTACGCGAGCATCAGGGCGCACGGCGGGCAGCGCTGGGAGCGGCTCGCCCGGGCCGGCTACCGGCTGTTCCCGACACCGCAGGTGACCTTCCTGCTCGCCGTCGACCCGGCGGAGGCGTACCGGCGCATCGAGGAACGCGGCACCGACCACGAGACGATGGGGTGGCTGACCGCCGCCGACACCGCCTACCGGGCACTGCCCGAGTACCCCAGCTTCGTGCTTGTGGACGCGGGCCGCCCGGCCGAGGAGGTGACCGAGCAGATTCAGGCGCACCTGGAAACCTGGCTACCGCCATCCGCCTCGGGCGACGAGGACCTCGGCCCGGTGGTGGCTCAGGCCCGCCCGTAGACCGGCACCGTGGCGCCACTGGTCGGGGCGGAGTCGGCCGACGCGAGGAACCGGATCACCGGCGCGATCTCGGCCGGGGTGACCCAGCGGGAATGGTCGGCGTCGGGCTGCGCGGCCCGGTTCGCCGGGGTGTCGATGACGCTGGGCAGCACCGTGTTGCAGCGCACGTGCTGCGACCGGTACTCCACGGCGACAGCGTTGGCGAAGGCCAGCACCGCAGCCTTGGCCGTCGAGTAGCCCGCCGCGCCGCGGAACGGGGTGACCGCCGCGCGGGCCGAGACGCACACCACCGCGCCGCCGCCGGACGCCACCAGGTGTGGGAGCGCGGCCTGCGTGACCAGGTAGGTCGGCCGCAGGTTGACGGTGAGCATCCGCTCGAACTCCTCGACCGGGGTCTCGTGCACCAACCCGCCGCTGGCGTACCCCCCGACGAGGTTGACCACAGCGCGCAGCGGCGCCGCCGGTTCGCCGGCCGCGGCCTCGACCGCCTGCGCCGCGCCCGCCGGCTCGCCAAGGTCCGCGACCACCCGGACCAGTCCGGCCGCCGCCGGCTCCGACCCGGGCCGGGCTTTCCGCTCCGGTACGACCACCCGCCAGCCCGCCTCGACGAACGCGGCGACGACCGCCCCGCCGAGCCCGCCGGAACCCCCGGTCACCAACACGCTGCGCTCTCCCATGGGCCCCACGCTAGTGCCCACCCCCTTCGAGATCACGGTCTGCCCTGGGCAGATTGGATGGATTGTCAGGAGCTTGGAGGCGCAGGATCGGCGGATGCGGATCCTCATTCTCGGTGGCACCCAGTTCCTCGGCCGGGCGACGGCACGGCTCGCCGTCGAACAGGGTCACGAGGTGACCTGCGCGGCCCGTGGCGTGTCCGGCGCGGTGCCGCCCGGGGCACGGTTCGTGGCGGCCGACCGCGACGATCCCGAGTCACTCATCCCGTTCGCCGCCGAGGGCTTCGACGCGGTGGTCGACGTGACCCGCCAGATCAGCCACGCCCGGCACGCGCTCGCCGCGCTCGCCGACCACGTCGGCCACTGGTCGTTCGTGTCGACGATCTCGGTGTACGCGGACCACGCCACCCCGGGCCAGACCGCCGTGGACGCGCCGATCCTGCCGCCGGCCCCGGCGGACGTGGACGGTCCGGTCGGCCCGGACCACAACTGGTACGGCGAGTGCAAGGTGAGCATCGAGGAGCTGGTCCGGGAGCGGGTGGGCGTGGACCGTTCGTTCATCTGCCGGGCGGGGCTGATCGTCGGCGCGGAGGATCCGAGCGACCGTTTCCCGTACTGGGTGCGGCGGCTGTCGGCCGGTGGCGAGGTGCTGGCCCCCGGGCACCCGACCGATCGGGTGCAGTTCGTGGACGTCGCCGATCTGGCGCGTTGGCTGTTGCACGCCGCCGGCACCGGCCTCGGCGGCACGTACGACGGCTCCGGTCCGGCGATGTCCCGGGCCGAGTTGTTGGCCGGGGTGGCCGCCGGGCTGGGCGTCGCCGATCCGGCCCTCACCTGGGTCGACCAGGAGTTCCTGCTGTCCCACGACGTACGCGAGTGGTCGGGGGAGCGGGCGCTGCCGCTCTGGGTGCGGTTGCCGGAGACCGCCGGCCTGATGGACCGGGATGTCCGACCGGCACTGGAGGCCGGTCTGACGGTCCGTCCGCTGGCCGATACCGTTCGGGCGACCGCGTCGTGGATGGCCGCGTACCCGGCGGCCGTCCGGCAGGGTGGACTCGACCCGGCGGAGGAGGCGGCGATCCTGGGGAAGTGGCAGGCTGTACGGGACCGGTGATCCCGGCGATCGAAGTTTCCCCCACCTCGGACAGTCATAGTTGACGCTCACGCCTGCTGAAAGTAAGTTTCATCCGTGGCGAAGAGTCCGAAGATTTCTGCGAGTCACGAGCCCGGTGGGCTGATCGTCCACATCAGCGGGCTGTTGCCATCGCTGTCGCCCGCCGAGCAGCGGGTCGCCCGGCTGGTCGTGTCCGACCCGGCGGCCGCCGCCCGGCGGACAATCACCGATCTCGCCACCGCAGCCGAGACATCCGAGGCGACAGTCATCCGGTTCTGCCGTTCGGTGGGCATGGACGGTTACCCCCAACTGCGCATCCGCCTCGCCGCCGAGGCCGCCCGCCGGATCGAGCCACCTGACGCCCGAGTGGTCGGCGGTGACATCCCGCCCGGTGCCGACCTCGCCCAGATCATCGCCACCATCGCGTTCAACGACGCCCGCGCCGTCGAGGAGACCGCCGAGCAACTCGACCCCGCCGTCTGCGAGCAGGTGGTCGAGGCGATCAGCGGTGCCGCTCGGATCGACATCTACGGCGCCGGCGCCAGCGGGTTCGTCGCCTCGGACTTCCAGCAGAAGCTGCACCGCGTCGGCCGGATCGCCTTCTACTTCCCGGACGTGCACACCGCGCTGACGTCGGCTGCCCTGCTGGGTCGGGGAGACGTCGCGATCGGCATCTCGCACACCGGCACCACCTCCGACGTGATCGAGGTGCTGGAGCAGGCCCGTACCCGCGGTGCCGCGACAGTGGCGCTGACCAACTTCCCGCGCTCGCCGATCACCGACGTGGCGGACTTCGTGTTGACCACGGCGGCCCGGGAGACCACCTACCGCTCCGGCGCGACGGCCAGCCGGCTGGCTCAGCTCACAGTGGTCGACTGCCTCTTCGTCGGGGTGGCCGCCCGCAACCGGGCACGGGCCCGCAAGGCCCTGGAGGCGACCGCCGAGGCGGTCCAGTCGCACCGGGTGGGTGCCAACCGGAGGCGGGCATGACGGCCGGTGCGGAGATGCCCGCACGGCCCGCTCGCCCCACGGTCCGGGTGGGTGCCCCCACCGAACGACGTAATCCGCTCAGCGTCGACCTCGACCTGATGTCGACCCGGGACGTGCTCACCGTGATCAACGAGGCGGACCGACGGGTGCCCGCTGCTGTCGCCGCGGTGCTCGACGAGATCGCCACCACCGTCGACCTGGCGGTCGCGGCGCTACGCGGCGGTCACCGGGTGCACTACTTCGGAGCCGGCACCTCCGGCCGACTGGGCGTGCTCGACGCCGCCGAACTGGCCCCCACCTTCAACTCGCCCCGACACTGGTTCTGCGCGCACCTCGCGGGCGGCCCGGACGCCATGTGGCGGGCCGTCGAGGACGCCGAGGACGACGACCGGGGCGGCGCGGTCGAAGCGGCCAGTTGTGTACGGGCCGGGGACCTGGTGGTCGGTCTGGCGGCCAGCGGACGCACCCCGTACGTCCTCGGGGCGCTTGCCGCGGCCCGCGCCAAGGGCGCCTCGACGGTGCTGCTCTGCGCCAATCCGGAGGCGGAGGCCGCCCGGTCGGTCGACGTGTTCATCGGGGTGGACACCGGACCTGAGGTGGTCACCGGGTCGACCCGGATGAAGGCGGGCACAGCGCAGAAATTGGTGCTCAACACGTTTTCAACAGCCGTCATGGTGCGCCTGGGTCGGGTCTACTCGAACCTCATGATCGATATGGTGGCCACCAACGCGAAACTCCGCGGACGAATGATCTCGATTCTGGTCGAGGCCACCGGCTGCTCGGAAGAACTTTCCCGGCAGGCCCTCACCGAGGCCGACGGGGACCTGAAGACGGCGCTCGTCGCCCTCGTCTCGGGCGCTGAGATCGACGCTGCCCGGGCCGCGCTGGCCCGCTCGGCCGACCAGGTGCGCGGCGCCCTCGCCCTGCTCGCCTCCTAGCGCCACCCACACCGGGAAGCGAACGGGCCCTCGGATTGTTCATCTGGCCGAGGGGTAATAACACCCCCGTGAATGAACCGACCGGTTCGCCGGTGCGTATCTGGCAGTGACCAGGATCGCATCGCGGTGGTGACCCGGGTCGCTGTGCCTCCGCGGCGGGCGGTGTTGCCATGGTGCGGTAACCGGTATGTGGTGCCCAGTGGCGAGCCACCCGATGGGGTGCTGACAGCAAACATGGACCGTGCTCTCAGCTACTACTCAGGCATTCGTGACACTTTCGACTCACGACGAGGAATCCCCGACACGTCTCATCTGTTGTGTAGGTGTCAGCACCGATGGGCACAGCAGAAGTTACCAGGGGCTGACAGGTGTGGGGAATGGCAAGGAACCGGGCAACCGGCGCGAGCGAGG
Organism: Micromonospora sp. NPDC048947; assembly: GCF_040649495.1. Classification (NCBI taxonomy): domain Bacteria; kingdom Bacillati; phylum Actinomycetota; class Actinomycetes; order Micromonosporales; family Micromonosporaceae; genus Micromonospora; species Micromonospora sp. NPDC048947. The sequence continues at coordinate 9,864 of NZ_JBEZFO010000023.1, forward strand.
GGACCGTGGGCAACGTGGACAAGAACATCGGCATGCGAACCGATCAGGTCGCCGAGGAACGCGACCTGGTGGGCGTCTACCTGCACGAGATCTCCCGGACGCCACTGCTGGACGCCGCCCGGGAGGTAGAGCTCTCCAAGGCGATCGAGGCTGGCCTCTACGCCGAGCACCTGCTCGGCGAGGAAGCCGTTCCCGCCGGTGTCGACCGGGCCGACCTGGAGTGGCTGGTCGTCGAGGGGGAGCGCGCGAAGGACCTCTTCATCCGCGCGAACCTCCGACTGGTCGTGTCGATCGCCCGGCGTTACGTGCGCTCGGGGATGCCCATGCTGGACCTGATCCAGGAGGGCAACACCGGCCTCGTCCGGGCGGTCGAGAAGTTCGACTACGAGCGCGGCTACAAGTTCTCCACCTACGCCACCTGGTGGATTCGGCAGGCGATCAGCAGGGCGATCGCCCAGCAGGAGCGCACCGTCCGTCTGCCGGTGCACCTGGTGGAGGACGTCAACCGGATGCGCAACGTGGCTCGGCAGCTGACCCGTGAGTTGGGCAGCGACCCGGAGCCGGAGCAGATCGCCACCGCCCTCGGCGTCACCGTCGAGCGGGTGAACGAGCTGCGCCGCTGGTCGCAGGACACCGTCTCGCTGGACACCCCGGTTGGTGACGATGGCGACACCAGCCTTGGCGACCTGGTTGCCGACAGTGACGCGCCGTCGCCGGAGGACATCGTCCTCAGCGGCCTGGAGCGGCAGCGCATCGAAGGGCTGCTCAACCACCTCGACGACCGGTCCGCCGGAATCATGCGGGCCCGCTACGGGCTGGAGGACGGCCGGGAGCACTCGCTCACCGAGGTCGCGTCCCGCTTCTCGCTGTCCCGCGAGCGGATCCGGCAGCTGGAGATCCAGGCCCTCGGCCGGCTCCGCGAGCTGGCTCGGGCGGAGGGGCTGCAAGCGGCCTGACCTGGTAGTAATGACGGCGAACGGCCGGCGTCCGATAGGGGGACGCCGGCCGTTCGCCGTTTTCGACAGTGGTCAGCGCACCCGGCCGTAACCCTGGATGGACATCATGTTCATGCCACGCTTGAGCACGTTGCGACCGGCGCTGGGCGCGTCGATCACCTGACCGTCGCCCACGTAGAGGGCGACGTGCCCGAGCCCGCTGTAGAAGACCAGGTCGCCGGGGCGTAGCTCGCCCCGCCCGATGTGGGCGACAGCGCTCCACTGCATCCGGGTGTTGTGCGGCAGGGACTTCCCGGCCGCCCGCCAGGCGGCCGAGGTCAGGCCGGAACAGTCGTAGCCGTTCGGCCCGTCGGCCGCCCAGACGTACGGCTTGCCGATCGCGCCGAACGCGTAACGCACAGCAGTGCCGGCGGCACCGGACACGGCGGGCACGTTCTTGGCCTCGGTCGTCGCCGCCTTGGGCTCGGGTCGCTCGGTGGCGGCCCCGTACGCCTGCCGGCGCAGCTCGTACAGCTTGGCCAGGTCCTGCTCGATCTGCTTTTTACCCGCGGCGAGCTGACGAGCCTGTGCGGCCTGCCGGGTCAAGGTCGCGCCCAGGCGGGCCTTCTCGTCGAGCAGCCGCTGCTGGTCGGCAGTGAAGCCGGAGATGCGCTCCTGCCGCTGGCGGGTCAACTGCTCGATCGTGCCGAGCCGATCCAGCAGCGCGGCCGAGCCGCCGGGGCGCAGCAGGGCGTCCGCGGTGCGCAGGGCGCCGGTCTTGTACGCGGTGGAGGCGAGCTCCGCCACGTCTGCCCGGCTCTGCTCGACCTGCTGTTCGAGCGGGCCGATGCGGGTCTGTAATCGGGCCACTGCGGCCTCGTTTGTCTTGATCTCCTCACGCAACTTGTTGTACGACTCGACGACCCGCTCCAACTCGGCCGAGGACGTCTCGATCCGGCGGGTCAGGTCGGCGGGGGACGGCTCGGCCTGGGCCACCGCCGTCGGAGCGATCAGCGCGGCCGACATGCCGACCAGCGCCACTGTGCGCAGCAGATTTCTCAGGGATGACAAGAGCGGAAGGCCCCTCTCCCACGGTCGCCGGGGCTGCTGACGCCCTCGACGACACCGGCCGGGGCCATCCGGGCGGACGGCACTGGGCCGGACCGGCTCGCCCAACCTAACCCGGGACGGATGTCGCTCGCAGTTGAAGCAGTGGCGAAAGTTGGGAGAGTTGCCCGTCGGGCCCCTGGGCTGGGTGTCGCCATCGTGGCTGATGACACCTGGGAACGAGGGAACATCGCCCTTTTCGCGGCGTACTGACGGATATACGACTTTCGTCGTTCCGGGCGTATGCCGTGGTATCCCTGGTCGCCATAACCGATAAAAGCCGAAATGGATGCTGTTTCTCGACGATGTCACCCGGTCGTGGCCGGCCGTCATTACCCGGTAAATGCCCAGGTCGACTGGCGACGCCGCAACACAATGAAGTCCGGAGCCGGGAATCCCGGCGACAGGCAGCGATGACTGTCGCCAGCGGGGCCACTCGGCCAACCGTCCCCTTCGGGAGGAACCGTGAATCGTGAAGGCGCAAAGACGCGACCGCCGCGAACGGTGCCGGGCGCCCGGTCGACACTGCTGTACGCGCGGCCCGGCATCATCGTGACCGTCGACCGGTTCACCGTCGGTCGGAACAGTTACCGGGTCGCCGACCTGACCCATCTGCGTACCACCCGGGGCCCGCACGACCGGATCGCCGTCCGGGCCGTGGTCATCACCGCCAGCATGCTCGGCGGCGTGGGGGTGCTCCTCGGCTTCACCGGCGGTCTGCACCGCCTCACCGCAGGGGCGTACCTGATCCTCGGCGCCGTGTTCCTGCTCCCGGCCGCTCTCGCAGTGGTCGGCGATCGCTGGCGCCCGCCGCCGCACGAACTGTGGGGGTGGTACCAAGGCTCGGAGGTGCTGCTGTTCAGCGCCGATGACGAACGGCAGTTCGGCCAGGTCACCCGGTCGCTGCTGCGGGCCCGGGAGGTCAACCGCTACGGCAGTTGGGTGGACCCGCTCGCCGAAGCGGACCCGTGGCGGCCCAACCGATGACCCGCTGGCGGTGGGCCGGAGCCGTGCCGGCCCACCGGCCGTTCAGCAAGCTCAGCCGGCCACCGGCTCCGGAGCCCGTTCCTCCTGCGGCGCGGCCACCCAGGCGCTGACCCGGCGCTCGGCGTAGAACGAGACGAACGGCACCGTGCCGGCCAGCATCACCAGCAGCATCCGCTTCAGCGGCCAGTCAGCTCGGCGGCTCAGGTCGAACGCGGCCACCAGGTAGATCATGTAGAGGAAGCCGTGCGCCGGCCCGATCGTCTCCACGACGACCGGGTTGTCGAACGCGTACTTCAGCGGCATGCCGATCACGACCAGCAGGATCAGCACCACGCCCACGATCCAGGCGATCACGCGGTACCGGGTAAGGGCAGCGCCCACCTTCGTCCGTCCTTCCGAGCCCGGCTCAGCCGGGATAGTCACCGGGCCGGGCGCCCGGATTGGCGTTCAACCATGACAGGTAGTGGTTGTAGGCGGCCAGGTCGGTGTCCTCGACGACATCGCCGCCGGCCGGCACGCGGGACACCCGCACCGGGCGGCGTACCGCCGGTCGGGACCCGGTGGTGACCGTCGGCGCCGGCTCGACGGCCGGATCCGCAGGCGGAGCATCGGCCTCCACCGCCTTGCGGCGGGCCAGCTTCACCTCACGCCACCAGACGTAGACCACGAAGCCGGCGAAGATCGGCCACTCGACCGCGTACCCCCAGCTCAGGCTGTTGCCGGCGGCGGCCCGGCTGATCTGCCACCAGCCCAGCCCCAAAAAGCCCACGACCAGCACGACCATGGCCACGTGGCGCGCTATCCACGCCGGGGTCCAGAGCCGCCTCATGACATTGAGGGTACCGGGGACGTTACCGGTCTCCGACACCGTGTCGTAGTCGTCGCCCCGCCGGCTTGGTTTGGCAACACCGCGCCTGGGCAATCGTCTAGACGCCAGCCCAAACGAGATCAAGGGGGGCGATCATGACCGGATCGGTACGTGAGGACGGCTTTGCGTCCAGCGGCAGTGCGGATATGAGCCCGGAGCAGCGGGTGCCCGAGTGGGGCGGCGATCAGCTCGACGACCCGGCCGGCGCTCCCGGCCTCGACGGCGACCTGCTCGGCATCGACCCGACGGAGCTGACCGACGAGGACCTGATCCGCGAGATGCACAGCCTGCACCGAACCCGCCTGGACACCCTGCGGCACGCGGCGGACTCCGCACTCGCGAACCACCTCCGGCGCACGGCGGAGCTGGAGACCGAGTACCTGGCCCGACACCCCGGTCGCGAGGTCGACCCCAGCCGCCTGCGGGACGCCTGATGCCGGCGCGCGCCGTGCGCGGTATGTCCGCGCCACCCGAGGTGGTCTTCAGCACGGCCACCGACCCCGACCGTGCCTCGGCCTGGCTGCCGGAGCCGCTGCGCGGCGACGGCAGCCCCGCCGCGGAGATCAGCGGCGAGGAACTGCGTGCCCGCTGGGGCGACGTCGACGCCGACGACTGGTCCGCCGAGATCCGGGTGGAGCCGGCCGATTCCGGTGGCGCCCGGATCCAGCTGGACCTGGCCGACGGGTCCGGCGGGCCCGGCCCGGACCAGCTGGCCGACGAGGCGCTCACCAACCTGGCACGCGAGGTCGCCGACAACCTCCAGGCCGGCTGAGCCGGCCGCGCGGGACACCGTTCCCACACCACCACCACGACACACGTGAGGAGATCGGGTGAGCGACACTGGCCTGCGACACAAGGCGGCCCGGCTGCGCCGGGCGTACGCGCCGCACGAGCACCGGCCGCTCGGCGGCTACCTGGTGGCGATGGGCGCCTACGCCGGGGTGACCGGGGCTCTCGCCGGCCTGGTCAAGGCGACCGGCCGACCGGTGCCGGAGCGTCCCGCGGCGTCCGACGTGGTGCTGCTCTCCATCGCCACGCACAAGCTGAGCCGGTTGCTGTCCAAGGACGCGGTGACCAGCCCGTTGCGGGCGCCGTTCACCCGCTACGACCGTCCGATCGGCAGCGGTGAGGTGATGGAGCAGGTCCGCGACTCGGGCAGCCCCACCCGGCACGCCATCGGCGAGCTGCTGAGCTGCCCGTTCTGCCTGGCGGTCTGGGTGGCTACCGGGCTGACCGGTGGCCTGGTGCTCGCGCCCCGGCTCACCCGCCTGGTCGCGACCGCGCTGACGGCGGTCGCCGCATCCGACTTCCTCCAGATGGCCTACGCGACGGCGCAGCAGGCCGCCGAGGGCGGGCACCAGGACGACTGACGAGCAGGACGCGAAAGGGGGGCCGGCAGACACCGGCCCCCCTTTCGTGTACGCCTCAACGTTGCATGCCGGACCAACCGTGCGGCGACTCCGGCTCCCGTTCGTCCTCGTCCGCCCCGGTGATGATGTCCCGATCCACCGCCGTGCGGTCGTGCTCGTTGGCGAAGTCCGGCTCGGGTGTGGTGTCCCTGCCCTTCGGGGGCTGACCCAGCGCCGGCACCTTCTCGTCGTGGTTCTCGTGGTGCGTCATGTCGGTGTCCCTTCTGCGGTCGCTCAGCCGACCGAACCGCCCAGCAGGTCGCTTACCTCGTCGACCGCGTACTCACCCTCAGGGAGCGCGTTGATGCGGGCGAGCAGCTCCGGCGGGAGTTCGGCAGCCACCGCCTGGCGGTAGATCTCTGCCTGCTCGACCCGCTCCTGCGCCCTGAAGATGCCGTCGAGCAGATCGTCGAGGGCCCGGGTGTCCGGCTCGCCGGTCATGGATGCGTCGTCGGTCACGTCGATCAGCTACCCGGCGCGGAATCGGTCAAACGTCACGCCTGTCGGCCCACGTACCCACGGTGCCGCCTGCTCACCAGGGCAGTTCCCCTGCCTCGTCCTGGAAGGTCCCCGTCGGTCCGCTCGGGCCCAGTGTCGCCAGGCGCACCACCTGGCGGGCGCTCTCCTCCACCGGCCGCCCGATACCGAAGGCGGCGGTCATGTCGGTGGCGGTGGGGCCTGGTTCGAGAGCGTTGAACTTGATGCCCGGCTGGGATTTCGCGTACTGCACGGTCAGCATGGTGGCCGCGGACTTGGACGCCGAATACAGCGCGAGCGGCAGACCGAACTCGGGCCGCTCGGGATTGGTCACCGCCCAGAACGATCCGGCGCTGCTCGAAACGGTGACGACTGTGGGATTGGACGACCTGCGGAGCAGGGGCAGCGCTGCCTCCGTGACGCGCACGATCCCTACCGCGTTCGTGTCGAACGAGCGCAGGGCCGCCGGCCCGTCGAGGTCGGTCTCCAGGATGCCGGCGTTGTGCACGAGGACGTCGAGTCGGCCCTCGGCCGAGTCGATCGTCGCCAACGCGCTGCGCACAGAGGCATCGTTTGTCACATCGAGCTGGACGAACCGCGACCCGAGCGCGGCCGCGGCTTTCTCACCCCGCTCGACATCCCGCGCGCCGATGTAGACCTCGTGCCCCAACGCCAGAAGCTGTCTGGCGGTCTCGAAGCCAATGCCCTTGTTGGCCCCGGTGATCAGTGTGACGGTCATGTTCCGAACGCTAACCACGGCAGGTCGGCGTACCCGGAGCCCTCTTCAGACCGGGGTCTGACAGGACCCCCTCTGATCGCCCGCAACTTGCCACCGGCACATTTCAGGTCCGGGAGGGCTGGGCCGGTCGTGGCTCGCGGCCGGCGGGTAGACCGGCGGAGGCAAGGAGACTCAACTTCTCGGCGTCACCGGACCCGGCGTCGGCGTGGTAGACGACGAGCATCAGGCCATCCGCTCCGCCGATGCTCAGCCGTTCACGATTGAGGGTCAGCTCCCCGACCTGCGGGTGATTGAACCGGATCGGCGTACCGCGCTGTCCGCGTACCTCGTGGCGTGCCCAGAGCTGGCGAAACCTGTCGCTCGCCAATGAGAGCTCTCCGGTGAGCTCGATGAACCGGGGGTCGTCGATGTCGGTGCCCACCGCCTGTCGCAGGTTCGCCACGAAGCACTCAGTGATGTTTTCCCATTCCGGATGCAGCGCCTGCTCGGCGGGGTTCAGGAACAGGTCCCTGAGCTGGTTGCCCCCCGTGACAAGGCCTGGCGAGAGCGCCTGGGCGAGACTGTTCGAGGCCAGGATGTCGAAATACCGGCCCTCGATGAAAGCGGGCTGAACGAGGGAGCCCAGGAGTTTGAGCGCACCCGGCGGAACCGTTTCCCTGCGGGATCGACGTCTGCGCTTTCGAGCGGAATCCGAGACCAGCGTCAGCAGATAGGCAAGGTGCTCCTCGTCGAGCTGCAGAACGCGTGCGATGGACTCGAGCACCTGCACGGACGGATTGCGGTCACGGCCCCGTTCCAAGCGCAGGTAGTAGTCCGCGCTCAGGCCCGCGAGCATGGCGACCTCCTCGCGCCGCAAGCCCGGCACGCGTCGTACACCCCCATGCGGAATGCCGGCCTGCTCCGGTGTCACCAGTGCCCGGCGAGCACTCAGAAAAGCGCCCAGCTCGTTTGACATATCACCCACACATCGATCGTATGACCGGGCAGAACGGTTAGCGGGGGTCCTGTCGCACCCCCGGTCCCGCTGGTAGCCCGCCTACGGACAGCGCCGCCCCCGACCTCGTGAGTCGGGGGCGGCGCTGGTGTCGGTGTGCAGGTCGCCTCTCGGCGAGTGGCACTACGCGGCTCCAGCCGGACGGTATTCCGCGAAGGCTATTTAGGTGAGGCCCGGGGACACTGGACACACCGACATCCCAGTCAACGAGCCGACCCCCGCTCGTGTTCCGCGGGTGGTGGTGTCGGCTGTCACACAGTCGTCGGGAGGGTGGCCCGACGGGCCCGCACGGCCGACGCGAGGTGGTCGAGCACCTCGGCGGTGTCGTCCCAGCCCAGGCAGGCGTCGGTGACCGACCGGCCGTACTCCAGCTCCCGGGTCGGGTCGAGCTCCTGCCGACCGGGCAGCAGGAACGACTCCAGCATCACGCCGGTGATCCCACGCTGGCCGGCGGCCAGTTGGGTGGCCACGTCCGCGGCGACCAGCGGCTGGTTGCGGTGATCCTTGCCGCTGTTGGCGTGACTGGCGTCGATCACCAGCCGCTCCGGCAGGTCGGCGGCGCGGAGCAGGTCGAGTGCCCCGGCGACCGACTCGGCGTCGTAGTTGGGTCGGCCACCCCCACCGCGCAACACGAGGTGCCCGTCGGTGTTACCCCGGGTGTGCATGATCGCCGGGGTGCCGGAGAAGTCGATGCCGGGGAAGACGTGCGGCACCCCGGCGGCGCGGATCGCGTCCACCGCCGTGCCGATGCTGCCGTCCGGGCGGTTCTTCATGCCGATCGGCATGGACAGCCCGGAGGCGAGCTGGCGGTGCACCTGACTCTCCACCGTGCGGGCACCGATCGCGCCCCAGGCCACCGTGTCCGCGATGTACTGCGGGGTGATCGGGTCCAGGAATTCGCAACCCACCGGCAGGCCGAGGCGGAGCACGTCGAGCAGCAGCGCCCGGGCCAGCCGCAGACCGGTGTTGACGTCGCCGCTGCCGTCCAGGCCGGGATCGTTGATCAGACCCTTCCAACCGACAGTGGAACGTGGCTTCTCGAAGTAGACCCGCATGACGATCAGCAGGTCGTCGGCGAGCCGGTCGGCTGCCGTCCGAAGACGCTGCGCGTAGTCCAGGGCGGCGGCCGGGTCATGCACCGAGCAGGGACCGACCACCACCAGCAGGCGGTCGTCCTCGCGGTCCAGCACGCGACCGACAGCGCGGCGGCCGGTCAACACGGCCGACGCGAGCGGGGCGTCCAGGGGCAACTCGTGGTGCAGCAGGGCGGGCGTGGTCAGCGGCACGACACGGTCGATCCGCTGATCGCTGACCCGATCGGTCTCCGGGGTCGTCACGGTGGGCATCCTTCCGCCGACAGTGCCCGGGGCCGGTGCCCGGGACGAGCCGGCTGCTCGTACGCAAAAGGGCAGGAACGACAGCTCCTGCCCAGCCGGCTCGGTCCGTGGTGACGTCAGTTCATGGTGAAGTCACCGGCGTGCGAGCCGGCTGCCTAAACCATCGATAGGAACGCGTCACCGGGCCAGCGTACCCGACCGGGCGCGGTCACCCGTCCCGTCGTCCCAAGATGCGGGGCGAAGATCGCGTGCCGGGGGCGCGGTCGGGGTAACAGGGGTGCCATGACACACGAGCAGAGCGATCAGGACCGGGTGGAGTCCCGCGCGCACCACCTCCTGCCCGAGGAGGAGGCGGTGGGCAGCGACGACCCGGAGGCGCAGGCGGAGGCCATCCTCGCCGAGTCGGACATCCGTGCTGCGGACCAGAACGCCGCACCGGACACGGTGCTGGAGCGTCGTACCTCGGATCAGACAGTGGTGGCTGTCGAACCGCCTGACTGAGCGGTCGCCCCGCGTGCTCGGCGTGACCCCCGGTAGGTCTGGTCGCGCAGCCAGGCCAGCGGACCTGCCACCCGCAGTTCGGGTGGCAGGTTGCGCACCGGGTCGAACGCGAGCGCCGCGTCCTCCTCGGCGCTGAGCTGGGCACCGAGGCTGACCTGCCCGACCAGTCGCCACGGCCCCACCGCCGACGCGACAGCGAGCACCAGGCGCGGAGTGTCCGTCCGGGTCGCGGCGACCGCCGTGGCCAGGCTGCGACCGAGGTCGACCGAGTCGGGGTCGGCTAGCGCGGCCAGCCAGAGGCGGCGCCGACCCGCGCGGTAGCACCTGATCGTGCTGTACGTGCCGGTGAAGCGGCGTCTGGGCAGCGGCAGGTTCCGCAGCCCCGGGGCGGCGCCGCTGGAGCTGACCAGCAGGTCGAACGGCCGGCCGTCGTCGTGGTGCAGGCGCAGCGCGAGGCCCAGGACGTCGGGCCAACTGCCCGGTGTGGGCGTTCCCTTGGAGAGCCGGACGGTGGTCCGGTACCGGCCGGGCTGGTCCAGCAGAGCGACCCCGCTGGGCGGTCCGGGCGTACCCCAGATCACCGTCTCGCCGACGAACGAGCGACCGGCCGGATGCAGCAGTCGGCCACGGCGCAGCCGGCCGAGTGCGGTGCTGGCGCTTTCGACGGCGGTGGCGACCCGGCCGGCGGACCGGGACGGAGGCGGAGTGACGGTCATTGCTCTCCGGTACCCCGCGCGGCGGCTCCGATGCCGCCCGGGTCGGCTCGCCGACCGACGGCACGTCACCTTTCCGCCCCCGAGATCGGATAGCGTCGGGGCATGCCCGACAGCGGTTACCCCTGGCCCATTCAGACGTCCCGACTGGACAACGGCCTGCGCGTGGTGGTGAGTGAGGATCGCACCGCGCCCGCCGTGGCCGTCAACCTCTGGTACGACGTCGGCTCCCGGCACGAGCCGGCCGGGCAGACCGGTTTCGCCCACCTCTTCGAGCACCTGATGTTCGAGGGCTCGGTGAACGTGGCGAAGACCGAGCACATGAAGCTGATTCAGGGCTCCGGCGGCTCGCTCAACGCCACCACCAACCCGGACCGGACAAACTATTTCGAGACGGTCCCGGCCGAGCACCTGGAGCTGGCGCTCTGGTTGGAGGCCGACCGGATGGGCGGCCTGGTCCCCGCCCTCACCCAGGAGACGCTGGACAACCAGCGGGACGTGGTGAAGAACGAGCGCCGGCAGCGCTACGAGAACGTGCCGTACGGCGACGCGTGGCTGCGGTTGCTGCCGCTGCTCTACCCGCCGGGGCACCCCTACCACCACGCGACGATCGGCTCGATGGCCGACCTGAACGCCGCCGACCTGGCCACCTTCCAGGCGTTCCACCGGACCTACTACGCGCCGAACAACGCGGTGCTCACAGTGGTCGGCGACGCGACCGCCTCCGACGTGTTCGCGCTCGCGGACAAGTACTTCGGCGCGCTGCCCGCCCGCGACGACATCCCGCCGGCACCGGACGGCCGCAACGTCCCCGCCACCGGGCAGACGGCCGTCGAGTCGGTGAGCGCCGACGTGCCGGCGCCACGGGTCTACATCGCCCACCGCAGCTACCCGTTCGGCAGCCCGGGATACAACGTGATCACCGTGCTCGCCACCATCCTGGGCAGCGGCCGGGGCAGCCGGCTCTACCAGCGCCTCGCCGACGGCGAGCGGATCGCGCAACCGGACCTGGTCGGGGCGTACGGGGTGGACCTCGCACACGCCCCGGCACCGCTGATCGCCACCGCCACCGCCCGCCCCGGGGTGAGCGCCGAGCGGCTGGCCGAAGGGCTGGCCGAGGTCGTCGACGAGCTGGCCACCGTGCCGGTCACCGCCGCCGAGCTGGACCGGGCCAAGGCGTTGCTCAGCACCGGGTGGTGGCGTCAGCTGTCCACCGTCGACGGCCGCGCGGACCTGCTCGGCCGGTACACCACGCAGTTCGGTGACCCGGCCCGCATCGCCGAGCAGTTGCCGGCCCTGCTCGCGGTCACCGCCGAGCAGATCGCCGAGGCCGCCGCCGACGTGCTCGCCACCGACCGGGTGACCCTGACCTACCTGCCCGAGGAGACCTCATGACGCTGATCGCCGACCGTCCCGGCCCGGGTGCCGCCCGCCCGTACCGGTTCCCGCCGGTGGTCCGCCGCACCGCAGCCGGTGGTCAGGTCGTCGCCGCACACCTGCCGGGGCAGAACCTCGCCGTGGCCCTGCTGCTGCTCGACGTGGGCGCGGGCCAGGAGCCGGTCGGCAAGGAAGGGCTGTCCGGCGTGCTGGCCAAGGCGTTGGAGGAGGGGACCGCGCAGCGGGACGCCGCCGCGTACGCGCTCGCCGTCGAAGGGCTCGGCACCGCTCTGTCGACCGGTCTGGACTGGGACTCGTTCCAGGCCAGCGTGGTGATCCCGGTGGACCGGCTGAGCGCGGCAGTGGAACTGCTCGCCGAGGCGGTCCGGACGCCCAGGCTCGACAGCGCCGACGTACGCCGGGTACGCGACGACGAGGCGACAGCGCTCCGGATGGATTGGGCCAACCCCGGCCCGCGCGCCGACGCCGCGCTGCGCGCCGACCTGTTCGGCGCGCAGAACCGCTGGGGACGCCCGATGCACGGCGACCCGGAGTCGGTAGCCGGGTTGGACGTGGAGGACGTCACGGTCTTCCACTCGGAGTGGTTCCTGCGCCCCGGCACCCTCATCGTCGCCGGTGACCTGGACCGGATCGACCTTGACGCGCTGGCCGCCGCGGCGTTCGCCGGCACCGGTGGTGGCCCCGCCGAGCGGGGCGGCCCGATCGAGGTGCCACTGCACAGCGGTCGCCGGATCATCCTGGTGGACCGGCCCGGCTCGGTGCAGTCCACGCTGCGGCTGGGCCACCCGTCACCACACCGGGCGCACCCCGACCACGTGCCGATGACGCTCGCCGGCACGGTGCTCGGTGGGGCGTTCACCTCCCGACTCAACCACCTGCTGCGGGAGGTGCACGGCTACACCTACGGCATCCGGGGCGACTTCGCCGCGTCGCGGCGGTTCGGTCGGTTCGCGGTCAGTTCCGGAGTGCAGACGGCGGTCACCGCGCCGGCTCTGGTCGAGGCGGTGGGTGAGATCACCCGTACCCAGGCCACCGGGGTGACCGAGGACGAGCTGGAGGTGGCCCGCTCCTGGCGGGCCGGGCAGCTCTCGGTCGAGTTGCAGAGCCCTCGGGCGATCGCCTCCGCGCTGACCACCCTGGTGGTGCACGACCTGCCGGACGACTACCACGCGCGGTTGCGCGAGTCGCTGCTCTCCGCCGACGTGGACCAGGTCTCCGCGGCGGCAGCCACCCACCTGCACCCGGAAGCTCTCACACTGGTCATCGAGGGTGACGCCGCAGTGATCCGCGCCGACCTGGAGGCCACCGCCCTAGGAGATCTCCTCCCCTAGCCCGCCCCCTCGCCCCCCCACCCCCTCGCGCCGTCGATCATGAAGTTGTTGTCACTCGGCACGGCGTGTCGTGGCAATAACTTCATGATCAACGGGAGGAGGGGGTGCGGGGGTGGGGTGTGAGGTGGGACCCGGAGGGTGGGAAAGGGGTCCCGGTTTCGGCGGTGGGGTCGGTAGCCTCGCGGGCATGAGGATCGGCATTGTGGGGGCCACCGGCCAGGTCGGTGGCGTGATGCGGCAGGTGCTGGCGGAGCGGGAGTTCCCAGCGGAGCAGGTGCGGTTGTTCGCCTCGGCGCGGTCCGCCGGACGCACGCTGCCGTGGCGCGACGGCGAGGTGACCGTCGAGGACGCCGCGACCGCTGACTATTCCGAGCTGGACATCGTGCTCTTCTCGGCCGGTAAGGGCACCGCTCGCGAGTTGGCGCCCAGGGTCGCCGCTGCCGGCGCCGTGGTGATCGACAACTCGTCGGCGTTCCGGATGGACCCGCAGGTGCCGCTGGTGGTCGCCGAGGTCAACCCGCACGCCGCACTGGACCGACCCAAGGGCATCATCGCCAACCCGAACTGCACCACGATGGCCGCGATGCCGGTACTGCGTCCGTTGCACGCCGAGGCTGGCCTGGTCGGCCTGGTCGTCTCCACCTACCAGGCGGTCTCCGGCGCCGGGTTGGCCGGCGTCGCCGAGCTGGACGAGCAGGTCCGCAAGGTTGCCGAGCACGCCGCCGGGCTGGCCTTCGACGGGTCGGCAGTCGAGTTCCCCGCGCCCCGCTCGTTCACCCAGCCGATCGCCTTCAACGTCCTCCCGCTGGCCGGTTCGATAGTCGACGACGGCTCGTTCGAGACCGACGAGGAGCAGAAGCTCCGCAACGAGAGCCGCAAGATCCTGGAGATCCCCGACCTGAAGGTCTCCGGCACCTGTGTCCGGGTGCCGGTCTTCACCGGGCACTCGCTCCAGATCAACGCCCGGTTCGCCGGGCCGCTCACTCCGCAGCGCGCCCACGAGCTGTTGGCTGACGCGCCCGGTGTGGCACTGACCGACGTTCCGACGCCGTTGCAGGCCGCCGGCCAGGACCCGACCTATGTGGGCCGGATCCGCGCCGACGAGACCGTCGAGTACGGGCTGGCGCTGTTCTGCTCCAACGACAACCTGCGCAAGGGCGCCGCGTTGAACGCGGTGCAACTCGCCGAGTTGGTCGCCGCCGAGCGCCGCTGACCGGCACGGTCACCCAACCACCGAGCCCGCGCCGTCCGTCGGTGCGGGCTCGGTGGCGTTCCGGGTGGTCGCCCTGCTGTTCCGGGTGGTCGCCCGCGGCGGCCGGCAGGTCGTGCTTGGATGGGTCGGAGACGATCGTCCAACCTGGAGGACACCATGCCGGATGACCGCACCCAGCAGGCGTTGACCGATCTGGTGGACGGCCGCTCGATGGGCGTGCTCGCCACCATCAAGCGGGACGGGCGTCCGCAGTTGTCCACGGTGCTCTACTCCTTCGACCGGGACGCGGGCCTGATCCGGGTCTCGGTCACCGACGGCCGCGCCAAGACCGCCAACCTGCGCCGCGACCCGCGTGCCAGCTTCCACGTCGGCAGTGCGGACGGGTGGGCGTACGCGGTGGTCGAGGGTCGCGCCGAACTGTCCCCGCCGGCCACCGAACTCGGCGACGAGACAGTCGAGGAGTTGGTGGCGCTCTACCGGGGGCTGAGCGGCGAACACCCCGACTGGGACGAGTACCGCCAGGCCATGGTCGACGAGGGACGCATCGTGCTACGCCTGCACGTCGATCGGCTCTACGGCATGCCGCCTCGGGGCTGACCCGCTCGCAGCCGGTCAGCCCGGCTCGATCACTGTCACGCCCTGCCAACGCTGCGCCGGCCGGTGCCGGGCCAACCGCTGCCGCGATTGGGCCACGTCCACCCGGGCCGGGTTGTGCCGCCACACCCCACCCAGCAGATCCGTCAGGCCGTACGGGGCGCAGACCTTGAGCCGACCGGCGGGGTCCAGCCGGACGGCCACCGCCGTCGCGTACTCCGGCCAGGTGGCGACCGCTTCGGCCACGCTCCGGTACGGCTCGATCGGGTCGCCGCCGAACGTGGCCGCGTACCAGGTGTGCACCGCCGCCTGGTTGCGCGCCTGCCACGGCGGCTGTGGCCACAGCCCCGCCAGCCGGGCGGTGGCCCGGTCGTCGTCGACGCGGCTCAGCCTCGCCGGGTCGAAGAAGACCACGTCCACGTCGCGGACCCGAGCCGGGTCGAACCCGTCGCCGTACCGCTCGCCCCAGACCAGGTCGCGCAGTGCGCCCGCGCCGATCCAGGCGTCCGGCAGCCCGGAGTCCCGCACCACAGTCAGCGCCCGGGTCAGCCAATTGTTGCCGGCGACCAGTTCCCGCAGTTCCTCCTCGCCCGTCATCATCCGCCCACGGTAGGCAGCGGAGTCGACGCGCGCCGCCGGTGGGCGGGTGTGCCGCCCGTCGACGGGTATACCGCGGCACTTCGCCGTTGCGGGACGTCGGGGAGGGGGTGGGCGATGGGAGCCGGCACGAGCAGCGAAGGGACGGGCCCTGCTGGCCCGACCCTGCGGCGGGAAACCTCCCGGCTGCTGTCGTTCAGCGACGGGGTCTTCGCCATCATCATCACGCTGCTGGTGCTCGACCTCCAGCCGCCTCGGGTCGGCCGCGGTCAGCTTCTGCACGCGCTGGTCGAGCAGTGGCCGGCGTATCTCGCCTATGTCACGTCGTACGTGTACGTGGCGGTGGGCTGGCTGAACCACCGAGCCGCCTTCAATCGGGTGGTGAACAGCGGAAAGGCCCTCCAGTGGTACAACCTCGCAGTGCTGTTCAGCACCGCTTTGCTGCCGTTCGCCACCTCGGTCGTCTCGCAGGCCATGCGGGACGGCGACAAGGCGGACCAGCGCACCGGCGTGGTCGTCTACGGTCTGGTCGGCGTGCTGGTCTCGGTGAGCTGGCTGGGGCTGTACCACTACCTCGCTCGGCACCACGATCTGCTGGACCAGACGGTGCCGCAGCGGTTCTTCCCGGCCGAACGGGCCCGGGCCGCGATCGGTCTCCTGGGGTACGCGCTGGCGATCCTGGTCGGATTCCTGACCGGCCCGCTGTTCGCGTTGGTGATCTTCCTGCTGCTGCCGGCGTTCTACAGCCTGACCAGCAGCGGTCTCTACGAACTGCGACGCCTGCGACACCCACGCGGATAGGCCGGGGCCGTCGGCGTTACCCGCTCCCGGGCGGCGGGTAGACGGGCCGTGCCGACACCGAGAGGGGAGCACCATGACAACGGTCGGAGAGTTCATGACGACCCGGTTGGTGACGATGGACGGCAACGACACGCTCATCGCAGCCGCGCAGGAGATGCGTGACAGCGCGATCGGCGATGTGGTGGTGACCGACGGCGACAGCGTGGTCGGCATCGTCACGGACCGGGACATCACGGTCCGCGGTGTCGCGGAGAACATGGACCCGGGTTCGACCCGGTTGAGCCAGATCACCACTCGCGACGTGATCACGGTGAGTCAGTACGACGATGCCGTGGCCGCCGCGGACCTGATGCGGACGTACGCCGTACGCCGACTTCCGGTGATCGACGACGGGCGCCTGATCGGCCTGGTGTCGATGGGTGACCTCGCGGTCGAGCGCGAACCGCAGTCGGTCCTGGCCGACATCAGCGCCGACGACCCGAACAACTGACCCGTCCGCCGCGGCACGCGCCGGCTCTCCCGTCCGGGAGGGCCGGCGCTGTGGCGTCCCCACCCCCCTGGTTGATCAAGAAGTTTGCGTCACGACACTCCGAAGACGGTGACGCAAACCTCTTGATCACCGGCGTCGAGGCGGGGGTAGGGGGAGGGGCCGGGGGTTCACCCGAATTGGGCGAGGTTGAGCGGGGGAGCGGCGGGGACCCGTGCGGGGACGTGCAACGCCGGCCGTCCGTGCGACGCGAGCGCGGTGGGTGGGATCCCCGGTCCGGCAACTGGGAGGAGTGGACCCGATGGTGGACGCGACCACGAGGTTCTTCGAGGACCTGGACCGGCGGGGGTACGAACCCCTGCTGGCCAAGACCTCCGGGACGCTGCGGATCGACCTGCACGAGGGGGCGCAGACCCGGCACTGGCTGCTGCGGATCGACCACGGTCGACTGAACGTCAGTCAGGAGGACCAGGAGGCCGACACGGTGATCGGGGCGAGCCCGGTCCTCTTCGACGACATCGCCTCGGGGCGCGAGCACGGCCTGGCCGCGCTGTTGCGGGGGGACATGACGGTGGCCGGTGACGCTCGTCTCGTCGTACAGGTGGAGCGGATCTTTCCGGGTTCCCCGGACGCCCGCGGGCCGCGTCGACGATTCGCCGGGGAGGTGCACTGATGGGGCAGAGCAACACGATCCGGATCCTGGACGGCAACACGTTCGTCGTCTGTGAGGACACCGGTGACATCGAGGCGACGCCGAGCGAACCCACCGGACTCTTCTCCATCGACACCCGGTTCCTGTCGACCTGGGTGCTGACCGTCAACGGCGAGCGACTCAACTCGCTCTCCTACGACGACCTGCAGTACTTCGAGTCGCGATTCTTCCTGGTCCCGGGGATGGCCACGCACTACGTGGACGCGAAGCTGTCGATCATCCGGGAGCGCACAGTGGGCGGCAGCTTCTGTGAGCAGTTGACCATCCTCAACCACGACGAGAAGCCGGTCGACCTGGAAGTGCGGATGGACGCGGCGTCGGACTTCGCCGACCTGTTCCAGGTCAAGGACGAGATCCTGAACAAGAAGGGCGAGATCTACACCGAGGTGGAGTCGGACCGGCTGCGGCTGGGGTACCGGCGGGGGAACTTCCGGCGGGAGACGGTCATCTCGTCGTCGATGTCGGCCCGGTACGACAGCAAGGGCTTCGTTTACACGGTGCACCTGGAGCCCAACGAGCAGTGGGACGCCTCGATCGACGTCCAGACCCACGCGGTCGGGCCCGGCGGCCGGGATCTGCGGTTCGGGCTGCGCATGCACGGCACCGAGCGGCTCGCCCTCCAGCACGACCTGGAGAAGTGGATCGCCGACGCACCGAAGGTCAACAGCGAGCACGGCCGGGTGGCCAGCACGTACCGGCGCAGTCTGATCGACCTGGCGGCGCTGCGCTTCTCGCCGCTGTCGCTGGGCGGCGCCACCCTGCCCGCCGCCGGTCTGCCCTGGTTCATGACCATGTTCGGCCGGGACAGCATCCTCACCTGCCTGCAGACACTGCCGTTCACCCCGCAGTTGTCGAAGACGACGCTGCGCATCCTGGCGTCCCTGCAGGGCAGCCGGTTCGACGACTTCCGGGACGAGGATCCGGGGCGCATCCTGCACGAGATGCGCTACGGCGAGACCGCGGCCTTCGAGGAGCAGCCACACTCGCCGTACTACGGCTCGGTCGACGCGACGCCGCTGTTCATCGTGCTGCTCGACGAGTATGAGCGGTGGAGCGGGGACGTGGCGCTGGTCAAGGAGTTGGAGCAGGAGTCCCGGGCGGCGCTGAGGTGGATCGACAACTACGCCGACCTGGTCGGCACCGGCTACATCTGGTACGAGCGACGCAACACCGACACCGGCTTGGAGAACCAGTGCTGGAAGGACTCCTGGGACTCGATCTCCTACTCCGACGGCACGCTGCCACCGTTCCCACGGGCCACCTGCGAGGTGCAGGGGTACGCGTACGACGCGAAGATCCGCGCGGCCCGACTGGCGCGGGAGTTCTGGGGTGACCCGGAGTTCGCCGACCAGTTGGAGCGGGAGGCGGCAGAGCTGAAGGAGCGGTTCAACCGGGACTGGTGGGTGGACGACGGCGAGTACTTCGCCCTGGCCCTGGACCCGGACGGCCGGCAGTGCGACATCCTCAGCTCCAACATCGGCCACCTGCTGTGGAGTGGCATCGTCGAACCTGAGCGGGCGGAGAAGCTCGCCGCGCACCTGGTCGGGCCGCGGCTCTTCTCCGGCTGGGGGGTGCGCACCCTCGCCGAGGGGGAGGCCCGCTACAACCCCATCGGCTATCACAACGGCACGATCTGGCCGTTCGACAACTCGTTCATCGCCTGGGGCCTGCGCCGCTACGGCTTCGCCGAGGAGGCCGCGACCATCGCCAACGGCATCCTGGACGCGGCCACGTACTTCGACGGCCGGTTGCCGGAGGCGTTCGGCGGCTATCCGCGAGAGCTGACCAAGTTCCCGGTTGAGTATCCGACGGCGTGCAGTCCGCAGGCTTGGTCGACCGGTACGCCGCTGTTGCTGCTGCGCACCATGCTCGGTCTGGAGCCGCACGAGGGTCACCTGGCGGTCGAGCCACGGCTGCCGGTGGGGATGGGTCGCATCGAGGTGCTGGACATCCCCGGTCGTTGGGGCCGGGTGGACGCGTTCGCCCGGGGTCGACTGGACCTGGACAATCTCGGCGACTGACCGATTGGGCCGCCGAGCCGGCGGTGGCGCGCCACCCGCGTCGCCGCCGGTTCTCCACCCAGCCGATCCCCAGCCGGTCAGGGTAGATTCTGCGAATGCCGGAGCTCGTGTACCCGCCCGTTATCGCCGCCGCCAAGACGCTGTTCCGGGTCCTCGACCTGAAGATCACCATTGAGGGCGCCCACCACGTACCCCGCACGGGCGGGGCGGTGCTGGCCAGCAACCACGTCAGCTACCTCGACTTCATCTTCGCCGGTCTGGGCGCGAACGCGTCGGGCCGGCTGGTCCGCTTCATGGCCAAGGATTCGGTCTTCACGCACAAGATCTCCGGCCCGCTGATGCGCGGGATGCGGCACATTCCGGTGGACCGGCAGGCCGGCGCGGCCTCGTTCCGGGCTGCCGTGGGCGCGCTAAAGCGGGGCGAGGTCGTCGGCGTCTTCCCCGAGGCGACGATCAGCCGGTCGTTCACCGTCAAGGAGCTCAAGAGCGGCACGGTGCGGATGGCACGCTCGGCGAAGGTGCCGGTGCTGCCTGTCGCGTTGTGGGGCACCCAGCGCCTCTGGACCAAGGGCCGCCCGCGCACTCTGACCCGTCGGCACACGCCGATCACCATCCTGATCGGCGAGCCGATCAACCCGGCGGACTTCCCGGACCCGAACGTGCTGGCGGCCGAGCTGACCACCCGCCTCAGCGCCCTCGTCGAGCGGGCGCAACGGGATTATCCGGACACCCCCGCCGGCCCGGACGACACCTGGTGGCAGCCCGCGCACCTGGGCGGCAGCGCGCCCACACCGGAGGAGGCCGCCGCTCTGGACGCCGCCGCCGAACAGCGCGCGCCCAGCGCCTGACGGTGAAGGCGTGTGTCGAAGTCCTCGGCCCGCCGCAGGCCGCCCAGGGGCTTCGGCACACGCCCTGGTTGGCCGGATCGTTCCGCATCCGGTCAGGATGGTGTCTGCCGGCGCGAACGCCGTCCGACCAGGATCGACGTCATGAGCAGAGCAGCACTCGTCGTGATCGACGTGCAGGAATCCTTCCGTCAGCGCCCGATCTGGGCGTACGGCTCCAACCCCGACATGATCAGCCAGGTCGACCGCCTGGTGACCGCCGCCCGGGACCGCGGCGACCTTGTGGTCTGGGTCCTGCACTCCGAGCCCGGCACTGGCGGGTTGTTCGACCCCGCCCTCGGGTACGTCAGGCTGATCGACGGTCTGGTCCCCGCCGACGGTGAGCCGACGCTGGTCAAGACCGCGCACAACGCCTTCACCACGACGAACCTCCAGCAACTGCTCACCCAGGCGGGCATCACCGACCTCACCGTCTGTGGCATCCGCACCGAGCAGTGCGTGGAGACCACCGCCCGGGTCGGCGCGGACCTCGGCTATCGGATGACAGTCGTCACCGACGCCACGCTGACCTTTCCCATCCCACACCGGGACCTGCCGGAGACCGCCACCGTCGAGGAGATCCTCGCCGACCCGCGCACCCTGACGAACGAGGAGATCGTGACCCGCACCGAGTACGCGCTGGCTGGCCGCTTCGCGACCATCCGAACAGTGGACGAGGTCACCGGCGCGACCCTCACCGGCAGCCGGGGCTGACGCCGTGACCCGGGTCAGCTTCCTGCTGGTCCCACAGCTGCATCTGCTGGACCTCGCCGGGCCGGCCCAGGTCTTCTCCAGCGCCGCCGACCTCGGGTACGACTATCAGCTGCACTACGTCGCGGAGCGCGAGCAGGTGCCCACAGTGCAGGGCGTACCGCTGGTGGCCGACACCCGGTGGCCGGAGCTGGCCCCGGACGACCTGGTGATCGTGCCCGGTTGGCGGCCGGCGGCGCACGGGCCGCAGGGACCGGTGTCGTCCGGCGACCTGCGACGGCTCGCCGAGCACCACGCGGCCGGTGGCACCGTGGCCAGTGTCTGCGCCGGTGCGTACGCGCTAGGGCGGGCCGGGCTGCTCGACGGCCGACGCTGCACCACCCACCACGAGGTGCAGGACGACCTGGCCCGCCGGCATCCGGCGGCCCAGGTCGTCCGCGATGTGCTGTACGTGGTGGACGACCGGGTGGTCACCTCGGCGGGCATCGCCAGCGGCATCGACGTGGCGTTGCACCTGGTGGCGACCCGGCACGGCCCGGCGACCGCCGCGAAGATCGCCCGCACGCTTGTCGTCTACGCCCGCCGCAACGGGCACGAGCCGCAGGCCAGCGCGTTGATGCGGCACCGCTCACACCTGTCCGATTCGGTGCACCGGGTGCAGGATCTGATCGACAGCCGGTACGCCGAGCCCCTGCCGCTGGCCGAACTGGCCGCCGCCGGCGGTGTGGCCGAACGAACCCTGACCCGGCTCTTCCGGGCGAGCACCGGCCTGACCCCGCTCGGCTACCAGCAGCTGCTCCGGGTGGAGCGGGCCGAGCACCTGATCGGGCATGGCACCACAGTGGAAGCAGCCGCCCGGACTGTCGGTTTCACCGATGCCCGGATGCTGCGCCGCCTGCGAGCCCGCCCCACGAGGTCGGATCCGGTCTTGATCGGTAGTAGTCGTCCCGGGAGTGGAACTCCACCGGCAACGAGCCGGGCAGCGTGATCCGGGTGTCGCCGGCGAGCAGGCCGGGGCCGGCCCGCAGCAGCAGCACGTCGCGCTCCTGGGCCGAGAGGTCGACAAGTTGTGGACGGTTGAGCCGGAACATGGCAACCGCCCGGCGAACCTGCCGAGCCAGCGCCACGACCTCGGCGGTCGTTCCGCTGAGGGCCAACGCCGGCTGCTGAATGGTGCGCAGCGCGTCGCAGACGATCAGCAACTGCGCCGGGGCGTCCGGCGCGCTCGTCGGCAGCTCCAACCGGGACGGCCACTGCCAGCGGATCTGACCGCTCATCAGGCCGTTCAGTCGAGCCGGCGGCCGGGCCCGGTGCGTGCCGTCGGCGACCAGCGACAGCTGTGAGCCACTGCCCACCCAGCAGATCCGCTGGTCGGTGACGGTCACCGCGACCGGCTCGGGCAACTGCCAACGGCGTCGCACCTCGCTCGGCCCGAGCAGGTAGCCCGCGACCAGCAGCCGGTGTCGCCCGAGCAACCGCTCGCCGGGCGTCGGGCGCAGGTTGTAGCGGCGGTCCAGGGTCGGGCCCACGTCGTCGTCGGGGGCGTCGAACCGGTGGGGACCGATGAAGAAGGGGGACGCGTCGGCGTGCATCGTCACGACCTTCCGGTCAGCTGGCTGTGTCCTGAAGCCTTCCGGACCGCAGCGCCCCTGTCATGACGCCTGTTAGGGGGTCGGCCGGTCGTGTGTCGCCTGTGACCGGTAGATGCCGATCTCCTCCGGGCGGACGAGACCGTCCTCGATCGCACGGGCGAGTAGTGCCGCCTTTGTGGCGGCTGGTCGCCCCGCCCGGGTGTACTTGATCCGCGCCCGGTCGACGTACTGCTTCACGGTGTGCTCGCTGATCTGCATCCGCCGGGCCACCGACGCCTTGGACATCGACTGGAACCAGAGCAGCAGCGCCTCACGCTCCTTGTCGGACAACATCGGCCGGTCCGGCCGTGGGTCGCCGACCATCGCACCGGCCAGCGCCGGCGGCACGTACGGGCGGTCGCTCGCGGCGGCCAGCACCGTTTCCACGCAGTGTTCCCGGCCCTCGTGCTTGGCGAGGAACGCCACCGCCCCGGCGTCCAGCGCGGCGAGCATCGTCTGCGGGTCGGTGTGCTCCGAATAGACCACCACCCGCCGCCCGGCGGCGCTCAGCTCGGCCAACTTGTCCAATGCCATCCGCCCGTGCAGTCGCAGATCGAGCAGGATGACGTCAGCGCCCGGCGCCGCCCGCAGCACCGCGTCCGGGTCGTCGCCGGTGGCGAGCACCGTCAGGCGAGGCTCGGTGGCGAGCCAGGCGCGGACCCCCTCGACCACCACCGGATGGTCGTCGACGATCGCCACCCCGACCGGTCGATCGCCGGTCACCGCCGCCACCGGGTCTGCGCCCATCTGATGTTCCCGTCCCGTTCGTAGAGGTACTGCACCGGCCCGTCGTCGTGCTCCCCGGGAGGCGGGCCGGTCGACTCCGGCCCCTCCCGGTCCGGTGTGACAAGGCTGACCACCACCTCGTCCGGGCCGGAGACCACTGTCAGGCGCGCCCATCCCCGGGCGTCGGCGAGGGTGCTGGTGAGCGGGTCGGCCAGCCGGCGGCGGACCCCCACCGGCAGCGGCGGCGGGGTGCCGATGGTGACCAGGTCGATCGGAAGGCCGTTGCGTTCCGCCACGTCGGCGGCGGCTCGCAACTCGTGCAACAGCGGGTCGGGCACATCGTCGGACTCGGCGATCAGCCGGCGCAGCCGGGCGGCGGCCAGCATGCACAGGCGCTGCACCTCCGGGTCGTCCGGGTCGGCCTGGCCGGCGGCCAGGTCCCCGAGGACCCGCCCGGCCGCCGAGCTGACCAGGGCGAGCCGGTCCCGGCGTTCCCGAAGGCCCCGTTCGGCGGCATCCCGCTCCGCCGCCATCGCGTGACCGGCGGCCGAGACGGCGGCCCGTTCCCGAGCCAGGCCGACGATGACGGTGCTGCCCACGAAGACCGCCACCGGCAGGGAGAACGTGCCGTAGACGTACATCACGTAGCGGGCCACGTCGGCGGGGTCGGGGCCGTGCCCGAGCACGGCGACCAGGGCGATCAACGCGTGGGTGCTGAGGAGCGCGATCAGCCCCACGACGCGCCGACCCCACACCGCCAGCACGAAGAACCAGCCGAGCGTGCCCCACACCCAGTTGGCGGCGGTGAACAACTGCCGCTCACCTGCCGCGGCGAAGACGGCCGCGTCGACGACCAGCAGCAGCCCGGCCAGCGGCCATGGCGGCAGCGGCGAGCCTCGCAGCAGCCGTACGCCGGCCACCGCGCCGGTCACGGCGACCAGTATCCAGGCGCCGAGCACCACCGCCGGCGCGGCGAACTCCGCACGGGCGGACAGCACCGCCGGCAGCGCGATCGCGACGTGCCAGGCCAACGCGATGGCGACGGCGGCGATCCGGGCACCCCGGTCGGACGCGTGCGCCACGGCGGCCGGAGCGGCGAGCGCCGCGGGAGAGTCCGGCTCCCGGGGCGTCGGAACGCTGGTCCGTCTCGGTGTCTCCGGCGCGTCGGTGGGGTGCGCCGGGGCGTTCAGGTCAGCCGACACCGGGCCACTCCAGCCGAATCCGGGTGCCCGAACCGACGGCCGAGTGCACGTCGGCCCGGCCACCGACAGTGGCCATCCGGCCACGGATCGACTCGCGCAACCCGTACCGGTGCGGGGGGACTGTGGCCAGGTCGAAGCCGGGACCGTCGTCGGCGACCTCGACCACGACGCCGATGGCGTCGCGGTTCAGCCGCAGCGTGACCCCGGCGCCGGGCGCGTGCCGGACCACGTTGGACAGCGCCGCGTAGGCGCTCTCGCTGATCGCGTCTGCCACGCCAACCGGGACGGCACAGGAGGCCAGGTCCAGTCGTACCTCAAGCTCGGGTAGCCGGCCGACCACCAACCGCAACCGCCCGTCGAGCGGCACCGGGCCGTCACCGGCCACCGGGCCGACGTCGCTGAGCGTGACGAGGGTACGCAGGTCGGCCGCGCAACGGTCCCGGAAGACGGCAGAAGGCCCAGCCACCGCGCCCAGCCCCACCATGGTCAGCGTCCCGAGCACCGTGTCGTGCAGGTCGCGGTTCTGCTGGCGTTCGGCCTCGCGGGCGGCGCGCGCGACCAACGCCTCCCGGGTCAGCCGCTGGTGTTCGACGAAGGCGCGGTCCGCCCGACCGATGCGTCGGCGCATGACCGCCGCCATCATCGCCGTGCAGGCGGTCTGCGCCAGTAGCGTGGCCGCGTGCGCCCGAGCCTCGGTGGGGTTGCCGGCGGCCTGCGCCCCGGTCACGTAGGTGGCTATCACGAGTAGCCCGGCCGGGATCGACCAGCGTGCCGAGGTCGTGGCCTGGGTGTTGATCACCGTGGTGCTGGCCAGCACGGCGATCCAACTGCCCTCGCCGGGCAGCACCTCGGGCGCCACCAACACCGGGATGAGCAGGCAGGTCAGCGCGGTGACCGCCACGTCGCCGCCGACGAGGACGGGGCCGATGCCGTGGCGCAACGCGCGGTGTGCGTACCAGAGGGACCAGCCGGTCAGCACTGCCACAGCGGGCAGCAGCACCGCCTGCCGCACCGGCGGGGTCTGCACCGACACGGCCACCGCCGCGCCGAACAGCCCGCAGCTCAGCCGCAGCAGCGCTGGCAACGTGGTGAAGATGAGGCCCAGGGCCCCGCCGGCCGGATTGTCCAGCGTGGGCGGCGGCACGGTTGGAGTGGCAACGGCCGGCATCGGGAAGTGTCCTTCCGACAACGACCCGGTCCGGGTCCACACGGCGTAGATCGACATCGGACAATAGCATGGCGGACCGTGGCGGGGTGATCCTTTGTGTGCGGAGTGTCGCTAATGTGTCACTCTGTGCTGCGGGGCTGAAGGAGATCCCAGCGGTTGCCGTAGATATCGACGAACACCGCTACCGAACCGTACGCCTCGTGCCGCGGTTCCTCCAGAAAACGCACCCCGGCCGCCACCATCCGGGAATGGTCCCGGGCGAAATCCTCCGTGTGGAGGAACAGCCCGACCCGGCCGCCGGTCTGGTCACCGATCCGAGCCTGCTGCTCGGCGCTGCTCGCCCGGGCCAGCAGCACTGCCGTCTCCCGGGCCCCCGCCGGGCGGACCACCACCCAGCGTGAACCGTCGGGTCGGGCGGTGTCCTCCACCAGCTCGAAACCGAGGTCGCCGACGTAGAAGTCGATCGCCTCGTCGTACTCCCGCACCAGCAGCGCGACAAGTCCCAGATGTGCCATTCGGCCATTCTGCCGGCGGACGCCCCGGGCCCAGCCGGCGCGGCCCCCGGCGGTCGCCCACGTCACGCTCCCGGCCGGACGTTAGGCGCGTGATCCACTCGCGTTCATGGACGTCGGGGCATCCGGGGCCGCCCGACACCCCGACATCAAGGAACCCGAGTCGATCACGCAGGTGAGGTGCTGCGACCGGCCGGCCGGAACCGGACGCGTCCGTCGTCCGTCTCATCCCCGGGTGGAAGGGTGGTGAGCCGGATGCGCTCGTCCCGGACGGTACTGACGGTGGCACTGCTCGGCATGACGCTGGGTGGCTGCGGTGGCACGGTGATCGGGCCGGGTGATCCGAGGGAGCCCGGCCCGGCCCAGATCGTCGACCGGTGGACCTCCTGTGCCAGGGAGGCACCGCGGGCCGGCGAGATGATCGCGGCGCCGACCACTGAGACGTCGCCGCCGGCAGTGAAAGAACCGACTCCCGGTCGCATCGACCCGGCATTCAACCCGGTCGCGGCCGTGATCTGCGCACGCGAGATGCGGCCGGGCCCTAACGGCGGCCAGGAGCAGATCGCCACCGAGCGACGCGCCGAGCAGATCGGACCGCTGCTCACCGCGCTGCGCCTGCCCAGCGAGCAGACCGGCGGGGAGGTCGCCTGCACCCTCGAGATGGTCATCCCGCCGTGGTTGGCACTCGTGGACGACCGGGGGCGCTGGCTGCGGCCCCACATCCCGACGGACTCCTGCGGCAAACCTCGCGCCGAGGTGATCGCCGCGTTGGCCGGGCCGCAGTGGACCACCGTGGACACCCGTACCATCCAGCAGACCGAATCCGCGGCGGCCGAGGCCGCCGGATGCGCGCAGCAGTGGACGGACATGGTGTCTGTGGAGACCCGCAACGGTCGCCCCGGGCCGCCCGGGCCGGGGCTACCGCCGGCCGCCGGGCCGCTGCGCCTCTGCGTGTACCAGGTGCCCGCGTCGCTCCAGGAGGGCGAGAAACCGGCAGGCGATTTCGTGTACGGCGGTCCGCTGCCGACCGAGCGCCAGGCGGGCGTGTTCCGGGCGCTCTCCAACCGCCGGGCGGTGATCGACTGTGCCACCCCGGCGACCCGCTTCGCCCTGCTACGCCCGCTCCAGGGCGCAGGCCCCGACCGGTACGTGGAACTCGACGGCTGCCGCCGGTTCCTGGTCGCGCCAGCGACCGGCGCTGCGCAGCTCGGCCAGGGCGACGACGCGCTGGTAACCCTGCTGGGGCCCGTCTGAGCCCGAGCCGGGCGGCGCTGACGCAGTGCGTCACCAGGTGTCCGGGCGGTCGAGATCGCGGGCCGGCCGGTAGCCGCCGAGGATCGCCAAGCCCTCCGCCTCGGTGTAGCCGTCCCCCCAACCCTTGCGAAACGCCTCGACGACGCACTGCTCGACGACCATCTCCAGCACGTCACTGCCTTGCCGGCGGGCCCGGTAGGGGCCGGCGACCAGATCCCCTCGGCGGGCGTCGTCGCCGGCCGGGGCGGGTTGCGCCCGAACGGTCAGCCAACGGCCGGTTGCGTCACCGACCACCAGAGAGCCCTCGACGAAGATGTCCCGCGCCGACCGGCCGAACGTGACCGAGCACTCCAGCAGCCGTCCGTCGGGCGGCAGCGACTCCAGGCGGAACGGCACGACGCAGCGGTGGGCACCGTCGAACCGGACCCGGCCCGCCGTGCCGGCCGCCTCTTGCAGGTCGGTCGCGTACGTGTCCACCTGGGCCCAGAGCCCCTCGGCGGGTTGCCAGCGGACGAACCACAGCTTCCGGTCGCCGGACGGATCGAACCAGGCGACCCCCGGGCGGTCGCCGACCCGCACCTCGGTGCGTCCCTGCGGTCGCCCCTGCGAGGACAACGTCTGCTGGAGCCCGTCCAGCAGCCCTTCGGTGCGGGCCAGCACGAAACGGGCCTGACCGCTCGGGCCCCGAAACTCGACGCTCTCGATGCCGCGCCCGGTGCGCCAGGACGCGAAGTCGGCATCGCTCACCAACGTGTCGGTAGAGAAGTGCACAGTCGTGGGATCGGCGCCGACATCCTCGGGGCGTACGGTCCCATCGCTCTGAGCCTCCGGCAGCATCAGCGCCGTGGCCGGCATGATCGGGTCATCGGCGCCCCGAACGCCCGGGATCACCAGAACCACCGAGGTGAGAGCGGCACACGCCGCCGCCACGCCGCCGGCGATCAGCCCCCGTCGCCGCAGGCGCAACCGCCGCCCACGATGCCGGGCCCGTTGCACGATCGGCGTCGGATCGATGTCGCCGCCCGCCCGATGCCTGAGCGTGCTGGCGAGCTGCTCGTCGAGGTCACTGAACATCAGATCTCTCCTGCCCATGCGTGGGTTGCCGCAACCTGACGCTGACGCAGCGCCGCCAAGGCCCGCTTCGCGTGTGTGCGTACCGTCCCGGTCGAACAGGCCAGGATCTCGGCGATCGCCGTGTCGTCCAGATCCTCGTAGTAGCGCAGAACGACCACTGTGCGCTGACGCGCCGGCAGAGCACAGACCAACCGCCACAGCGCGTCACGCTCGGCGACCCCGGCGGCCTCGTCCACGTCGTCCGCCCGATCGAGCACCGCGGCAACCGAGACCTCCCGGCTGCTGCGCCGACGCCACCAAGAGTTGTGGGTGTTGACGAGCATGCGCCGGACGTAGGCATCGGGACGGTCCGTCCGCGAGATGTGGCCCCATCTGGCGTACACCCGAGCGAGGACATCCTGAACCAGATCCTCGGCTCGGTGCTCGTCACCGGTCAGCAGCCGGGCGAGCCGCACCAGCGCCGAAGTGCGAGCGAACGCGTACTCCTCGAACGTCACGCCCTATTAACGCCGCAGGCCGGCCAACCCGTAGACACCCGCCGGGCACTATGTGTGCGGTAGGCCTCGTAGGGCCCAGCTGTTGGCGCAGGTGCCCCGCCGCGACCCCTAGAGCTGTTGGACGATCTGGATCGGGTTGCCGTCCGGGTCGGCCGTCCAGGCGATCTCCGTCCTCGGAGAAAATCTATGAGCGAAGCGGTAGACATTCGTGCCGTTGCCAACTAACGTTCCTGTGGTCGAGAGCAGAGTAAACAAAGACGCTGACGTTGCCGCCCCGCACGAGGGCGAAGGGGTGGGGCCCAGGGAACCTGCAGGGCCTGCCCAGCTCGGCGGCAGACATTTGCCGTAGTTAGGCAGTACGCGGAAGGACGTGTGACAGCGGGTGGGGCCGACGCTTGTTCAGGGCCGCACCCGGCGTAACGAAAGTTCGTCGTACGTGTCAGGGCCATGAAGTCGCGTGGGGCTCGGACACCGACGGACAGCACGGAGTACGACAGAGGAAATCAGAGGCAAGGGAGGGCATTACACCGTTGGATCGCCCGCTGCCAGTCGCATTCGAGGGCTGGGCGCGGACACCGCAGTTTCCCTCGAACGAGAGGTGGTCTCCGGTCACGCATATGCGATCCTCGCACCCGAAGCCGTCCCTGACGGCTGGTGCGGACAAGACAAGCCGACGTTCCGTCGGTAGATGGTGTTCCTGACCCACAACCCTTGGGCCCCGGTGCTTCCGAGCACCGGGGCCCTCGTGACGGAGGTTCCATGGCTCAACCCGACGACATGCTCGACGATGAGGACTACCCCGCCTACACGATGGGCCGCGCCGCCGAGATCCTCGGCTGCTCGCAGGACTTCCTACGCCGACTCGGCGCTGCGAAGCTGATCGACCCGCAACGCTCCAGTGGCGGCCACCGCCGCTACTCCCGCTACCAACTGCGCCTCGCCGCGCGAGCTCGGGAGATGTGCGACCAGGGCACCGACCTGGCCTCGGCCTGCCGGATCATCATTCTTGAGGACCAACTCGAAGAGGCCCTTCGGCGCAATGAGCGTCACCAGCAGGGCTGAGCACCACACGCGGCGGCGGCCCGCGAAACCGACGTCAAGCACCACGCGGTCCCTCCCACCAGGGCAGGGGCCGTTCGTCGTCCGTGGACCTCTAATGGATCGGAGGAAGGACACCGTTCAGCGTGTACCGCTCCCCGTCGTCGCCCTGAAGGTTTGCCTGAAAGTCCTCGGCAAGGCCCCCGAATTCCCGGTAGGCATCGCCGTCGAAGTGGCCCTTGATCTCGATGGCACCTTCGAACCAGGTCAACGAGACAACGCTTCCATCGCCGCAGGGGAACACGTAGAAGGGGTGGCGGTCCTCGTCCCACCAGATCCATCCGCCCTGGGTGAGCGTCGGACTGCGTTCCGCGTAGGCGAGCCACTCTTCCAGAGCGATCGGGTGCTCTTCACTCTCGAAGTACTCCGCAGCCCGGGTGACGTGCAGTTCGTACCCATGGATCCTGCACGCAGTCGGCTCCCGTCCCGGGCGGAGCGCAGCTCGGGCCGGCCCCCGCTCAACGCGCAGCGGTAGCGGAGGCAGTGGCTCGATCATGGACGCGTCCAAGAGGTGCGGCTGCCAGAGCCGTCGGACGATTTTGACGACTCGCAGATCAACCCTTCTGCAACATGACCGCTGCCACTTCTGCGGCCAGCTCGATGGCCCAATCAAGCTGTGGGCAGACGTTTCGATCTCGGCACTCTAGGCACCCTCCTGCACGCCAAGGCTGGTCGAGTGCCCGAGTCCAGTGCGTGTCCAAGATTCGCTTGGCTATGAACAGCTCTGTCGCTCTGGAGATCGGTTCATCGATCGGCACCGTGATCCCCGTTCGGTCGGTACCACCGGACCTTGGTCACAATCGGCTCTCGTGCTGACGGGTCCCCAGGGACCCTGAGGCTCGCCCATCGCGGCCTAGCGGCATTCTTGACGCAACCGATGTACGTCTGATGTCCACAGATGCGCTCAGGCTCGCGCCAGGGTCGGAGAATCCGCCTCTTCCGTCCACGCCCACTGTGGTTCGCCGCGGTTTCGCCTCTTCCGGTCGATCTCCGAGTGGTCCCCGGAACCGGGGAGGATCGTTCTTGAAAAGCGAGGGGTTCAGCCACGGCCGTCTCCTCAGTAGTCTGTGGTTGGCGTTCCGTTCGGCCTGCTGAAACCCAGTGAAGTCGAAAGCGGTTGGGGTGCCGATGCAAACCCAGTGCAATGCGCGGAAATCCGATGCAACTTGCAAGCTCGGGAGACTACGGTGGCGACGGTAGACCGGTGGACAGGAAAACTCGCCTGCTCGCTTCAAGTCGCCTCGAGGATGACGAACGAGGGATTCGCGGGGTGGCTCGGGATCGCGACAAGGACAGTCGCCTACTGGCATAGTCGGCCCGACACTGTTCCTGGAAGCGCGAACCAAGAGTTGCTGGAGGCCGCCCTGGGCCGTGTATCGGATTCGGTTCGATCACGTTTCTTCGAAACGCTCAGCCGTATGCAGTCGGAGGGAATTGCTGGTAGCGACGGCATTGTTCTGGATGGTGTGAGTGCTGCTGCCGACTCGGTCGCCAACGATCCCTTGCTGATGAGTCTTGCTCTGCCGCACGACTCCATCGAGTCCTTGCAGGAAGACGTAACGCTGCTCGCCCGGTCGGGCGGCATGGGAGCCTTCGATGTGTTCGGCGGCGCCCGGCGGTTACGCGACGAGGCAAGAGCTTTAGTTGAGCGCACCCGTCGGCCCGTTGAGTTGGCCGATCTCTACGTGATTATCGGCCAGAGCGCCTCCCTCATGGCTTCCACCGCCTTCGATCTAGGGCACTGGAACGAGTCGGCGGCACTGGCCAGGGCATCGACGCAGTACGCCGACTTGGCCGGATATGCGTCATTGAAGGCATGGACCTACGGCCTGCAAATGACACTTGCAAACTGGCGCAACGAGCCTGATTCCGCACTGAGCTACTTCGCCCGTGCCATCCGAGCGGCGCCGGAGGGGGAGCCGAGACTGAGGCTCCGGTATATCGCTTCTCGCTCTCATGCGCTGCTCGCCGATTCCGATTCAGTCGCTGCCGTCTTAGGAGCAGCCCAACGAGACAGAGAATCGGCAGCGGACCGACCCGACGAACTCGCCACCTCTACTGGCGGGGAATTCGCATTCGGCGAAGCACGGGCGGCGGCATGTGCAGCGGCGGCATGGCTTGACCTCCGGAACGGCGAGCAAGCCGCGAGGTACGCCCGAGAGGCGTTGCAGGTGTACGAGGCGTTGCCCTCGCCCAGACGGCCGTACTCGCAGATCAATGGCACGCAGATCGATGTGGCCGCTGCTCACCTTCACATGCAGGACAAGGATGGCGCGGCTGAAGCGCTGCGCACCGTCTTGGACCTGCCGGCGCAGAAGCGAAACGTTTCACTGACAGGCCGGCTGTCGCGGATAGAGCACCTGCTGAGTGAATCGCCGTGGGACCGTGACGCAGACGCGCGGCAGCTCGCCGAGCGTATCTCGGCGTGGTTGTCGGAAACCTCAGCCCGTCCGCTCACCTGACCGGTGCCAGGCGGCCAACACCTGCTCCTCCTTCTCCCGACTCATGCCGATCTCCGCAGCCCGATCGTGGTTGCTGTGCTCGCCAATCTCCACCAACCATCGCCAGGTGTCGCGGACGGTCAGGGCGAGCGGCCGGCAGCGCAGGCCGGCTGCCTGCGCTTTGGCGGTCTCGACCCGCCACACGCCGTCGAACGTGCGCCATAGGGGCAGCTCGGACCACTGCCGCACTCCTTGGTTGAACAGCACCTCGTCGGGCACCCAGTCGAAGGAGGCGTCAGCCCGAGTCGCGTGGGCGCAGTCCGCCAGTAGTCCGCCGAAGGTGGCGCCGTCCACCGGGGCGCAGACGTTGAACGCGCCCGAGGAGCCCTCGGTGATGGTGTGGAGTGCGAATGCGGCCAGGTCGCGTACGTCGATCGGCTGGATTGTGCGGTCGGGGGAGCCGGGGGCTAGGACTTGTCCACCGGCAGCCACGCGACGCAGCCACCACGGCAGGCGGCCGACGTACTCACGCGGACCGAGCACGACACCGGGACGCAGAATCGTCGTCCGATCTACTCCGAACGCGGCGACCACTGCTGCCTCGCAACCGGACTTTTGGTAGCCGTATTGGGTCGGCCCGTCCTCGGTGTCCGTGCCGTAGTCCGGGCCGGCGTCAGGCGGGCAGTAAAGCACGTCGGAGCGTTCGGTGAGCGGCTTCAATGGCCAGTCTCGGTAGACGCTGACCGTAGACATGAAGACGTAGCGACCGACGACGGGAGCGAGAGCACGGGCCACGTCGAGAGTGTTCCTCGGTACGTATCCCGAGGTGTCAATCACGGCATCCCAAGGGCCGGCAGCAGCGAGGGTGGCGATGTCTTCGGGGTGGGTTCGATCGCCTCGGATGGGCCGTACAGCTTCTAGGAAGGGGTCGGAGGTGCCCCGGTTGAAGGTAGTGACCTCCCAGCCAGCGTCGATGGCTGCTGTGACGGTCGCGTGGCCTACGAACCAGGTTCCGCCGAGCACTAGCAAGCGCATAGGCACATCATGTCAATTTATCGATCAGCCGCGAATCGACCCCGTGCCTCTTTGAGGCGGGCCGCAGGTGAGCCGGCGTCGGCCCGGCCCCGCCCGATGGCGGCCAGCGCAATATCGGCCGGGGCGCGCCGGGCGGATCCCCTCGTTGGTCGATGACTGCCGGACGCGGGGATCCGCTCGCAGCAGTTAAGCAGCCCGAAGTACGCCTGTAGCAAGCCAATGAACGAGCAGAACCGCCAAATTAACCGCTGCCTCCGCCTCTTCCTGGTTCTGCCGACGAGAACTAGCACCTCCGCCATGGCGTGAATGCTGGGCATGCCAGAGCAACTCCATCATCACCACAACGCCTTCCGCGTTGCGCAGATCGCCAGACCTGTCAGGAAGAATAACGTTCCACTTGTGCGGCACGCTCTTAAGTTGTCCGATGACGGTACCGAGCGTTGACTTGTTGCTATCGGCTCTCTTTTCCTCCACGAGGGGGCAGGCAATCTCTTCAACTGCTCTTATGGCCTCATTGAATGCTTTATCCGGGTCTGGGTTGCGGCCATAAGCCGCCACCCAAGCTGCCCGTATATGCGCCGCAGCATCTTTCGGAGCTGCAACTACGGCCTGATCGAGCGCCTGCTCAACGGTGTCGCCTACCCTGCGAACCAACCGTCGCTCGTCCAACTCAATCCGATACGACGAGCCGCCGTCCGACAGAACGTCTTGCAGCTCAGCTAGGCGGTCGATCCAGTATTCAAAGGTACCTGCCATCCTGTGAACGTTGTATACATTTTCAGATCGACTCCATCCGGGGTGAGACTGAAGGATCGCGTCAACGACATCGAGCAACTCCGGAATGTCGGCGCGAACCAACCTTGTCTCGTAGTTTTGCTTGGTTCTTGGTGTTAGGCGGAGGCGAAGGCATACCCGACGGGCTGTATCGTATTCCTCTTCAAGAGACGCACTTATCCAGTGGCGAAGTGGCATTTCTAGCCAGTCGGGCACGCCGTCGTGTAGGGCTCTGTCCGGCAACCGGCCGGCAAGCCGGTCGCTTAGACTTTGAAAGGGTTGGCGGTCAGTCACTGAGCCAGGCTAATGGGCGAGCGCTAGCCGATCGACCCCGTTCTGAGCGCTCAGGTCCAGCCGTCCGTCTGGGTGTAGCCCTCCTTGCGGCGGCCCGGAAAACAGCGCATATCGGCCCAAGCCCGCAACTCGCGCAGACGCTACGGCCGCTCGGCGATCTCGGGTCACGCTCATCAACTGCTCTGCTGCTGCCAAGAGGCCACAGGCGGGGGAGTTGTGCCGACGAAGACGCCATGCGCCGCCGCCAGTTCGGCAATCACAGGGAGCTGATCGCCCTGCCGTAGTGGCGGTTGCGATCCGCTCGCGAAGCTCTGCCGCTATCACCCGGTAAGGGCTGCACTCCGCCGTGCGTTGCGTCGGTGCGACAGGTCGCGGTGGCATCCAAGCGGCCAGCGTCCCGGCGGCCCGTTGGTCCGATCCCGAGAGCTAGGCGGCGTAGACCCGGAGCGCCGTTGTCCCGCCGTGGCCAAACCGCCCGGCGACCGTCCGTGCATCGACACCCGCGTTGATCAGTTCGTTAGCCCAGTAATGGCGCAGCGCGTTGATGTGGCTGTCCATGCCCAGCCGGGTGGCGAGCCGACCGTACCGCCGGGTGATGATGTCGGTCGATAGCCACGGCTGTTGTCCGGTTCGGGGGAGACGATATAATCGGCAGAGTCGGCGTCCGCATCGAGCTGCGCCAGGCGGTCGAGATAACGCCCGTGCAACCCCCCGCTGCACTTCGATCGTCTTCGGGTCGAGAGTATCCCGCCGCTGCTGGTGCGTCTTGGTGTCCTTCTCCCGCAGCTCGCCGTGTTTGTCCAGGTAGGCGCTGCGCCGCAACTCAGCACACCGACGGCCAGGTCGAGATGCTGCCAACGTAGTGCGCACAGCTCGCCGCGCCGGGCGCCCGTCGTGATGGCGAGCCAGACCAGCGCCCCCAGTCCGGATCGCGCCAGGCTTCATTCCGCCGATCGGGTCGACCCCGGCATAGACCTTCACCCGCAGTAACTCGCTGGGCAGCGTTTCGATCTCGCGCCGCTGGCGCTTAGTGCGTCCGTTCGAGGCTGCCCACGGGGTCACCGTAGACCGCTCGCACCACGAACAGCCCCACGCGAGCTGGTCGGAAGAGGGAAGTGCCTGAGCGCCCGGCAGGATTCGAACCTGCGGGTCTGCTGCCTTGGGATTAGACGGGCTACTAGCATTTCCCCGGACCGCCTCGCATGGCCGTCCCCCTACGCTGGTAGGGCCTCACGGGGTGCAGTTATTGCAGGTCAGCGCACATCTAGATGCAACCCAGCAGGTAGTCATTTCCGATCGCTTCCGGCCGTCTCCGGAGATCGCTGCGGACCCTCGACGGACCCCCGAACTTGAGCCGGCGCTACACGGTACGGGTACTGCCCCTGGGCAGCGGCTCCTCTCCTGTGCGGAGAGGAGCCGCTGCGCCGGCTACAAGACCTGCCGCGGAAGGATCCGATCCTCCACCGCTTTTGCGCCGATGGGAGAGAGGGTCACGTGGCCTGTTGTCTCGTCGTACTCCACAAGTCGGTCCCGATGGAGTTGCCGGAGGACTCTCTTGTAGTTGGACAGACGATCTTGTTCGAGATGCTTGGCGAGGATCCTGTCCGTTAGTTGCGTAGTGAGCGAATGAAGCAGCAGCAGAGTCTTGTTGGGGAGGGACAGCGACGGGTCGAGCACCCGCGCTGTATCACCGACATGCCAGATCAACGGGACTTGGCGCTCCACTAGGGCTTCGACAACGCTCGTTGCCGTTGCTAGGTCGGTGCCATGGAACAAACGGACGAACTCAGCAGTGATCCACTGAGCCGCGTGCAGCACGAAGGTGGCATCCATGTGATTAGCGCTTACGTCGCCGCCAACATGCCCAACGCCGCGATTGTTGCGGATGTCGTACAGCGCAACGAGCACACGAGGTGCCGTCACCCGCGCCGACCTCGGATATAGCTTACTGTCCGCGTTCTCCAGTAGCTTGCAAGCATGGTCGAAGCGGGACGGCTTGCTGGCTGTCTGGGCATAATTGCCCCCATCTAGATAGCCCGCAAGGATCGTGTACCCGACTTCCGCGAAACGTCCACCGTCTAGCTCGGCCGCTTCCCACCGCCCCTCCCGGTAGTTGCGAGTGATCTTGCGAAACTCCTCTACCAACTCGGCGCGGAGCCTTGGCGGCAGGTGCGCCAGGGCCGTCGCCGCGTCAAGCGTCACTTCTTGCCCTTCGGTAGCGGCATGCCCTTCACCGTGTTGCGGCCTCCGGGCGTTGTCTTGATATCCGTGCTCTTCCGAGTGTCGATCCAGTGCTGGGTAGAAGCTGTCTTGCGAAGCGCAACGTCGGGGGAGCCTGGTTCGTCCCAGTCGACAGCTTTGTAGGCCGCCAGAACCTGGCCGACCCCAACCGCTGGCAGTTCGGCCACGTGCTCCAGCCAGAACACCGCAAGCAAGTTTTTCTGGTCGATCGTTGCCGGCCGCTTGGCTTCCACGAAGTCCTTGAACGACTGCTTGCCCTCGGGCCAGAAGTCGATGTGGCGATCCGGCGCCCAAGTCTTGCGGGTGGTGGCTTTCCGTGGCGTGGTGGCCTTCTTGACCCTCCGCGACCGACCCCCAGTCGCGGAAGGCTCTACATCAGGCTGTTTCTCGGCTTCTGCAACCCGTCCGTTTTCAGTGGGTTGCTGCGAGACCGGCAGCACCTCCGGGGGGGCCGTTCGCGGCGTCGGCACTCCCTTGAAGGTGCTGATCAATTCTTCGAAAGCCCGCTGCTTCAGTCCATCCGGAAGATCCCTTACCGCCTCCGCGATCTTGGGCATGACATCGAGCAATTGCTGGAAGTCCCCCTCGGCCACTGACCTCTCCCTATGCCGGTGATGGTGAACAGGCCATTCTCTTACGCAGAGGGAGCGATGTAAAGCTGATCAATGCGAGTTGGATGATCAGTTACGTGGGTATCGGACCGAATGTTCGAAAGCTGATGACTCTAGATTACGTCCTACTGTGGACAACTATGCCAAGCTCCGCCGCTGAACAACCGTTACAGGACGAGGCTTCTAGTCCATCGGTGCCCGCCCGATCCGTGCGCCACCGCGGTCGAAGACCTTGCCCCGAGCGCGGCTCTCCGTACGGTGCTGGTCGGTCGCATGCCTCCGCCTTGCGCCAGGCGTCCGGATCCGCCGGAGCCGGGGCGGCACCGTGAGCGCTCCACGGGAGGTCCGTCGTGACATCCGCTCGGATCGTTTCCGGCTCCCCCTGGTCGAACTTGCCGGAGAACAGATCCCGGAGACCTTGCGTCCAGCCCGGCTCCACGGTGACGTCGATGTCCATGCCACCCTTGAATCCGGCCCGCTCCAGCGCCCAGGCGATCGCCGCTGCCTCGACGCGCTCCGCTGCGTCCCGATCCTCATCGGTCGCCACCCGAGCGGACGCCTCGATCCGTTCGATCAACTCGACAACTCCTCCTCGCGTCGTACATCGGCGGCCGCTCTTAGCGAGGGGCCTAGCCGTACCTCGGTGGGCCACGAGATCGCGTACTTGAGCCCAACGTCCCTGCCGTACTTGGCTCCGACGAGGGCAGACACACCAAGATCCGTAAGGCCGCACTTGACCCAAACTTGGTCATCGGGCCGCCTCTCCGGGCTCCCGGATGTACTGGAAGCGGTCCGCCGTCGAGCCGGACGCACCCCCGCGCTCACCCTTGATCTTGGCCACGGAGCCGTCTCGAGCCAGCGCCTCCATCTGCCGCCGTACGCACGCCTTGACCTGCCGCGAGGACGACCGCCTGGGTTGGCCGGGACCGAACGCGCGGACCCTCACCGGACCTTCGATCTTGGTCGGAGTTCGGAGTGAACCTGTGTCTGAGCAGATCAAGTGTGGTGCGCCCGGCAGGATTCGAACCTGCGGCCTTGGGATTAGAAGTCCCCTGCTCTATCCGCTGAGCTACGGGCGCGTGTGACGTGGATGTCGCGCCCAGAGGGTACCGCCGTCCCACTGCCCGACGGCAAAAAGGGTGCCCGCGTCCACGTTGCCGAGCAGAGTCTCACGTCCGCCTCGTAGCGGGCATCCGGGTTACCGCGGACCGGCCTCGCCTCGGACCGTACCTTTGGCTGGTGTTGCTGGATTCCGACGCCGAGAGCGACGTCGCCTACGAGCTGTGCCAGGTCGTCGGTCGTGCCATCCTGCCGTACCGGTCCTCGGGCGACTTCGGTACCGCGTTCTTTTTCCAGGGCGGCGACGACCCGGTGGGGGAGTCGCTGTTGACGGCGGCGGACCTGGTGGGCGGTTCGGGTGGTGAGTTGAGCCTGCGGGCGAGCGTCACCGAGCCGGCGGGGGTGGCCCCGGCCGTCATTTCGGAGACCGAGATCGTGCCCGGTTGGGCCCGCTTCGCAGGCGACGGGGTCGCTCTGTTGCCGACCGCTGGCCTGCACCGGTATGCCGGCGACGGCGGCTGGCGGTGGCGCGTCCAGCCGGTGCCGTCGGGGATCGTCGCCGGGCCCGAGGTGGTCGCCCGCCTCGGCGCCGACGCCAGTTCCGCTTTCGTGCTGGCCCATGGGGTACGCGAAGACGGGTCGCGGCCGCTGGAGGTCGCGATCGAGCGGGTGGTCCGCGACGGGGACGCCGTGCTGATCACTACCGAGCTGCCGCCGGGGTACGTCGGCGCGCCGGTCTTCGTCGTTCAGGCCGAACCCACCGGTGAGGTCTCCCCGTACTGCCTGGGCCTGGTCCTACCCGGTGTCGGCGCGCACCCGGTGGCGACCTTCGACCGGATCAGCGCCGTCCTTCCGGCTACGCCCGGCGACGTCTGAACCGCGCGCCGTCCGGCCCGGTCAGCCGCCGGGCGTCGCCGCCCCCGCCGCGTCGGCCGTCTGCGCGTTGGCGGGCGGTGTGTCAGCGCGATCGGCGTGGGTAGGCGCAGCGTCGGCCGGGGCGGTGGGGCCGGCGGCGAGGAACGCCTCGGCCCAGCGGCCCACCTCGTCGAAGACCTTTGTCCGTACGGCGGGGCCGGAGAGCGTGAGGTCGTGCAACCCGCCGTCGAAGCGGGCCAGTGTGACGTGGCGACCGAGGCGGGGCGCGTAGCGGACCATGTGCTCGACGTCCAGTACGGCGTCGGCCAGTGTCGCGTTGTCGTGCCACTTGGTGCCCCGGAAGGAGCGGGTCGAGCAGGCCAGCAGCACCGGTACCTGGATGTCCAGCCCGGCGCGGAGCCGACGTTGCCCGGTGCGGATCGCGTTCAGCCAGCCGGCCCGGACCGGAAACCCGGCCAGCGGCTTCCACGCCAGGTCATAGGTCCACTCGCCGCGGTGGTCGGAGTGGATGCTTTCGCCGTACACGGTGCCCAGCCCAAACGGGAGGATGCGGTGCGGCGCCCTGCGGCCCAGCCGGGACGCGGCGGCCGCGAGGGGTCGGCGGACCGCCCAGGGGGCGTTCAGGTCGAAGAAGGGGCTGTTGAGCACCAGGCCGTCGACGGTGCCGGTGTCGCGGCGGGCGTCCGCCCAGAGCGAGATGATCAGGCCGCCGGTGGAGTGACCCATCGCCAGCAGTGTGTCGTGCCCGTCGTCGGAGCGGATGATCTCGGCGGCGGCGTCCAGCTCGGGGAAGTAGTCGCTGATGTCGCGGCAGAAGTTCGGGGTCTGACCCGGGAGCAGACTGCGACCGTATTTGCGCAGGTCGAGCGCGTAGAAGTCCCAGCCTCGCCCGGCGAAGAAGTCGGCCAGATGGGTCTGGAAGAAGTAGTCGACGAAGCCGTGCACGTAGAGCACGGCCCGACCGGTGGGGCGCTCGGCCCGCCGCCGGACCAGTGTCGCGACAACGGGGCCTTCGTCGTCGGTACCCAGGTCGATCGTCTGCCGCTCGTACGGCGGCCCCAACACGTCCGGTTCCACAAACGCGACGCTACGCCGCCAACCTACCCAGCGGTAGCCCACGCCGCGCTCGTCCCGCCGCCCCACTCACCCCCGCGATCTTGCACTTTCTGTCCCGACAAAAGGGGGCAATAGTCGCTGTTCGGGAGCCGAAAGTGCAAGATCGCGGGGATGGGACGTGGGTCAGGCCGTTTCCGCGTCGGCGCGGAGAGCCGGGTTGTCCGACTCGTCGGCCTCCAACTGTGGCTGGGGGAGGTCGCGCAGGTGCTTGTTGTGCCGGGGCTCCTGGCGGGTCTTGGCGTCGTTGAGCCGCCGGCGCAGGTCGTCACGGACGTCATTGAGCGCGGCGTGCAGGTCCTCCTCGGCGGAGGTGGTGACGATCTTCTGCCGGCCGGCGATCCAGCACTCCAGGGTGACCTTCTGACCACGCGCCTCCCGGTCCTTCACCGACACCTCCAGCTCGGTGGCGTCGGCGTGGAAGCTGGCGAGCCGGGCGTCGAGGGTGCCGAACTGCTCGGCGATCCAGTTGCGGTCGCCCTGCGAGAACCCGGCTCCGACCCGCAGGCACTCAGCCACTGTGGCCGGGTTCGCCACGGCGCTCATCGCTGCGCCTCGGAAGCGTTCGCGGAGCCGATGGTAGTGATCATCATGGCGCTGACCTCTCGTCGACGTGGAGCTGTCGGTGGTGCGTTGATCAAGTCATTACCCAGTTCGGGCGGCCTGGGAAACCGTGGACGGCGGGTCGGCTGGGTCGGGCGTACCACATCCGGGCTTGATCAGGGCTTTGTCCACAGGTCGGTTCGTCATCCACAGGTCGGGGATGGGTGCTCACGAAGTGCGTCCTCAGTGTCGATGCTCGGAGTCGAGTCGACTCGCGCTGGCAGGCCCCGATCCCCCTGGAGGGACGATGTTCGACACTTACGTGACAATCGTCGGCAATGTGCTGACTACGCCCGAGTGGCGGCGTACGACCCAGAGCAACACTCTGGTGGCCAACTTCAAGGTCGCCTCCACCGCCCGCCGACTCGATCGGGACAGCGGCCGGTGGGTTGACGGCAATTCGCTCCGCGTCCGCGTCAACTGTTGGCGCAAGCTCGCCGAGGGGGTGGCCGCCTCCGTCATGGTGGGCGATCCGGTGGTGGTCTGCGGGCGGCTCTACACCCGTGACTGGACCGACGACGGCGGTAACCACCGCACGCTCTACGAGTTGGAGGCGGTCGCCGTCGGCCATGACCTGTCCCGGGGGCGCGCCCGCTTCCTGCGCAACCGGCCGAGCATGGCGACCAGCACCGTGGAGGACGCGGAGGCCGAAAGCCGGGTGCACGGCGAGCCCACCGAGCCGGTGCCGGCCGGGCAGGCGCCAGTGCTGCCCGACGACAGTCCGCTGGACGACGACTTCGAGCTGCCCGACTACGCGGAGCTGCGGACCAGCCCGTTCGGCAACGTCCCGGCGGACGACGACAGCTCCCCGAGCGGCGGGGTCCTCGGTGACGGCAGAGCGCTCGCGAGCAGCGGGCAGGCCGACGTTCCGCCGGAGCTCGACGACGAGTTGGCCCCTCCGCCCGAGGCGGACGACGACAACGCCGACGGTGACCTGGACATCGAGTTGGGGCCGGTGCCCGGCGAGGGGCAGCCGCAGCCGGCGCAGCCCGGTCGAGGGCGGCGTGGTCGGAGCCGGATCCCGCAACCAGCCTGACTTGCCGGCTCGACCGCCGCCCAACCAGCGACGGTCGAGCCGGGCCGAGGCACCGCCTCGGCGACGGGCGCTGCGGTGAAGCGGCACCGCCTGGCTCGGCACCGCCTGGCTCGGCACCGCCTGGCTCGGCACCGCCTGGCTCGGCACCGCCTGGCTCGGCACCGCCTGGCTCGGCACCGCCTGGCTCGGCAC
>NZ_JBEZFO010000023.1:52213-123461 GCF_040649495.1 Micromonospora sp. NPDC048947
CACCGCTTGGCCCGGCACCGCTTGGCCCGGCACCGCTTGGCCCGGCACCGCCCGGCGTGGTGCGGTGCGGCGTGGTGCGGTGCGGCGTGGTGCGGTGCGGCACGACGGGGGCGGGGTGGCGGCGCGGTAAGCGTCGTCACCCCGCGTGACGGGCGTCAGCAGGTTGGCCTACCTGTCCACTCCACGGATTCTCGTTGCTGGTG
Organism: Micromonospora sp. NPDC048947; assembly: GCF_040649495.1. Taxonomy (NCBI): domain Bacteria; kingdom Bacillati; phylum Actinomycetota; class Actinomycetes; order Micromonosporales; family Micromonosporaceae; genus Micromonospora; species Micromonospora sp. NPDC048947. The sequence goes on from NZ_JBEZFO010000023.1 coordinate 52,417, forward strand.
CGCGACAGTGGATTGGGCCGGTTCACGGAGTGCTCGTCTAGGCTGGCCGGCCGGAGGTGGTGCGGGTGCGACGGACAGCGCCGATGGCGAACGCGGTGGGGCTGTTGGCCGGGTATGCGCTGGACAGGGCGCTCGGCGACCCCCGCCGGTGGCACCCGGTGGCCGGTTTCGGGCAGGCAGCGGGCGCGCTGGAGCGCCGCCTCTACCGCCCGGACCGAACGGCGGGCACGGCATTCACCGCGCTGGCCGTGGGCGGGCCGGTGTTGCTCGGGGCGGTCGCCGCGGTGGCTACCCGGCACCGGCCGGTGACCCGGGCGGTGCTGGTGGCGGCCGGCACGTGGGCCGTGTTGGGTGGCCGCACGCTACGACACGAGGCGACAGTCATGGGTCGTACGTTGCGTGACGGCGACCTGCCCGCAGCCCGGCGACGCCTCGGTCACCTCTGCGGGCGGGACCCGTCGACGTTGGGCGAGTCGGAGCTGGCCCGTGCCACAGTCGAGTCGGTCGCGGAGAACACCTCCGACGCGGTGGTCGCACCGCTGCTCTGGGGTGCGGTCGCTGGTCTGCCCGGGCTGCTGGGCTACCGAGCGGCGAACACGCTCGACGCGATGGTCGGGCACCGGTCGACGCGCTACGCGCGGTTCGGCACGCCGGCCGCTCGGCTGGACGACGCGCTCAACCTCGTGCCGTCCCGGCTGACCGGGCTGCTCACCATCGCCGTCGCGCCGGTCGCGCACGGGGACCGGCGGCGCGCCTGGCAGGTGTGGCGGCGGGACCGCAACGACCACCCCAGCCCCAACGCCGGTCAGTGCGAGGCGGCGATGGCCGGTGCGCTCGGGGTCCGCCTCGGTGGTCGCAACGTCTACTTCGGGCGCTCCGAGGTGCGGCCGTTCCTCGGCGACGGTCCCCGCCCGGAGGCGCGGCACCTGAAGCGGGCCGCCCGGATCTCCGGCGCGGTGGGGCTGGCCGCCGTCGGGTTGGCCGCCGCGTACCCCGTGACACTCGGCCGGCTGGTTGGCGCGGTGAGCAGGCGTGCGCTGATCGGTGCCGTGGGCCGGCGAGGGCCGGCAGGTGCGGCCGGCGGGCGCGGGCTGGGCGGCGTGGCCGGGGCCCAGCGGCTGGGCAGTGCCGGTGAGCATGGGCTGCGGGGCGTCGGTATGGGCAGGGCTGCCGGGGTGGCCGGGGGCTTCGGGGTGCGGCGGGGGAGTGGGAGGTGAGCGGCGGGCTGCTGGTGGCCGGTACGACGTCCGATGCCGGCAAGAGCGTGCTCACCGCCGGCATCTGTCGTTGGCTGCACCGGCAGGGCGTGAAGGTGGCGCCGTACAAGGCGCAGAACATGTCGAACAACTCGGCGGTGGTCGTCGGGCCGGACGGGCGCGGCGGCGAGATCGGACGCGCCCAGGCCATGCAGGCCGCGGCGTGCGGGATCGCACCCGACCTGCGGTTCAACCCGGTGCTGCTCAAGCCGAGCAGCGACCTGGCCAGTCAGGTGGTACTGCTGGGCGAGGCGGTCGACACCATCACCGCGGGCACCTTCCGGCAGCTACGTCCCCGGCTCGCCGAGACGGCGTACGCCGCACTGGCCGAGCTACGCGAGGCGTACGACGTGGTGATCTGCGAGGGTGCCGGCAGCCCCGCGGAGATCAACCTTCGGGCCGGTGACTACGTCAACATGGGGTTGGCCCGGCACGCCAACCTGCCCACCATCGTCGTCGGCGACATCGACCGGGGCGGTGTCTTCGCCTCGATGTTCGGCACCGTGGCCCTGCTCGACCCGGCCGACCAGGCGCTGATCGCCGGATTCGTGATCAACAAGTTCCGGGGCGACCTTGGGCTGCTCCAGCCGGGTCTGGACATGTTGCGTCAGGTCACCGGCCGCCCCACGTACGGGGTGCTGCCCTGGGCACTGGACCTGTGGCTCGACGCGGAGGACTCACTCGCCTACGGTCGGGTGCTCGGCCGGCCCGCCGCCCCGCACGGCAGTGAATGGCTGGACGTGGCGGTCGTCCGGCTACCCCGGATCAGCAACGCCACCGACGTGGAGGCGCTCGCCACCGAGCCGGGCGTCCGGGTACGCCTCACCATCGAACCGGCCGAACTGGCCGCCGCCGACCTGGTCGTCCTACCCGGCTCCAAATCCACGGTCGCCGACCTCGGGTGGCTGCGCGAAACGGGTCTCGCCGACGCGGTAGCCACCCATGTGGCGGCCGGCAAGCCCCTGCTCGGTCTCTGCGGCGGCTTCCAGATGCTCGGCCGCGCCATCCACGATCCGGTGGAGAGCCGGCAGGGCAGCGTGCCGGGGCTCGGTCTGCTGCCCATGGACATCACCTTCGACCCGCGCAAGACCGTCCGCCAGTCGGTGGGCACCGGCCACGGTGGCCTCCCGGTGCGCGGCTACGAGATCCACCACGGGTACGTCTCACAGGCCGACCCGAGCCTGACCTCGCTGCTGACCAGCGACGACGGTGTCGGAGAGGGTGCCGTGCTCGGCGTGGTGCACGGCACGCACTGGCACGGGGCGTTCGAGTCCGACGAGTTCCGCCGCTGGTTCCTCACCGAGGCTGCTCGCCTGGCCGGTCGCAGTGGGTTCCGGGTGGCACCGGCCACCAGCTTCGCCGCCGCCCGGGAACGCTCACTCGACCTGCTCGGCGACCTGGTCGAGGAACACCTGGACACCGATGCCCTCTGGCGTCTCATCGAAGCCGGTCCACCCGCCGACCTCCCCTTCATCCCACCCGGCGCCCCGACCTGACCCTCTTGGCCGGTCCACCGTCCCATGCGGAGCGTGGGGCGGAGGCCGCGCCACGGGCAGGGAGAATGCTCTCTACCGCGCGCCTGTCGGGCCGCCTGTCGGGCCGCCTGTTGGGGTCCGCCGGGGCCACCACTTCCGCATGATCGTGCTCGATCCTTGTTTCAGGGGCCTTGTCCGCGCGAGGAGAGGCCTGTTTCCTGGTTCGAGCACGATCTTGCGCAGTCCGACCGCCCCGGAATGGAACCTGCGGGGCGAGGTCGGGGGAGTCAGGGGCGGATGTCGGCGGGACGGTCGGTGGTGGGCAGGCCGGCGGCGAGCCAGGCGTCCACGCCGCCGATCATGTCGGTGGCCCGGCGCAGCCCGAGGGTCTGCAGGCTGGCTGCGGCCAGGCTGGAGCTGTAGCCCTGTCGGCACACCAGGATGATCTCCCGGTCGTACCCGGTGGCTTCCGGGATCCGCCAGGCGCTGGCCGGATCGAGGCGCCACTCGAGTACGGTCCGGTCGATGACGACCGCCCCGGGCAGGTCGCCCTGTTCGCGGCGCTGCAGTTCGGTACGGGTGTCGACCAGCAACGCGCCGCTGCGGACCGCCTCGACGGTCTGCTGCGGAGTCAGTCGGTGCAGCCCGGCGCGGGCCTGTTCGAGTAGGGCGTCTATACCGGGGCTCATCACGTCTCGGAGCACCACCCGATCATGCCGATTCGCTGGCACCCCGGGCGGCGAACGGGCCGCCCGTCACCCGTCGCCGCCCCAATTCCCCCGGACGTGACGGTGGCCGGCCGGGGCGGTCAGCCGGACGTGTCAGGCTGACCAACACCGGCCCACCAATCGGCATGATCGACACGGTCGCCGACAACTGTGGTCCCGCCGACAGGGGCGTCGACGAAGCCGAGTCGATCACCCTGCCACCAGCGGTGGCGGCATACTTCGGTCATGCACCACGGGAGGCTGCGCTGAACCCGGGAACTGTCGGACCGACGGTGGCGGTTGTCGAGGCGTACGCCGAACTGGCTCGTCGGGTGCTCGCGGGCCCGGCGCGGTTGGGGCGGACCCGGCTCGTCGCTGTGGACGGGCCGAGTGGCGCTGGTAAGAGCCGGTTCGCCGCGCAGCTCGCGGATGCCCTGGCGGGGCCGCTCGGCGGCCGACCGCCGGTGGTGCACACCGACGACCTGCTCGACGGGTGGGACGACCAGGTCACCTTCTGGCCCCGGCTCGACGAGGGGGTGCTCGGCCCGCTGCGTAACGGGGAGCCGGGCGCCTACCGGCGGTACAGCTGGGTCCGGCGGTGCTTCCTGCCCCGGCCGGTTCCGGTGCCGGTGGCTCCGGTGCTGGTGGTCGAGGGGGTCAGCGCCGCCCGGGCGGTCGTCCGGCCGGAGCTGACGCTGGCCGTGTTCGTCACCGCGCCCGCGTCGCTGCGGCTGGCTCGCGCTGTCGCCCGGGACGGCCCGGAGATCCTGCCCGAGCTGCGCCGCTGGCATGACGGGGAGCGGGCGCACTTCGCCGTCGACGAGACCGCTGTCCACGCCGACCTGGTAGTGGATGGCGCGCCGACACTGCCGTACGACGCGGATCGGTACTACGTGCGGCTCCGATGAGCGGGGCATGGACGTGGGCCACCGACTGCGGCACGATGCGGAGAGCCACGGCGAACGGGGAGCCACAATGACGGCAGCGGACGCGCCAGCGCGGCGTCGGATCACCCTCACCGGCATCAGCTCGCGGGCCTGGGAGCATCCGGCCGACCGGGGTGCCCTGGTCGCGCTGCGGGAACTGCGCGGTTTCGACGACGTGCTGCGGGCGTTCTTCGGGATGTGGAACGAGCGGGGTTTCCGGCTGTCCGTGCTCGCCTCCGGCATCCGGGTCGACCACAGGCAGTACCCGGCGGTGTGGCAGCGCTACACCGAGGCCGCGGCGGCGCTCGACGTCGCCGAACTGCCCGAGCTGTACGTGACGCAGTCGCCCTGGTTGGGCGCCGAGGCGGTCGGGTTGGAGCGGCCGTTCATCGTGCTGAACTCCGCCTGCGTGCAGCAACTCGACGAGGACGAGCTGCGCTGCCTGCTCGGCCACGAGTTGGGGCACGTGGGCAGCGGGCACGCGGTCTACAAGACCATGCTCATGATTCTCACCCGGTGGGCGGCCAACCTGAGCTGGTTGCCGGTCGGCGCGATCGCGCTGCGCGCCATCATCGCGGCGATGCTGGAGTGGTGGCGCAAGGCGGAACTCTCCGCCGACCGGGCCGGGCTGCTCGCCGGGCAGGACCCGGGCGCCGCGCTGCGGCTGCTGATGAAGCTCGCCGGCGGCGGTGACCTGTCCCAGGTCGACACCACCGCCTTCCTGGAGCAGGCCGCCGAGTACGCCGGTGGCGGCGACCTGCGCGACAGCCTGCACAAGATCAGGATGACAGCGTGGAGCACCCACCCGGTGCCGGTTGCGCGGGCGGCGTCGCTGCGCCAGTGGATCGACTCCGGGGAGTACGGGCGGGTGCTGGCGGGGGACTACCCGCGCCGCGCGGATGACAGCTCGACAAGCGTGTCGGAGGAGATCAAGGCGGCTGCCGAGTCGTACCGGGAGGAGTTCAGCCGGTCGACCGACCCGCTGGTCGGGTTGCTGCGCCGGCTCGGCGACGGCGCGAGTGACGTCGGCGAGTGGGTGGGCGGCACCGCCGGTCGGGCCCGTTCCTGGATGGACGCCGCCACCGAGGCGGCGGGCCGCGCACACCGCGCCGGGCGGGCCGCCCCGGGCGCGCGGGCCGGCACCGGCCCCGCTGACAGCGGTGACGGCACGGGCTCCGCCGACACGCCCCGGTAAGGCCGGCATACGATGCCGGTCATGACCTCACCGATCATGTCCGAGTCCGAGGTGCGGGCCGCCGTCGAGCGGGAGATGCCCGGCGTCCGAGCCGACCTGGAGCGCCTCGTCCGCATCCCCGGCATCGCCTTCGACGGCTTCGACCACTCGCACGTGGAACGCTCGGCCGAGGCGGTCGCCGAGCTGCTGCGCGGCTGTGGCCTGGACGTCGACATCGTGCGATCCGGCGGCCAGCCGGCGGTGATCGGCCGTCGGGCCGCCCCGCCCGGCGCGCCCACCGTGCTGCTCTACGCCCACCACGACGTCCAGCCGGTCGGCGACCGATCGCTGTGGGAGTCCGACCCGTTCGAGCCGGTGGAACGCGACGGCCGGCTCTACGCCCGGGGCGCGGCCGACGACAAGGCCGGCGTCATGGCGCACGTGGCGGCGCTGCGCGCGTACGGTGACGCGCTGCCGGTCGGCGTGGTCCTCTTCATCGAGGGCGAGGAGGAGTATGGCTCCGACTCGCTGGAGCAACTGCTGGTCGAGCACCGCGACGAGATCACCTCTGACGTCATCGTGATCGCCGACTCCGCCAACTGGGACATCGGCGTACCGGCGTTGACCACCTCGCTGCGGGGCATCGTCAACTGCTTCGTCGAGGTGCGCACGCTGGACCACGCGGTGCACAGCGGCATGTTCGGTGGCGCCGTGCCGGACGCGCTCACCGCGCTGGTCCGGCTGTTGGCGACGCTGCACGACGACGCCGGTGACGTGGCGGTGGACGGCCTGGTCGGCCGGGAGGGCGCCACCGTCGACTATCCGGAGGACCGATTCCGGGCCGAGGCCGGGCTCGCCGACGGCGTGCAGTTCATCGGCACCGGCCGGATCACCGACCGACTCTGGACCAAGCCGGCGCTGGCCATTCTCGGTGTCGACGCGCCGTCCACCGGCGAGGCGCCGAACGCCCTGGTCCCGGCCGCGAAGGCGAAGCTCAGCGTCCGCCTCGCTCCGGGCGACGACCCCAAGCGGGCGTACGCGGCGGTGCGTGCGCACCTGGAGCAGCACGCGCCGTGGGGCGCGCAGGTGACTGTCACCATCGAACACGACGGTGACCCGTGCGTGATCGACACGTCCGGGCCGATGTTCGACGCCGCCCGTTCGGCCTTCCGGACCGCCTGGGACGGCACCGACCCGGTGGACGTCGGCATCGGCGGTTCGATTCCGTTCATCGCCACCTTCCAGGAGATGTTCCCGAAGGCGGCGATCCTGGTGACCGGCGTGGAGGACCCGCACGCCCGTGCGCACGGCCCGAACGAGAGCCTGCACCTTGGTGAGTTCGCCCGGGTCTGCCTCGCCGAGGCGCTGCTTCTGCGCAACGTGGCGGCGGTGAGCAGTTAGGTGTCAGAACGGCAACTTTGGGCCTGATCTAGGAGTTTACGGCGTGTCGGATGGTCGGCTGTTATAGCCTTTCGTACATGAGTACGAACGAGGTGATGGCCCGGTTGGGGGCCGCTGTCAGCGCGCTGGGAGATGTCGATGTCTCCGCGTGGTCCGAGGACACGCTCAACGAACAGCTCGGTGAGCTCTCCGCCGCACTGGTCGCCCTCGACTCGGTGCTCTCCCGGGTCGCCGGTGAGGTCCGCGCCCGAGGTCTGCGCATCGAGGAACCCGTCTCCGCCTGAACCGTCGTCCGCGTGAGTGGGCGGCACCCTGCCGACACCGCCCGGGCACGGCAATGCCCGGGCGGTGTCGGAGGTGACTGGCAGGATGAGCTGCGTGCGGTTCCTCGATCTGGCAGCCACCTCCGCCGCCGTCGGCGCCACCAGCGGCCGACGGGCCAAGGTGGAGCTGCTCGCTGACGCGCTGCGTCGGCTCGACCCCGGCGAGGTCGAGCCCGGTGCCGGCTATCTCGCCGGTGAGCTGCGCCAACGGCAGACCGGGGTCGGCTACGCGAGCCTGCGTGACCTGCCGCCACCGGCCGCCGAGCCAACGTTGACGGTGGCCGCCGTCGACGCGGCAATCGCGCAGATCGCCGCGGTGCACGGCTCGGGTTCACAGGCTCGGCGTCGGGCGCTGCTCGGCGCCCTCTACGCGGCGGCGACGGCCGACGAGCAGCGGCTGCTCACCGGCCTGTTCAGTGGCGAGCTACGGCAGGGCGCCCAGGCCGGTCTCCTCGCGGACGCGGTGGCCCGGGCCGCCGAGGTGCCGGTGGCGGCGGTCCGCCGGGCGCTGCTGCTCGCCGGTGATCTCCGGGCCGTGGCGGTGGCCGCGCTGGCCGGAGGGGCCGCCGCGTTGGCCGGGTTCGGTCTCCAGGTCGGCCGCCCGCTGGCGCCGATGCTCGCGCAGAGCGCCCCCTCGGTCGACGAGGCGCTGGCCGCTACCGGCACGCCGGCGGTGGTCGACGTGAAGCTCGACGGCATCCGCATCCAGGTGCACCGCTCCGGCACCGACATCGCCGTGTTCACCCGCAGCCTCGACGAGATCACCACCCGGGTGCCCGAGGTGGTCGCCGCGGTCCGTGCCCTGCCGGGCCGGGAGTTGGTCCTCGACGGCGAGGCCATCGGCCTGGACGAGACCGGCCGCCCACTGCCGTTCCAGCAGACGTCGAGCCGGGCAGCCCGACGCACCACCCCCAGCACCACCGGGCGCACACCTGTCGCTCCGGCGGTGCTCGCGGCGGCTGCCAGCACCGGCGCGACGGTGCTCACCCCGTACTTCTTCGACCTGCTGCACCTCGACGGCCAGGATCTGATCGACAGCCCCGGCCGGGAGCGGTGGGCCGCCCTCGCCGGTTCGGTGGATTCGTCGCTGCTTGTCGGTCGGATGGAGGTCGACGGCCCGGAGCAGGCCGCCGCCGCGTTCGCCGCAGCGCTCGACGCCGGGCAGGAGGGCGTGGTGATCAAGGCGCCGGACGCCCCCTACGACGCCGGCCGGCGCGGTGCCGCCTGGGTCAAGGTGAAACCGCGGCACACCCTCGACCTGGTGGTGCTCGCCGTCGAGTGGGGCAGCGGCCGACGCAAGGGCTGGCTGTCCAACCTGCACCTGGGTGCGCGTGACGCGCGCACCGGTGACTTCGTGATGCTCGGCAAGACGTTCAAGGGGCTCACCGACGAGCTGCTGCGGTGGCAGACCGAACGGTTCCTCGGCCTCGCCGTGGAACGCGGCGACTGGGTGGTCCGGGTCCGGCCCGAGCAGGTGGTGGAGATCGCCTTCGACGGGGTGCAGACGAGTTCGCGCTATCCCGGTGGGATGGCGCTGCGGTTCGCCCGGGTGGTGCGCTATCGCGACGACAAGTCCGCAGCGGAGGCGGACACCATCGACGCGGTCCGCGCCATCCACGCCGGCCGCGTGACCGGCTGACCGAGCGGGGTCAGGCGGAAGCGGTCGGCGTCGGCTCGGCGGCCCGGTCCAGGGAAGCCGGGGTGGTGCCGATGCCGGCGGCCCGGCGGGCCTCCCGACGGGCCACCCAGCCATAACCGAAGAGGGCCATCACCGCGAACAGCCACCACTGCACGACGTAGCCGAAGTTCTGCCAGTTGTTGGCGTGCCCGACCGGGACCGCCTTGAACACCGGATCTGCCGCCGGGGTCTGCTCGTCGAGCAGCAGATACGCACCGTAGACCGGGTAGGGAAGCTCGCCGGCCAGCCGCGACACCCCGATCCGCCGGATCTCCAACAGCCCGTCGCGTCGGGTCACCGCGCCGGCGCCGCTCTCGGTCTCATGCACCCGGCCGACCACAGTCACGTCGCCGGTCGGCGCGGCCGGGACCGACGGCTTAGCGGTCGCCCCACCGGGTGCCGGCGGGATCCAGCCCCGGTCCACCAGCAGCGCCGTGCCGTCGGCGAGCACCAGCGGGGTGAGCACCTCGAAACCGACCCGGCTGTCCACCGTCCGGCCACGGACCAGCACTGTGTTCGTGGGGTCGTACCGGCCGGTGACTGTGACCCGGGTCCAGACCTTGTCCTCGGCGGGGGCCGGACCGGCCGTCCCCCCGCCGCTGCTGGGGGCGCGCAGCGCGTCGGCGATCGGCACGGGAGCCATCCGCTGGCCCGCGTCGATCCGTTCGTTGACCTCGGTGCGCCCCCGGTAGCGGTCCAGCTGCCAGTTGCCGAGGAACACCATGACGGCGGCCGCGACCAGGGTCAGCGCGAGGGCGCCCAGCCAGCGTGGGCTCAGCAGGAACCGGTACACGGGACCGAGGCTACTCGTATGACCGGCGCCACTGACCTGGACCGGGCCGGACCGGGCCGGGCGGATGCTCCGGGGCGCTGCCAGGGCCGGGCCGCCCACCCCGGTTGGCGGTGCTCGCGCCTTCAGCCGGGCGGGTATCGTCACGCCGACGGATCGGCCTTGGCCGTCCCGTCGCGTACCCGCCGCCGCTCGCGAGGAGTCGATGATGACCGTCGTGCCGCGCCTGGTGCTCAGCGCGCCGTCCTCCGGGCACGGTAAGAACGCGCTGGCGATCGGGCTGCTCGCCGCCCTGGCCGAGCGAGGGGTCGACGTCGCCGGGTTCAAGCTCGGGCCGGACCACGTCGACGCCGCCTACCTCGGCCTCGCCTCCGGTCGGCCGGGTCGGGTGATCGACCCCCGACTGGTCGGCCTCGACCGGCTCGCCCCGCTGGTGGCGCACGGTGCCGCCGGTGCCGGGCTGGCAGTGGTGCAGGGCAGCATGGGGTTGTACGACTCGGTCGGTGGCCGCCCCGAGCAGGAGTCCACCGCCGCTGCGGCCGCCGCGCTGCGCAGCCCTGTCGTGCTCGTTGTCGACGTGGCCGCGATGGGTCAGTCGGTGGCGGCCCTGGTGCACGGTTTCCGCTCGTACGACGAGCAGTTGTGGCTCGGCGGGGTGATCCTCAACCGGGTGGCCTCGTCGCGGCACGAGGGGATGCTGCGCGAGGCGCTGGACGACGTGGGGGTGCCGGTCTACGGCGCGCTGCGTCGACAGGACCTGCCGGCTGTGCTGCCGTCGCGGCGGCACGGGGTGGCACCTGTGGTCGACGACTCGGCCGACGCGGTCCGCGCGGTCCGCCGGCTGGGCGAGGCCGTCGCCGCCACTGTCGATCTGGAACGGCTGCTCGGGCTGGCCCGCTCCGCCCCGCCGCTGCCGGCGCCGGCCTGGTCTCCCGAGGAGGCCCTCGGCACGTTCACACCCCCGGCGAACCGCCCACTGGTGGCGGTGGCCGGTGGGCCGGGCGGCAGCTTCAGCCACCCGGAGACCACCGAGTTGCTCCGGGCCGCCGGCGCCGAGGTCGTCGTCGTCGACCCGCTGCGCGACGAGGCGCTGCCGGTCGGGACCCGCGCGCTGGTCGTCGGCGGCGCGCTGCCCGAGGCGTACGCCGAGCAGTTGTCTGCCAACCGGCGGCTCTGCATCGCGGTGGCCGAGTTGGCGCGGACCGGGCGTCCGGTGATCGCCGAGGGCGCCGGGTTGCTCTGGCTGGCCCGGGAGTTGGACGGGCTGCCGATGTGCGGTGTCCTGGACGCTGTCGGCGTCAGCCGCGACGGTGTGGTGGCCGGCTACCGGGAGGCGACCGCCCAGACCGACAGCGTGGTCGCCGCCACCGGCACGGTGCTGGTCGGGCACAAGGCACACCGTGCGGTGCTCACTCCCCGCGCCGGTCAGCGCCCGGCGTGGAGCTGGGACGGCGGCGCGCCGGAGGGCTTCGTCTGGCGCAACGTGCACGCCTCGCAGCTCACACTGCACTGGGCGAGCCATCCGGAGACGGCGGCCCGGTTGGTCGCCGCGGCGGCGGCCGACCCGACGAGCGAGGTGGTACCCGCGCAGTCGGGCGAGGTGTCGGTGTGATCGGTCAGGTGGCGGTGCGCCGATTCCCGGCGTTGACCGTCTCCACTCCGCGTACCGAGGTGCGTCAGCTCACGGCGGCTGACGCGGCGGCGGCCGGGGAGATCTTCGCCGACAAGCTGACCCGGCGGTGGCTGCCGCTGCCCGACGACTCCGGCCCGATCGACGGGCTGGCCTGGTGCACCGATCTGGCCCGGCAGCGGCGCGACAGTGGGGAGGGTGACCACTACGCGGTGCTCCGGCGGGAGGACGACCAGGTGGTGGGCTCGCTGTGGACCCGGCGCACCGACTGGGGCGCCCGCCTCACCGAGATCTCCTACGCGATGGCGGCGCACGCGCGGGGCTTCGGCTTCGCCGCCGAGGCGGTCGACGCGGTGGCCATCGCGCTGATCCTGGAGCACGGCTTCCAGCGGGTCGAGTTGCGGGTGGCTCCCGGCAACCTGGCCTCGCGCAGGGTCGCCGAGAAGGCCGGGTTCAGCTACGAGGGTCTGCTGCGCAACGCCGGGTTCGTCAGCGGCGGTCGGGTGGATCTGGAGCTGTGGTCGTTCGTCGCGGCCGACCTGCGCTGAGCCCTGCGCCGGTCAGCCGACGATGGCGTCCGACGGTGGGGTGAACTGGCGGGTCGGGGTGCCTTTCAGGCCGTCGCGCAGGGTCTCCGAAACCGCCTTGATCGGGATCTGGGACTGCCCGTCACCGACAGCGTTGAACGGGTTGTCCGGGTCGGAGATGAAGCTCGCCGCAGCCAACTCCGGGGTGTAGCCCACGAACCAGGCCGACCGGGTGCTGTCGGTCGTACCGGTCTTGCCGGCCACCGGGCGTCCGACGGTGCCCCGCACGCTGTCGGCGGTGGACCAGCCGCCGCAGCTGCCGCGCGCCGGGGTGTCTCCGGTCGGGCAGCGGGCCGCGTCGGTGGCCGCCCGTGCTGCGTCCGCGCTCACCACCTGCCGGCAGCGGGGCTTGGCCACCTCACGGTGCAGGCCGCCCGGGGTGGCGTAGGTGGCGGGCGTGCCGTCCCGGTTCATGATCGCTTGTACGGGGATGGACTCGCAGTAGCGGCCGTCGGCGGCGATGGCGGCGTACGCGTTCGCCATCTCCAGTGGGGTGGCGTCGGAGACGCCCAGGGTGAAGGCACCCCACTTCTTCGCCTTGTCCGGGGAGGCGTGGTCCCGGTCGACGTCGGTGCGCCACCGCAGCCCGAGCTGTTCGGCCAACCGGACCGCCCGGTCCGCGCCGACCTTCTCCTCCAGCCAGACGAAGTACGTGTTCACCGATTTGCCGAAGCCGGACCACATGGTCTGCTGACCGGTCATGGCGCCGCTGGCGTTGGAGGGCGCCCAGCCGTCGTAGACCTCGGAGCGGTAGCGGTATGGGGCGTTGAACGAGGTGGAGAGGGTCATCCCCGAGTCCAGCGCGGCCAGCATCGGGAACATCTTGAACGTCGACCCGGCCTGGTAGCCGGCCAGGTCACCGCCGCCGAGCAGTGGTGCCACGGTGTTCGGGTAGTTGGCCTTCACCTTCGGCCCGGCCTCCGGGTTGGAGCTCTGCGGGTTCTCGGCCAGGTCCAGCGAGTACGTCCGGTTCACCGCCATGGCCTTCACCCGCCCGGTGCCCGGCTCGGACACCACGATGCCGTTGGCGAACGGGCTGCCGGTGGCCTCCTTGGCGCCCACGCTCTTCTCCGCGGCCTCCTGGATCTTCGGGTCGAGGCTGAGCACGATGCGGTAGCCGCCCCGGCGCAGGTTGTCCATCCGTTCCAGCCGGTTCGCCCCGAACGCGGGCTGGGCGCTCCACCAGTTCTTCAGGTAGTCGCAGGCGAAGCCCCAGCTGTTGTACTTTTCCGCCACTGCGGCGCAGTCGTGCGGTGGGGTGGTCAGCTTGAGCCGGATCGGTTCGGACTTGGCGGCGGCGGCCGAGTCGGGGGAGAGGTAGCCGAGTTGGCTCATCCGGTCCAGCACGTAGTTGCGCCGCCCGGTGGCCTCCTTCTGGTCGGAGTCGGCCGGGTCGTACTCCGAGGGGGACTTGACCAGTCCGGCGAGGGTGGCTGCCTCGACCGGGGTGAGGTCCTTCGGGGTCTTGGAGAAGAAGATCTCGCTGGCGGCGTAGATGCCGTACGCCCGGTGCCCGAAGTACGCCGAGTTCAGGTAGCGCTCCATGATCTGTTCCTTGCTGATCTCCTTCTCCAGGTCCAGCGCCATCCGCATCTCCTTGACCTTGCGCAGGCTGGTCTGCTGGGTGGCTTCCTGGACCTCCTTGGGCGTGGTCGCGCTGTCCCGCAGTGCCATCCGGACGTACTGCATGGTCAGCGTCGAGGCACCCTGGGAGCCGCCGGAGCGGGCGTTGGAGACGAAGGCCCGGGCCACGCCCTTCGGGTCGACGCCGTGGTGCTGGTAGAAGCGGGAGTCCTCGGCGGCGACGATCGCCTGCTGGATGTTCGGCGACATGTCCGACAGCTTGGTGTACTGCCGGTACTCCTCGTAGAACATGGTCAGCACGGTCTTGCCGTCCGGGCCGTAGACGTACGAGGTCTCGGCGGGCAGGGCGGTCTTCAGCACCCGGGTCTTCTGGTCCACGGCGTGCGCGGTGGCCTTCGCGCCGAGCCCGGTGAGGGCGACCAGTGGATAGGCGGCGGCGGCGATCACGATTCCGGCGATCAGTCCGGCGCGGAGGAGAGGGACGAGTCGACCAGCGGCAGCAAGGGGTCGGTTGCTCACCTGGTCAAGTTATGACATTTCCGATTCGTACATGAGAAGAACTCTTAAACCGGCGAGTGGTGACGCGGCTTACGCTGGGATGGACTGTCCCGCCGGCCACCTTCCCGGCAGGATCGCGGACATGTCTGATCAGCCGAGCGCTGTCGCCCCACCCGCTGAGGGCGATCCGGACCTCGCCCACCACGGCGACGCCGAGGCGACAGCCGGTCTGATCGACCTCGCCGTCAATGTCCGTCGGGCGCGACCGCCCGCCTGGCTGGCCGACCCGATCGCCGCGACCCTGACCGACCTGGCCCGCTATCCGGACCCGGCGCCGGCCCGGGCGGCGGTCGCCGCCCGGCACCGCCGTCACCCGAACGAGGTGCTGCTCACCGCCGGCGCCGCCGAGGGGTTCGTGCTGATCGCCCAGGCGCTGCGCGGCGTTCGTCGCCCCGTTGTGGTGCACCCCCAGTTCACCGAGCCGGAGGCGGCGCTGCGGGCCGCCGGACACCCGGTCGAGCGGGTCCTGCTCGACGCCGCCGACGACTTCCGGCTCGACCCGTCCCGGGTGCCCGCCGACGCCGACCTCGTGATGATCGGCAACCCGACGAATCCGACGTCGGTGCTGCACCCCGCCCAGACGGTGGCCGCGCTGGCCCGCCCCGGCCGGGTGCTGGTGGTCGACGAGGCGTTCGCCGATACCACAATCGCCTCCGGGCAACCCGGCGAACCGGAGTCGCTGGCCGAACGCCGCGACCTGCCCGGGCTGCTCGTGGTGCGCAGCCTCACCAAGACGTGGGGCCTGGCCGGGCTGCGGATCGGCTACCTGCTCGGCGACGCGGAGCTGCTGTCCCGGCTGGCCGCCGTCCAACCCCTCTGGGCCGTTTCCACGCCCGCGCTGGCGGCAGCGTCGGCCTGCGCCAGCGCCGTCGCGGTCCAGGCCGAACGCGCGATCGCCGCCGACCTCGCCGCCGACCGCGAGCACCTGGTCGCGCGCCTCGCCGAACTGCCCGGTGTACGCGTCGTCGGTCGGCCCGCCAGCGCGTTCGTCCTGCTGCACCTGCCGGGCGCGACAGCGATCCGGGCCGCCCTGCGCGAGCGCGGCTGGGCGGTGCGCCGCGGCGACACATTCCCCGGCCTCGGCCCGGACTGGCTGCGGGTGGCGGTACGCGACCGAAACACCACCGACGCGTTCATCGACGTGCTGCGCGAGACCATGGAGGCATGATGCTGGAGACCACTGTCGCGGCGATCCGCCCGGCGGACGAAGCGGCCATGGCCGCCGCCCGGGAGCTGCACGGCCGGCTGACCAAGCCGGCGGGATCGCTGGGCGCGCTGGAGGAGCTTTCGGTACGCCTCGCCGGCCTGGCCGGGGTCTGCCCACCACCGCTGCCCGAACCGGCCGCGGTGGCGATCTTCGCCGGCGACCATGGTGTGCACGCCCAGGGGGTGAGCCCCTGGCCGCAGGAGGTCACCGCGCAGATGATCGGCAACTTCCTGGCCGGTGGAGCGGTGGTCAACGCGTTCGCCCGACAGGCCGGCGCCTCGGTCACAGTGGTCGACGTCGGCGTGGCCACCCCGCTGCCCACCGAACCTGCCGCCGAGCCGGCGGTGCGCGACCCGGCCGTGCCTCGGCTGGTTGCCGCGACCGTCCGCCGGGGCACCCGCGACCTCACCGCGACCGCCGCGCTGACCCGGGACGAGGCGCTGGCGGCGGTGCAGACCGGCATCCGGATCGCCGACGAGCTGATCGACGCCGGCGCCGGCATCCTGCTCACCGGGGACATGGGCATCGGCAACACCACCCCGGCCGCCGTGCTGATCGCCGCGTTCACCGGCGCCGACCCGCTCGACACCACCGGTCGGGGCACCGGGGTCGACGACCCGACGTACGCGCGCAAGGTGGCCGTGGTGCGGGCCGCGCTGGCCCGGCACACCCCCGACCCGGCCGACCCGCTGGGCGTGCTGGCCGCCGTCGGTGGTCTGGAGCACGCCGCCCTGGCCGGGCTGATCCTGGGGGCTGCCGCACGCCGCACGCCGGTGCTGCTGGACGGCGTGATCGCGGTCTCGGCAGCGCTCGCCGCCGCCGCGTTCGCCCCGGCAGCGGTCTGCGCCATGGTCGCCGGCCACCGCTCGGCCGAGCCCGGTGCCACCGTCGCGCTGCGCCACCTCGGCCTCGACCCGCTGATCGACCTGGGGCTGCGCCTCGGCGAGGGCACCGGCGCGCTGCTGGCGTTGCCAGTGGTCACCGGCGCGGTCCGGGTGCTGCACGAGGTGGCCACCTTCGACTCGGCCGGGGTGGTCGAGAAGTGAGCACGTGCAGCGAACGAGCCGTGCGCCCCGGTGGTGCGGCGTGAGCTCCAACCCGTACCCCCTTGGTTTGCGGCTGCACGGGCGGCGGGTGGTCGTGGTGGGTGGCGGCGCGGTCGCCACCCGGCGCGTACCCGCGCTGCTGGACGCCGGTGCGGATGTCCTGCTGGTGGCCCCGGAGCTGACTCCGGCGTTGCGCGCCCGGGCCGACGCGGGTCGGCTGCACTGGGTGCCGCGCCGGTTCGTGCCCGAGGACCTGGACGGCGCCTGGCTGGTCCAGGTCGCTGTCGACGACCCGATGGCGGCGGCCTCGGTCAGCGCCGTCGCCGCCGAGCGGCGGATCTTCTGTGTCCGGGCCGACGACCGGACGGCCGCCACCGCCTGGACCCCGGCCGTGACCCGGCACGGCCCGGTCACCGTGGCGGTGCTCGGCGGCGGCGACCCGCGCCGGGCGATGACGGTCCGCGACGCCATCCGCGACCTCCTCGCCGTGCGCGTGGCACCGGACGGGATCGCTGGCCGGCCCGACGCTTCCACCGGGACGACCGGCGGACGGCAGACCGGGCGGGTGGCGCTGGTCGGGGCGGGGCCGGGGGACCCGGAACTGATCACGGTGAAGGGCTGGCGGCTGCTCACCGAGGCCGACGTGGTGGTCGCCGACCGGCTGGTACCCGGGCTGCTCCTCGACGAGCTGCGCCCGGACGTCGAGCTGGTGGACGCCTCGAAGATTCCCTACGGCCCGTCCCGGGCTCAGGAGGAGATCAACCAGATCCTTGTCGACCGGGCCCTCGCCGGCGCCTTCGTGGTGCGGCTCAAGGGCGGTGACCCGTACGTCTTCGGGCGCGGCGGTGAGGAGTTGCTGGCCTGCGCCGCCGCCGGTGTGCCGGTGACGGTGGTGCCCGGCGTGACCAGCTCGATCGCCGCGCCGGCCGCGGCCGGCATCCCGGTCACCCATCGGGGGGTGGCGCACGAGTTCACTGTGGTCTCCGGGCACCTGGCACCCGACGCTGCAGCTTCGCTGGTGCGCTGGGACGCCCTCGCCGGTCTGCACGGCACCCTGGTGATCCTGATGGGGTTGAAGAACCTAGCCGCCATCACTGCCACCCTGATCGCCCACGGTCGGTCGCCGCAGACACCGGCCGCCGTCGTCCAGGAAGCCACGACGGGCACTCAGCGGGTGCTGCGCTCCACGCTGGGCGAGGTGGCCGCCGACGCGCTCACGGCCGACCTGCGCCCGCCCGCCGTCGTGGTGGTGGGCGACGTGGTGGGCGCGCTCGACGGCTGAGGCGACGGAGCGCGGCGGTGAACTCCGGCGACGCGCCGGTCAGAACATTGGCGGTGTGGCCCGAGGAAGCGGGTCGGTGTCCCCGAAACCGCGTCGAGGTGCCGGCACAGACGACGGGCCGGAGCAGCGCTGCTCCGGCCCGTCGTGGTCTGTCGGTCGACTACTGCTTGAGCATGTTGTCCAGCAGCAGGGCACAGCGGATCAGCCCGAGGTGGCTGTACGCCTGCGGGTGGTTGCCGAGGCCGCGCTCCGCGAGCGGGTCGTACTGCTCGGGGAGCAGCCCGGTTGGGCCGGCGGTCAGCACCATCTGCGCGAACAGTTCCTCGGCGTCGGTGCGGCGGCCGGTGCGCAGGTACGCCTCGATCAGCCACGCCGTGCAGATGTGGAAACCGCCCTCGCGGCCGGGCAGGCCGTCGTCCCAGTGGTAGCGGTAGACGACCGGGCCGCTGCGCAGGTCCGCCTCGATCCGCAGGACGGTGGACAGGAAGCGCGGGTCGTCGCCCGGGAGCAGGCCGGAGAGGCCGATCCAGAGCGACGAGGCGTCCATGTCCTCGTCCCCGTACGCGACGCTGTACGCCTCGACGTCGGAGTGCCAGCCGTGCTCCAGCACGTTGGCGCCGATCCGGTCGCGCAGGTCCTTCCACTCGGGCCGGTCCTCGCCGCCGTGCTCGCGCATCACGTGCAGCGCGCGGTCGACCGTCATCCAGCACATCACCTTGGAGAAGACGTGGTGCCGAGGTGGCAGCCGGGCCTCCCAGATGCCGTGGTCGGGCTCGTGCCAGCGGCGGCGGACCGCCTCGACCATGTTCTCCAGGACCCGCCACTCGTCGTCGCGCACCGAACCGCGAGCGTCGGCGACGGCCGCGATCAGGTCGGCGATCGGGCCGAAGACGTCCAGCTGCAACTGGTGGTTGGCGAGGTTGCCGACCCGGACCGGCCGGGAGCCGGCGTACCCGGGCAGCGTGTCGATGACCGCCTCGGCGCCCAGCTCGTAGCCGTCGATGGTGTAGAGCGGGTGCAGTCGCTCCGGGTGCCCGCCGGTGCGCTCGATACAGCCGTCCACCCAGCGCAGCAGCGCCTCGGCCTCCTCGACGGAACCCAGGTCGACAAGTGCGCGGGCGGTCAGCGCCGCGTCGCGCAGCCAGCAGTAGCGGTAGTCCCAGTTGCGGACGCCGCCCAGCTCCTCGGGGAGCGAGGTGGTCGCTGCGGCCAGGATCGAGCCGGTGGCTTCGTGGCAGAGCCCGCGCAGGGTGAGGGCGCTGCGCGCGACCAGGTCACGGGCGGTGGACGGCAGCCGCAGCGAGGCGACCCAGTCCTTCCACGGCTGCTCGGCGGCGGCCTGCCGCTCGTGGATCGGCACCCGGTGGTGCTCCAGGCTGTGCGTGCCGAAGCGCAGCTCCAGCACGACCTGCCCACCGGCGGCGGAGAGGTCGACGATCGCCTTGGCGGTCTCGTACCCTCCGTCGTTGCCGACCTCCCACTGCACACCGGGGGCGTAGAGCGCCACCGGTTCGTTGGAGCCCAGCACCAGCAGACCGTCGCCGAGCGGCTGCAACTGGACGGCCACCTGGCCGAACTCGGGCCTCGGCGCGAACTCCACCTTGGCCTTGCCGCTGCCGGTGAGCACCCGGACCAGTGTCGAGTCGCCGGTGATGACCGCCGGGCTGTCGTCCGGGGTGGTCTCCCGGGCGGGCTTGTCCAGCCAGTCGGTGACGGTGAGCCCGGACCAGCGGGTCTCCACTGTCATCGTGCCGGAGCGGTAGCGCTGGCCCAGCGGGATGCCGCCACGTTCCGGTGCGACGCTGAAGTGGCCGGCCGGGCTGCCACCGACCAGGTCGGCGAAGATCGCCGCCGAGTCCGGCTTGGGGTGGCAGAGCCAGCTCACCTTGGCCTCGGGGGTGAGCAGCGCAACGGTACGACCGTTGGCCAGCATGGAGTGCCGTTCGATCGGCACCGCCCGCTCACCGAACAGCCAGTGCCGCCGGGTCTCCAGCAGCAGCGCCAGTGCGCGGGCGGCCTCCAGCGGGTCGGCCACCCGGTAGCTGGCCTGGGTGTCGCCGGGGCCGATCTTGATGCCGAGGTCGGGGCCGTGCAGGTGAGCGAACCCGTTCTCGTCGGTGATGTCGTCGCCGATGAACAGCACCGCGCTGGAGGCGAGCTGGGTCCGCAACTGGTCGAGCGCGGTGCCCTTGTGGGTGGCCACCACGGAGAGTTCGATGACCTCCTTGCCCTGGGTCACCGTGACGCCGTCGAAGGTGGCCGGACCGTTGCGGACCGCCTCGATGGCGGCGGCGGCGATCTGCGGGTCGACCCCACGGGTGTGCATCGCGACGCTCGCCGGTTTGCGTTCCAGCCTGATGCCCGGGTGCTGGGCGGCGATCTCACGCAGCGCGTTGCGGACCTGGGTCCGTACGGCGACCAGCTCGGGGGAGAGTCGCTCGACGAAGCCGATGTCGAACTCGGAGCCGTGGCTGCCGACGAGGTGCACCTCGCTGGGCAGCCGCGAGAGCGCGGCCAGGTCGCGCAGCGCCCGACCGGAAACCACAGCCACTGTGGTCTGCGGCAGCGCGGCGAGCGCGCGGACCGCTGCCACCGACTCGGGTAGCGGGACGGCAGTGCTCGGGTCCTCCACGATCGGCGCCAGGGTGCCGTCATAGTCGCAGGCGACCAGGAGCTGGGGGACCCGGGCGATCCGGCCGATGGCGGAACGCAACTCAGGGTCCATGACCCCGGTGGCGTTTGCCGCCCCATCATTGACGGACGTGTTCACTCGGCCTCCGCCTCGGGAACTCCGAGCTCCGAGAGGAAAGACTTGGCCCAGTGGCCCACGTCGTGGGTACGCAGGTGACGTTGCATTGTCCGCATCCGGCGGCGTGCCTCGGTTTTCTCCACGTGCACTGCCCGGAGGAGGGCGTCCTTGACCGCGTCCGGGTCGTGCGGGTTACACAAAAATGCCTGGCGAAGCTCGGTGGCGGCACCGGCGAACTCACTGAGTACGAGCGCGCCACCCTGGTCGGCACGTGATGCTACGTATTCCTTCGCCACGAGGTTCATTCCGTCTCGCAGCGGGGTCACCATCATCACGTCGGCAGCAACGTACATCGCCGCCAGCTCACTGCGACTGTACGACTGATGGAGGTAATGGACCGCCGGCACGCCGACCCTGCCGAACTCGCCGTTGATCCGACCGACCTCGCGCTCCACCTTCACCCGTAGTGCCTGGTAGTGCTCCACGCGCTCGCGGCTGGGTGTGGCGACCTGAACCATGACCGCGTCGGGAACTGTCAACTTTCCGTCAGCCAGCAGCTCCCGGAAGGCCTTGAGCCGCAACTCGATGCCCTTTGTGTAGTCCAGCCGGTCCACGCCCAGGATTATCGTCTTCGGGTCGCCCAACTCGGCGCGAATCTGCTTGGCCCGGGCCTGGATCGCCGGATCGGCGGCCATCCGTTCCATCTCCTGGGTGTCGATCGAGATGGGGAAGGCGCCCGCCTTCACCTGCCGACCGTCGACCTGGATCATCTGCCCCTCGTAGCGCAGCCCGAGCAGGTGCCGGGCCAGCCGGACGAAGTTCTGCGCGGCCAGCCGCTGCTGGAAACCGACAAGGTCGGCGCCGAGCAGGCCGCGCAGGATCTCGGTACGGAACGGCATCTGCATGAACAGCTCGATCGGCGGGAACGGGATGTGCAGGAAGAACCCGATCCGCAGGTCCGGACGAAGCTCGCGGAGCATCGCCGGCACCAACTGGAGCTGGTAGTCCTGCACCCAGACCGTCGCGCCCTCGGCCGCCACGTCGGCTGCGGCCTCCGCGAACCGGGCGTTGACCAGGCGGTACGCCTCCCGCCACCGGCGCTTGTAGGCCGGCGTCTCCACCGCGTCGTGGTAGAGCGGCCAGATCGTGGCGTTGGACTGGCCCTCGTAGTAGCGCTCCAACTCCTCGGCGCTGAGCGGGACCGGGTGCAGCCGGATCCCCTCCAGGTCGAACGGCTCGGGGGCCGCGCCGGTGCCACCGGCCCAGCCGACCCAGGTGCCCTTGTGTTCGGCGAGTACGGGATGCAGCGCGGTGACCAGCCCGCCAGGGCTGCGTCGCCACTGCCGACCCTCGGGTGTGCTCACCTCGTCGACCGGCAGACGGTTCGCCACTACGACAAAGGAGCTACGGACGGTCACGATCGGCTACCTCCGGGTACTGACGGGTCCACCGCGATGAGCGTACTGAGCGTAGCTGCGGCGTCTTGTGCCCCGTGCCGGAGTCTCCTACCCGCCTCGGCGCGACCGAATCCTAAAGGTGATCTTGTCGACAGCTCGCCGGTCAGAGGTCGATGATCGGCCATTCCTTCGGCAGTACCTCGCCGAGCAGCTCCCGCCGATCCGTCATGATCGGTACGAGGGGGTGGGCGGCGGCCTCCATCGCCAGCTGGGCTAGGTCCATCCGACCCTCCATGCGGCGTGACCAGCCCCCAAGGTAGCCGCACATGTTCGCCTCGACGGAGGTGACCTGCACGTGCGGCAGTGCGACGAGCAGTTCGAGCATCTCCCACTGAGCGGGTGCGACGCGCTCTTGTGCGTGCGCGAGACACAAGGCGGGCACGAGCACCTCTTGGCTGTAGTCGGCGGTCTCGGCGATCTTCTTGCCGACATTCTTGGTGCCGGAGGCGAAGGACAGCAGGGCAGCAGTGTCCAGCGCCAGACCGAAGGGGATCACCCGAGCACCCTGGCGCGTGTGACGCGCCCCCCGGCGCGTGCCGCCAGCACCTCGGCCTGCAGCCGGGCGGCCTGCTCACGCAGCTCCGGGGTGATCCGGGCCCTGAGTTGCTCCATCTCCGCGTGGGCCTCGGCGATGTCCTCATCGGTGATCACGAAGCCCGCGCTGGCGAGCATCTCCCGTGTCTTCTCGCCCGCCATCTGGCGCCGCACCGCCCGCGCCACGAATGCGGAGACGTTCGGCTCCAGCGACAGGCGGTCGGCGACGTCGTCCGGCAGGCTGACAGCGATTTTCTTGGTCATACGAAAACGCTAGCGAGTTATACCGGCCTCGGCAAAGCGGCTCGCCGACGTACTCCTGGGGCGGGGTGATGTGGGCGAAGCGCGCCGTACCTGTCAGGATTGACGATGGCGTGCGCGCGGCCGGCTCCCGGCCGGCGGCGGCGGGCGGTTCTCGCAGCCCGCGCCGCGCCGCCGATCAGCGACAGCAACCGACGGAGGTAGCCCGCACCGTGGCCCAGTACATCTACGTTCTGGAAAAGGCGCGCAAAGCGCACGGCGACAAGGTCGTGCTCGACAACGTCACGTTGAGCTTCCTGCCGGGAGCCAAGATCGGTGTGCTCGGTCCGAACGGCGCCGGTAAGTCCAGCCTGCTCAAGATCATGGCAGGGCTGGACAAGCCGAGCAACGGCGAGGCCCGACTCATGCCCGGCTACACCGTCGGCATGCTCGCCCAGGAGCCCCCGCTCAACGAGGCCAAGACCGTGCTCGGCAACGTCGAGGAGGCGGTCGCCGAGACCAAGGCCAAGCTGGAGCGGTTCAACAAGATCGCCGAGCAGATGGCCACCGACTACTCCGACGAGCTGATGGAGGAGATGGGCAAGCTCCAGGAGGAGCTCGACCACCTCGACGCCTGGGACGTCGACTCCAAGCTCGAACTGGCCATGGACGCGCTGCGCTGCCCGCCTCCGGACGCCGACGTGACCCAGCTCTCCGGCGGTGAGCGTCGCCGGGTCGCGCTCTGCAAGCTGCTGCTGGAGGCGCCCGACCTGCTGCTGCTCGACGAGCCGACCAACCACCTGGACGCGGAGAGCGTCTCCTGGCTGGAGCAGCACCTGGCGAAGTACGCCGGCACCGTCATGGCGATCACCCACGACCGGTACTTCCTCGACAACGTGGCCGGCTGGATCCTGGAGCTCGACCGCGGCCGGGCCATCGGCTACGAGGGCAACTACTCCACCTACCTGGAGAAGAAGGCCGCTCGGCTGGCCGTCGAGGGTCGCCGCGACGCCAAGATGAAGAAGCGCCTCACCGAGGAACTGGAGTGGGTCCGCTCCAACGCCAAGGCCCGGCAGACCAAGTCCAAGGCCCGCCTGGACCGGTACGACGAGATGGCCAACGAGGCGGAGAAGACCCGCAAGCTCGACTTCGAGGAGATCCAGATCCCGCCGGGCCCGCGCCTGGGCAGCACTGTGATCGAGGCGGTCAACCTCAGCAAAGGCTTCGGCGACCGGCTGTTGATCGACAACCTGTCGTTCTCGCTGCCGCGCAACGGCATCGTCGGCATCATCGGCCCCAACGGCGTCGGCAAGACCACCCTGTTCAAGACCATCGTCGGGCTGGAGGAGCCGACCGGCGGCCAGGTCCGGGTCGGCCCCACCGTCTCGCTGTCGTACGTCGACCAGAACCGCGAAGGCCTCAACGGCGACAAGACCGTCTGGGAGGTCGTCTCCGACGGGCTGGACTACCTGATGGTGGGCAAGGTCGAGATGCCGTCGCGGGCGTACATCGCCGCGTTCGGCTTCAAGGGACCGGACCAGCAGAAGCCGACGAAGGTGCTCTCCGGCGGTGAGCGCAACCGGCTCAACCTGGCGTTGACCCTGAAGATCGGCGGCAACGTCATCCTGCTCGACGAGCCGACGAACGACCTGGACGTGGAGACGCTGTCCAGCCTGGAGAACGCGCTGCTGGAGTTCCCCGGCTGCGCCGTTGTCATCTCGCACGACCGGATGTTCCTGGACCGGGTCGCCACGCACATCCTGGCCTGGGAGGGCGACGACCAGGACCCGTCCCGGTGGTTCTGGTTCGAGGGCAACTTCGAGGCGTACGAGAAGAACAAGATCGACCGCCTCGGCGCGGAGGCTGCCCGGCCGCACCGGGTGACCTACCGCAAGCTGACCCGCGACTGACCGGCCGAGAAGGTGTCTGACCGCTTCGTCTACCACTGCACCCTGCGCTGGTCCGACCTGGACGCGTACGGCCACGTCAACAACTCGCGCTTCCTCACCCTGTACGAGGAGGCGCGGGTGGCGTTGATGTTCGCCGGTGGCCGGGCCTGGGGCGTCGGCTCGTTCGCCGACGGGGTGGTGATCCGCCGGCACGAGGTCGACTACCTGCGCCCGGTCGACTACGCGCTCGGGCGCGCCACCGCGGAGGCGGCACCCACAGTGCGGATCGAGCTGTGGGTGGAGGAGATCCGGGCCTCCCGGTTCACCGTCGCCTACGAGTTGTACGACGGTGAGGTGCTGGCCAGCCGGGCCCGCTCGGTGCTGGTGCCGTTCGACCTGACCCGCCAGGTGCCCCGGCGGATCACCACCGAGGAACGGGACTTCCTGCTCACGTACGCGCCGCAGGGCGGTGTGGGGTGACCCGGCCGGGCACCGCCGAGCCGGGCCGGACGGCGGCGTCCACCCACGGTGTCGCCGGGGTGGCGGACGCGGGCGCCTTCCTGGCCCGGCTGGTCCGGTTGGATCCGGTCGCGCTGGTTCGGCTGCGGCCGGCCGGCGCACCGGGCCGGGTCGCCCTGTGGGCCCGGCTGCCGTGGCAGGTCCTGGTGGTCCGCACTGTTGCCGGTGGGCCGACCGACGGCGTCGCTGAGGACGTCACGGTGGCCGCCGCGGAGCTGCTCGGCGAGCTGGAGCGGGGCGGCGCGAGCCTGCCGACCCGCCGGGACGCCCAGTGGCGGTGGCCGCTGCCGCCGACGGGGAGCCGCCAGGTGGAGGCGCTGCCCGTCGCCGAGTTGCGGCGGATCGCCGACGCGGCGGCGGGCACCCTGCGGACGGCGAGCGAGCAGGGTGTGGCCGGCCGTGCCGTGGGCCAGCGGGTCTTGCGCGACGCGCTGCTCGACCACGTGGCGGTGCTGATCACCCCGGACGGGACGCCCGCCGCGCCGGTCGAGGTGCCGCAGCGGCTCGTGCAGGGGGTGGTCCGGATGGGCTTCCTCGGTGCCCCCCACGGCTCGCCGGCTGACGAGGGCGGAAACGCCGTTCAGGTGCGGGTGGCCGGTCGTTGGGTCGGCCTGGTGGGACCGCACGGAGCGGCGTGGTTGCAGAAGGCCACGGATCTTGCCGTGACACCCCTGAGCGCTCGTCCGAACGGATGACCCCGGTTCATTCTTCTGGTCAGGGGCGGTCGTTGGGGGGGTGCTTCAACCCGGCTGTCCGGGTACCGTCCATCCTCGGATCCAACGCACCGTAGGCGACTGGATCCGCTGGGGAGTGAGGTGCGCGAGCGATGCCGTGGTGGTCATGGCGCCCCGGTCCCGCCGACGGCGGCGATCCGGAAACCCGAAGCGGGGTCACAGTCGATAGCGCGGTCCGGATCGGGCCGCCCAGCCCTCGTCAGCCGGGGGACGACTGCCCGTCCAACGAGCGGCCCGTGCTGACCGAGATGCCCGCCACCGTCGAGCCGGTGAGTCTGCGCCGGGTCTGTGACGCGCTCGATCTGCTCGACGTGCGTTACCTGGCCGACGGCGACGGCAACCTGCTGGCGATGTGGGAGCGGCACGCGGTGCTGGTCACCCTCGAAGGGCCGGAGGACGAGATCCTGGTCATGCGGGCACGCCCGCACGCCACGGTCCCGCCGGACTGGGCCGACCGGGCGTACCGGGTGGTCAACGAGTGGAACCACACCCGCCGGTTCTGCAAGGCGTACATCGGTGACCCGACCGAGCGCGGTCAGCTACCGATCTACGCCGAGCTTCAGGTGCCCCTGGGCGCCGGCACCCACGACGCGCTCCTGGTCGAGATGCTCGACTGCGGCGCGGCGGTAGCCACCAGCTTCGTGGACTGGCTGCACGACGAGGGCGCGCTGCTCTGACGCCGCTCCGGGTGGGCTGGGTCAGCCGCCGTTGGCCGGGTCGTCCTCGACGTTGACCATGAAGTACGCGGCCCGCTCCAGGTAGTCCCAGAGGGTGCCTGCGATCTCCGGCTCAAGGTCGAGCCGGTCCACGGCGCGGCGCATGTTCCGCAGCCAGGCGTCCCGTTCGGCCGCGCCGATCCGGAACGGCGCGTGGCGCATCCGCAGCCGTGGATGCCCGCGCTGAGCGGAGTACGTGTTCGGCCCGCCCCAGTACTGCATCAGGAACAGGGTCATCCGGTCCGCGGCCGGGCCCAGGTCCTCCTCCGGGTACATGGGTCGCAGCAGGGGGTCGTTCGCGATGCCGGCGTAGAACTCGTCGACCAGCTTGCGGAAGGTGGGTTCGCCCCCGACCGCTTCGAAGAGGGTCATCGACGCACCGGGACGGTCGGATTCACCTGCGGAAGTCACAGTTCCATCCTGCCAGGTGCGTCAGGTGCCGACCCGACCCGCACGACGTGCGTCGGATCACGCCGCGTCGACGACCCCGAATATCGGTCACCCGGCCCGTACGGCTGGCGGTCGGTTCGACGCTCAGGTGACAGCGTGCCGGCGGTGGCCGTCACCGGCACGCGGATCGGACGCGCCCGCCACCGGGCGGTCGCCGGCCGGGTCGCCGAGCCCGGAAGGCGGCGGGTCGGCGTTGGCCAACGCGGCGGCAGTGATCGCGTCGTCCACCGTCTGCCGATCCGGCCAACGCAGCGTGGCCACCGCCATCAGCACCACCCCGGCTGCGCTCCAGACCCCCACCACGATCGGAATGGGGAACCGTTCGGCGAGCAGCCCGGTGACCAGCACCGAGAGGCCCTGGATGACCTGTATGCCAGTGGCCATCACCCCGAAGGCGCGAGCGCGGAAGCCGTTGGGCAGCGCCTGGACGAACAATCCGTTGGCCATCGGCATCATGCCGGCGACCGCGAACCCGCAGAGCGCGGCGAGCAGCGCGACCACCAGCGGCGGGGGGTCGAGTAGCACCGGCACGAGCACCAGCGGGGCGAGCACCGCGAGCGGCCGCATCAGCTTCAGTCGGCGAGCCGGCCCGAACAGCCGACTCACCAGCAACCCACCGAGGATGAAGCCGATCGGATTGGCCACCATGATCGCCGCTTGTGCGGTGCCCGCGCTCACCGCGCCACGGCCCTCCTCGTTGGCCCAGGCTGCGGCCAGGCCCTCGGGAACGATCGAGAAGAGCATCGAACTGAACACCAGCACCGCGATGGCCCGCAGCACCGGTGTGCGGAACACGATGCCGAACCCCTGCCGAGTCTCCTGCAGCAGGTGGCTGCGGTGCTCCGGGTGCATCACCGGCGGGCGGTGGCGCACACCGAGGCGAACCAGCAGAGCCGAGAGACCGAACGTGACCGCGTTGAACAGCAGCGCCGCCTCCGGGTCGACAGCGGCGACAGCGGCGCCGAAGACGTACCCCACGACCTGGGCGGCCTGCCCGACGCTGCTGTTCAGCGACAGCCCCAGCACCAGTCGGTCCCCGGTGAGCAGCTGCGGGATCAGCGCGGACTTCGCCGCCTGGCTTGGCGGGTTCGCGAGCGTGGCGGCGAAGATGAGCACCAGCACCGCCTGGTACGGCAGGCCCGGAATGGCGATGAGCAGCATCAGCGCCATCCGGATGAGATCGCACGCCACCATCACCCGTCGGAACGGGTACCGCTCCGCGAGTGCGGCGAGCACGGGACCGCCGAGCAGCCAGGGCAGGAAGCTGACCGCGAAGGCAGCCGCGGACAGCGCGACGGACCGGGTCTGCTGATAGACGAGCAGGGTGACGGCGGCCTTCGCGACATAGTCGCCGATCCAGGAGAGAGCGCCAGCCACGAACACAGCACGAAACTCGTGCTGGGCGAAGACTTCGCGGAATGTGGCGGGGCCTTCCGCAGAAGGTCGCTCGTCAGGCACCGTCGCCTCCATCGGCCCCGGCTCAGCCGCTCGTGGCAGCCCGGCCGGAAGCGCTCGTCAGATCTACGGATCAGCGAGGATGTGATCACGCTTTGGTGGGAACGCGTGCTCCGGATTCTGCCCGATCGTCTGACAACTAGCTAGGTCGAACGGGCCGTTCGTCGCCTCCCCGACTGAACGAACGGACGATACCCGAGGGGCCGGCCGGCCCGCGACCCCTGAATTGCCGGACAATGTCGACGGTGTCAGGTGGCGCCGCCCTGACCGGTCTCGCCCTCGGACAACGGCCGGGTCGACAGACCGGGATAGATGCGGGCCGCAGCGATCTGCGCGGTGATCCCCGAATTTTCCAGCGCCTCGGCGAGACGCCGACGCAGTTCCCGGCCCACCGCGAACTGCCCGTCCGCTGTCGTCTTCACCACCGTGCGGATGACCGCGCCGTCCACCGTCACCTGCTCGACACCCAGCACCTCGGGCGCCTCCACGATCTCCGGTGACAGCTCCGGGTCCATTGCGACCGAGGCGGCCGCTGTCCGTAGTACCGCCGTGGCCTCCTCGGTGCTGTTGAAACCGATGGGCAGGTCCACCACCACGAGGGCCCAACCCTGGCTCTTGTTACCCACCCGGATGATCTCGCCGTTGCGGATGTACCAGAGCACGCCGCGGCCGTCGCGCACAGTGGTGACCCGCAGGCCGACCGACTCGACCACGCCCATCGCCTCACCCAGGTCGACGTTGTCACCTACGCCGTACTGGTCCTCGATCAGCATGAACAGGCCGGCGATCAGGTCCTTCACCAGGCTCTGCGCGCCGAAGCCCAGCGCGACGCCGGCGATCCCCGCGCTGGCCAGCAGCGGAGCCAGGTCGAAGCTGAACTCCCGCAGGATCATCAGCAGCGCGATGCCGAAGACGAACGCGGTGGTCAGGCTGCGCAGCACCGACCCGATCGCCTCGGCCCGCTGCCTCCGTCGCTCGGGCACGAACTCGGCCGGGTCGACAGCGGCGGTGGGTACCCGCTCGCGCAGCGGCCGCAGCATCGTCGGCACCGCACCGTCGGTGGTCGTTCGAACCAACCGGTCGATCGTCCGGTGCAGCGCCCAGCGGGCCACCATCGCGAGTGCCAGGATCAGCAGCACCCGAAGCGGTTTGAGCAGGATCCAGTAGCTTCCCTCGGCGAACCAGGCCGACCCGGTGATCCGGTAGATCCACTCGCAGGAGGTGCTGCCCTGGCAGCTCACCGAGACGGCGTCGGACAGGGCTAGGGGCGTCACGCTGGGGGCACTCACCCTGTCTTCGTACCGCAAGGGGCCCGAGCGCCCGCCGCCGACCCACCGGCCGGGTGAGACCTACCGCCGAGGGCAGGATGTCCGCCGACTGTTGCTCACCCTCTCCCGGGCAACGCGGCGCGCAGCCGTTCGTACTCGGCCTGACTACCGATCGCCGCCCGGTGTTCGGGGTGCGCGACGTAGTGCCCGATGACCGCGGCGAGGAACCCCGCGTCGACGATGTCCGTCCGCAACGCCCCCCGGCTCCGCGGAATGCCGCGTCGCCGAACCAGCCGGGGTTCTGTGATCCTCATCGGGAGCCACTGGCGGCGGTCAGCAGCCGGGGGGATCTGCGGGGCCAGGAGGGCCTCCCACGGCACGGTGAGCGAGCCCAGCGGCCAGGTCTGCCGTACCCCGGACGGATGCAGCCGCACCCCGTGACCCCGCCACGCCCACGTCACCAGCAGCGCGGCCAGGACGATCCAGAGAACATCGAGAACCACGTCGAACGTCGACAGGGTGCCCTGTCTGGACGAGCGCAGCATCGCGTCGACGCGGGTGGACGCGGGCCCGAGGTAACCCAGGGCGAAGAGCACCGTCCAGGCGGGCCCGGGTGTGGCGAAGGCCGGGATCTGCGGCCACACCACGAAGTAGGCCGGACGGACCCCCATGATGACGATCGCCAGGATCAGCGCCGCCAGGGAGATGAGGATCAACAAGCGCTGCCCCACGACGGAGGCGGCCCCCGGGGCTACGGCGTTCACGCCGACCAGGAGAAGCCCAAGTGCCAGGACGACGTGCCGGTGGCGCACGATCGCGTCGGCAAGCTTGTCGATCATGCCGCTGACCATAGGGGTGGATGGCTGCTGGACCTGTCGGCCGATCGGTCGAGGCTGAGCGCTGGAGCGTCGTACCGAGGTGGCTGGTGAGACCGGTGGCGATCAGGCGGCCGGCGCAGGCCCGGCACCGGTGGGACCGGCGGCGGGGGTGTCACACGTCAGCGTCCGCCCAGGCTGGAGCAGTTGCCCGTCCCGGCGTGGGTGATCCGCTTACCAGAAGAGAGATTAGTACGTGCAATCCGGGGTCCGATCAGGGACTATTGGCGCAACGGACGTCGGTGATCGGCCCGGCGTCGACCGTGTGGGCCCTTGTGCCCGGCCCCGGTCGGCGGCGGTCCCCAGCAGCCGCTGAACCGGGAGGGTGAGCGCGATGCCTGACATACGACCCACTGTGGGCTCCGGCGCGTTGGTCCTCAACGCCACCTACGAGCCGCTGTGTGTCGTGTCGGTGCGTCGCGCCGCGATTCTCGTCCTCTCCGCCAAGGCGGTCTGCGTCGCCGACGGTGACGGCATCCTGCACAGCGCCCGGGACGCGCTCCCGGTGCCATCGGTGGTCCGGCTGACGCGCTTTGTCCGGGTGCCGTACCGAACGCATGTCGGGCTGTCCCGCCGGGCGATCTTCGCGCGGGACGGGTGGCGGTGCGCCTACTGCCGAGGCCCGGCCGAGACCATCGACCACGTCTTTCCGCGCAGCCGGGGTGGCCGGCACGCCTGGGAGAACGTGGTCGCTGCGTGTGCCAGGTGCAACCACACGAAGGGCGACAAGACCCCTGCCGAGATGGGGTGGCGGTTACACGCCTTGCCGACCGCTCCGAAGGGCACCGCCTGGCGGGTGCTGGGCCACCGGGCCCCCGACCCCCGCTGGGCCGACTGGCTGGACCTGCGGGAGCCCGAGGCAGCCGCCTGACCCCGCACTGCTTCGTCAGGTTCCGGATTGGGGGCGGATCGCCCGGCGCGCTGCGCGTTCGTGGCGGTCGACCGCTCGGCGGTACGCGATAGCGAGTAGCCGGTCGATCTCGGGGAGCAGTTGCGGACCGGGCATGACGATGCTGGCGAAGCCGTACTGTGCGTAGCCCGGGTGCGGTACGAGGGTGTCCAGTCGGGCGAAGTCGAACTCGTGCCGGTGCTCATCGAATGCCTTGGGCGGGAAGCCGAACAGCCGCTCGAACTCGGCCCGGCCCACGTCCAGGTTGAGGCGGAAGACGCCGGGGCGGTCAAGCTGTGCGGCCTCGTCGAAGCCGGGCACGTCATGCTCGACGATCGTGGCGAACGGCTGGCGGCGGTCCGGGCCGACGAAGAAGAACCGGTCGCCCCAGGCCGGCTCGGGTGATCCGTTCTCCTCGCTCGCCACCAACTGCTCGACGCCGGGCAGCGCGACGATCCGATCGGCGAGCACTGCCGGGTCGACACCGGTCGGCACGTGCAGGACCACGTCGGCGTGCTCGATGGCGGCCTGGTCCAGCGGGAAGTAGCGGTAGTCGTGCGTCCGCTGCTCGGCCGCTGCGATGTCGGATGTCGGCAGGTACCGGGGAAAATTGGTCTCCTGCTGAAGTTGGCCCTCGTAGGTCGAGGCGGCGGGTGGTCCGATGCCGAGTGCCGGGCTCGCGCCGAGGCTGCCGGCGATCACCGCGTACCGGTCGCCCAGCAGCGACGCGACGATCGCGCCGGCGCCGGCCCAGGACACCTGGGTGTCGGCGAGCGTCATCGTGGTCGGGTGTCGCTGCAGGTGCGTGTTGTGCGCGAAGACAAGCGTGGGCCCGCGGTGTGCCTCGGCCGATCGGATCGCGAGCAGGTTCTCGGCCATCAGCGCGTCCCGGACCGCGGCCAGGCGGGCGAAGCGTTCCTCCTGGGCCAGTGGTGCGGCGGCTGCGGCGTGGTAACGCAGCAACGCGACAGCGGCCGTGGCGTGCACGAACGCCGCCGGCCAGCCCGCTGACCTCCACGGCGCCCGCAGGTACAGCTCGGTCAGCAGGTCGTCGGCGAGCACCCGCAGTCGCTGGGCGTCGGTCGAGCGCCCGACCGATCGGCCCGGTTCCCAGATCGCGGCCGGGTCGCTCCACCGCGCGTCGTCCCCGATCAGGTCGTCGATCTCGGCAGCCCGGTCCAGGTCCAGGAACTGGCAGACCTGGGAGAGGAGGCGGCGCGGGCTCGGGGCGCTCTCCAACTCCACCGGGGCGTCGAAGCCGTGGAACGTCAGGCGCTCGGCGACCGGCCGTCCGGCGTTCCACCCCCGCATCCGCAGCAGGAGGTCGCGGTTGGCCGGGGCCGCACCGAATCCGTGGCTGAACCCTTCGGCGAGCGCCCGGTCGAGCGTCACGGCGGCGACGCCCTGCACGAAGTCGTCGGCGATCAGCCCGGCCGCCCGGTCGCTCTCCACGGCGATCGAGCGGTAACCGTGCTCCGCCAGTGACAGAAAGGCCTCGTTGCGGAGCTGGAGGAAGGCGGACTCACCGTGCGTCGGTTCGCCGAGCGCGAGCAGGTCCGGGGATACCGCCAGCAGGTCGAGAAATTGTGGCATTCCATGAACCGTATCGTTGAACCAGCGGTTGAAACTCACGAGCCTTGGAGCGCGGTGACAGCCACAAAACCTTCAAACACGGGGGTACGCCGACCGGTCGACCTCGCGCGCACCCACGGTCTCTCCGCGCAGGCAGTACGCAACTACGAACGAGACGGCGTCCTGCCGCCGGCCCAGCGCACCCCGAACGGCTACCGTCGCTTCACCGAGCCGCACGCCAAGGCGTTGCGTGCCTACCTCGCGTTGATCACGGGCCACGGCTACGCGGCCAGTGGCGAGATCATGCGGGCCGTCAACCGGGGTGAGATCGACACGGCGTTGCGCGTCATCGACGAGGGCCATGCCCTGCTCCAGCGCGATCGGGAAACCCTGGACGCGGTCGAGACGGCGGTGGCGACGCTCACCGGAACGAGACCGCAGCCGCAGAGCCAGAAAGCCGTGCCGATCAGCGTGCTGGCCCACCGGCTCGGTCTCCAGCCGGCCACGCTGCGCAAATGGGAGCGGGCCGGGGTGCTGCGACCGGTACGTGATCCGATGACCCACTACCGGCTCTACCGTCCCGACGACGTCCGGGACGCCGAACTGGCGCACCTGTTGCGCCGCGGTGGGTACCGGCTCGACCACATCGCCGGTGTGCTGCGTCGAGTGCGCGAGGCTGGCGGTGCCGAACCGCTCGCCGCGTCGCTGCGCCAGTGGCGGCAACGGCTCACCGAGCGAGGCCGAGCCATGCTCACCGGGGCCGCCCGGCTCGCCGAGTACGTCGACGCCGGTCAGCCGCCTGAACGCGCCTTGACCAGCGAGGCGAAGACCACCACGTTGTCCGCGTAGCCGGTCTCGCCGCCGTCTTTTCGATACATGCCGAGCTGGATCGCACTGTAGAACATTTAGTTCTACACTCTGTCTCATGGAGCGTATCGGGGTCCGGGAGCTGAACCAGAACACGAGTCAGGTCCTGGCTCGGGTGAGTGGTGGCGAGACCGTCGAGATCACCGATCGTGGGCGTCCCATCGCCCGACTGGTTCCGGTCAGTGACGACAGGTCGATGCTGGCCAAGCTCGTAGTGGCAGGGCGGGCCGTTCCGCCAACCGGGAGCGGTCCGGTCCCGCTTCCGCCAACACTCGGTGCCGAGGACGTGGACGTGGCTGCCGCGCTCGCCGAGATGCGGGACGAGGAGCGCTGGTGATCTACCTCGACTCCGCCGCCGTCGTGAAGTTGGTTCGGCAGGAGGCGTGCAGCGCTGACCTTGTTTCCTGGATCAACGCTCAGGGCGACGTTCCGCTGGTCTCCTCAGCTCTCGTCGAGGTTGAGGTGCCCAGAGCGTTGCGCCGACCAGCCCCGCAAGCGTTGATCGGAGTGCCGGCAGCTGTCGGGCGCCTCTTCCGGCTGGAGATCGACGGCACTATCCGCGCGACCGCCGCCGCGTTCGCCGAGCCGACGCTACGCAGCCTCGACGCCATCCACCTTGCCACTGCCCAGGTCCTGACAAACGAGTCCGGGGTGGCACTTGTCGCCTTCGTCAGCTACGACCGGCGACTGCTCGACTGTGCCAAGGCCGTCGGGTTGCCTGTGGCCAGTCCTGGCCAGAACTGACTCGCAGTCCCGATCTGACTGCCTCAACCACCACGCGCCTTGACCAGCGAGGCGAAGACCACCACGTTGTCCGCGTAGCCGGTCTCGCCGCCTACCCACTGGCCGCCGCAGGTGATCAGTCGGAGGCTCGGGCGGCTGAAGTCGCCGTACACCTCGTCCACCGGCAGCCCGCCCTTGTCGAACTTCTCCACCGAGTTGACCTCGAAGACCGCCACGCGCTGATCGGTGCGGGTGACCTCGATCTCGTCACCGGAGCGCAGCTCGCGGAGTTTGTGGAAGACCGCCGGCCCGCTGGTGGTGTCGACGTGCCCGACGATCACGGCTGGGCCGTACTGGCCCGGGGTGGGCCCCTGGTCGTACCAGCCGGCCTCCTGGGCGCGGGCCGCGTCCGGCACGGCGATCGTGCCGTCCGGGGCGATGCCCACGTCGTGTACGGGCGCCCGCACGTCGATCTTCTCGATGGTGAGGCTGGTGGGATGGCTGGCCGGCAGTACCGGGAACTTCTTCGGAGGCGGTCGCAGGCCGGCGCTGAGCCGGTCCGGCAGCAGGCTCATTCCGGTCACCTGCTCGACGCCGAGCATCGCCACGATCAGCACCATCAGCGCGGCGATGGCTAGCACCGGGAAACCAGGGCTCGTACCGAACCGGTGTCGGGCCGACGACGGCCCGGCCGGACGCCGCGGCGGCAGCGGGCCGGCGGCCGGATCGGTGGTGGTGACGCTGGCCGACACGGCCTGCCCGGCGACCCGGCGCAGCCGCCCGGAGACGCGGGCCACCAGCCGGCCGGACGCGCGTAGCGCCGGCCCGGCCCGGAGGCGTGCGCGGCGGTCCCGCCGCGCACGCGCGGATCTGCGGGTCATTGGTGATCCGGCTCAGGAGCCGGCTCCCGGTCGACGTCGGCCGCCGGCCATCCCGAGCACTATCGCGGTGGCCACCAACGCCACGCCACCGAGCACCAGCAGCGAGCCGGTGCCACGCCCGCCGGCCATCCCACCGCCGCCGGTCGCCGGGCCCTTGCTGGGTGAGGCCATGTTCAACACTGTCAACGTGGTCGAGGCCGTCTGGCCGTTCTCGCATTGCAGGTCGACCGGGTAGTCACCGGCCGCCTTGTCCCTCGGAATTGTTACCTGCCCGGTCAGGAAGCCCTTGTCGGGTTTGAGCATCACGTGCCCGAACGCGTCGGAGTGCACGTTGGACTGCCGGTTGTTGTTGTCGTTGTCGCAGCTCGCCTTGATGTTGACCCGGCTGCCGGCCTGGGCGCTGTTCGGTGTCACCTCGACGAAGACGTTCTCGCCGGCTCGCGCCGGCGCGACCGACAACAGGACGAACGCCCCGACCAGCCCCACCAGTGTCAGTGCGGACGAGAGCGCGCGGTTGATCGTGCGGATTGCCTGCATGATTTCCCCCCAACCGGCGACGACCGCCGGAACCCTCCCCTGGGCACGCGCGCTGCTTTCCCGCTGGCCCGGAGGCAAACCCGCCCCACCCCTCGCCCCTCGCCCCAACCACCCTCGCGATCTTGCACTTTCTGCGCCGACAAATCGTCTCTTAGACGACATTTCGCCAACAGAAACTGCAAGATCGCGGGGGCGTGGGCGGGGTGGGGGTTAGCGGGGGCGGGGGATTGGTCCGGTGGTGGGCAGGGGGGTGACGGGATGCCAGTTCAGTGGGGAGGAGAGGACCATCGTGCTCGACGGTTGGCCGTACGGGGCCAGGCGGTCGATGACTCCCTCGAACGCGCCGATCGAGCCGGCCGCCACCTTCAGCACGCTGCATGCGTCCCCGGTGATCCGGTGGATCTCCAGGATCTCCGGCCAGTCGGCCACCGCCGGGTCGTGCAGGATGCACCGCGCGCCGTAGCAGGACATTCGGATCAGCGCGACAACGGTACGGCCGGCGCGGGCCAGGTCGACGTGGGCGTGGTAGCCGGTGATGATTCCGGCCTCCTCCAGCCGGCGGACCCGCTCCGCGACGGACGGTGGCGACAGGTGCACCCGGCGGGACAACTCGCTGAAGGAGAGCCGCGCGTCGGCCTGCAACTCGCGCAGCAGCGCCCAGTCCATGTCGTCCACGCTCAGACCTTACTTTCGTGAACCGACTTCGCCTAGTTGCCTTTGGTTTGCCAGGAGAAGGCGGCGAGAGCCGTTGATTCGGCATTCCGCAGGCCGATCCGACCGCGAGATCATGACGTCGGCTAGTCCGGGGGAGGGAGACGAGATGGTGGATCAGACGGAGCGGCGGGCGCCGAACCGCCGTGCCACGGTGCAGCCGGTGACCCCCGGACAGCGCGTCGCGCAGGCGGAGCGCACCGGCGGTGAGCCGACCCTGGAGTTCGCCGACATGGTGCCGTACGACGCGTACGTGCAGGCCAGCGCCCTGCACAAGATGCAGCACCCGCTCAGCAGCGACCCGGGCGAGATGTCCTTCCTGATGGTCAGCCAGATCATGGAGCTGTACTTCGGGTTGACCTGCCACGAGCTGCGGGAGACCCAGCGGCTGATCCGCGCCGATCAGATCTGGGAGGCGTTGGCCCCGCTGGGCCGAGCCAAGCTGCACCTGGAGGGGCTCAACGCCGCCTGGCAGGGCCTGCGCTGGATGAGCCCGGCCGACTTCAACCGGTTCCGCAACCTGCTCGGTGAAGCCTCCGGCTTCCAGTCGGCGATGTACCGGCAGTTGGAGTTCCTGCTCGGCCTGCGTGACCCGACGTTGATCCGTCCGTTCCGCCGGCAGGCCGAGGTGCATGCCGAGCTGAGCGCCGCGCTGTCCACCCCGAGCCTCTGGGACGACGTGCTCGCGCTGCTCGCCCGGCGCGGCTTCGACCTCCCCGCCGACCTGCTCGACCGGGACGTGGCCGTCGAACACGACCCGCATCCGTTGGTCGAGGCGGCCTGGGTACGGATCTACGACGACGCCAGCCCGGACAATCACCTGCGGCTGCTCGGCGAGGCGCTGAGCGCTGTCGCCGAGGAGTTCGGCGACTGGCGCTGGAACCACGTCAAGGCGGTGCAGCGGACGATGGGCGCCAAGGTCGGCAGCGGAGGCTCCGCGGGCCTGGCGTGGTTGCAGCGCAGCATGGCCCGGGTGGTCTTCCCGGAGCTGTGGTCGGCCCGCACCGCGATGTGACCGGAGAGCGAGACATGCAAACCCCAGAACAAGAAGCGCACCGCCGTGACGAGGCCGACCCCGGTCACCGGCACCTGTTCCACGTTCCGCCGGCCGACGGCGGCGACCACAGCGAGTCGGCGTACCTGGCCGGCAACTCGCTCGGCCTGCAACCTCGGGCCACCCGCGACGAACTCCTGGCCGACCTGGACGCGTGGGGGCGGCTCGGCGTGGAGGGTCACCTGGAGGCGGAGCGCCCCTGGCTGCCGTACCACGAGTTGTTGACCGGGCCGGCGGCGCGACTGGTCGGCGCCCGGCCCGCGGAGGCCGTGGTGATGAACTCGCTCACCGTCAACCTGCACCTGCTGATGGTGAGTTTCTACCGACCGGCCGGCGCGCGCACCCGCATCGTCATCGAGGACGCCGCGTTCCCCTCGGACAGTTACGCCGTGCGCAGCCAGGCCCGGTTCCACGGCCTGGACCCGGACGACGCAGTGGTCCGGTTGCGTCCGCGCGCGGGTGAGGACGCCCTGCGTACCGAGGACGTGACCGACTACCTGGCCGCTGAGGGGGACCGGGTGGCGTTGCTGCTGCTCGGCGGGGTCAACTACCTCACCGGTGAGCTGCTGGACATCCCGGCGATCACGGCTGCCGGCCGGGCCGCCGGCGCGGTGGTCGGTTGGGACCTGGCCCACGCGGTGGGCAACGTGCCGCTGGCCCTGCACGACTGGGACGTCGATTTCGCCGCGTGGTGCTCCTACAAGTACCTGAACTCCGGCCCTGGTGCCCTCGCTGGCGTCTTCGTGCACGAGCGGCACCTCGGCGACGAGAACCTGCCCCGGTTCGAGGGGTGGTGGAGCACCGCGGCGGCGACCCGGTTCGAGATGACGCCGGTGTCCCGGCCACCGGCCACTGTGGAGGCCTGGCAGATCTCCAACCCGCCGATCTTCGCGATGGGCCCGGTGCGTACCTCGCTGGAGCTGTTCGACGCGGTGGGGATGACGGCGCTGCGCGCGCGCAGTCAGCGCCTCACCGGCTGGCTGGAGTCACTGCTCGACGAGGTGACAGTCGGCCGGCCGCTGCGGGTGGTCACCCCGCGCGACCCGGCCCGCCGAGGCTGCCAACTCTCCGTGCGCATCGGTTCGGGCAGCGCCGCCGAGCTGACCAAACGCCTACGGTACGAACACGGGGTCATCGCCGACGCCCGCGAACCCGACGTCGTGCGGTTCGCTCCGGTGCCGCTCTACTCCACGTACCTCGACTGTTGGCGTGCGGCTGCCGCGCTCGCCGCGACGGTGGGGGCGACCTCATGACCGCGCGGCGCGACGAGATCGCGATCATCGGTGCCGGGCTGGCCGGCTGTCTGGCCGCCTGCTTCCTGGCCCGGCGTGGCTACCCGGTGGCCCTCTACGAGCGCCGCTCCGACCCGCGCGTCGGCACCGCCGAACGCGGTCGCTCGATCAACCTGGCGCTCTCCGAGCGCGGCCTGGACGCGTTGCGCCGCATCGGGCTGGCCGAGCAGGTGATGACCGACGCGCTGCCGATGCGCGGCCGGATGATCCACCCGGTCGAGGGCGAGCAGCAGTTCCAGTCGTACAGCGCGGCCGGCGACCGGGCGATCAACTCGATCAGCCGGGGTGCGCTGAACAACGCCCTGCTGGACGAGGCCGCAGCGCTGCCGGGCGTGCGGGTCGTCTTCGACCACCGGCTGGTCGGGCTCGACCCGACCGACGGCGCCCTGAGCTTCGAGACCCCGCAGGGCCCGGTCGCGGCGAAGGCGTCGGTAGTGCTCGGTGCCGACGGCGCGGGCTCCGCGGTGCGCGGGCAACTGCTGGCGTACGGGCTGCTGGACGAGAGCGTGGACTTCCTCGACTACGGCTACAAGGAGCTGACGATTCCACCGCTGGGCGGGGACTTCGCGCTGGACCCGGACGCGCTGCACATCTGGCCGCGCGGCACTTCGATGATGATCGCCCTGCCGAACCCGGACCGTTCCTTCACCTGCACGCTGTTCTGGCCCAACGACGGTGCGGGCAGCTTCGCCTCGCTGACCAGCCCGGCGGAGATCGAACGGCACTTCACCGAGCACTACCCGGACGTGGTCCCGCTGGCCCCGAACCTTGTCGACGACTACCAGCACAACCCGGTGGGCGTGCTCGGCACTGTGCGCTGCACCCCGTGGCAGGTCAACGGGAAGGTCGGCCTGCTCGGCGACGCGGCGCACGCGATAGTGCCGTTCTACGGCCAGGGCGCCAACTGCGCCTTCGAGGACGTGGTCGAGCTGGACCGCTGCCTGGACGAGAGCGCCGACGACTGGTTGGCGGCGCTGCCGCTGTTCCAGCGGCGTCGACAGGAGAACGCGGAGGCCATCGCGACGATGGCGCTGACGAACTTCGTGGAGATGCGGGACAAGGTCGCCTCCCCGGTCTTCCAGACCCGGCGGCGGGTGGAGCACGCACTGGAACGGGCACTGCCCGGCCGGTACGTTTCCCAGTACGAGCTGGTGTCGTTCTCCACCACCCCGTACGCGGAGGTGCGCCGCCGGGTGCGCCGACAGCACCGCGTGCTCGGGGCTGTCGTCGGCGGGGCCGTGCTGCTGCTGGTCGGCGCGGTCGGTGCGGCACTGAGCCGAGGGGGGCGGGCATGACCGGCAACTGGGATCCGCGACTGATGGCCGGCCACGCGCCGAGTGGCCCGCAGCGGTTGCGTAACTTCGTCGGCGGCGAGTTCGTCGACGGCGGGGACACGTTCGCCAAGGCCAGCCCGGTCACCGGGGAGCAGGTCTTCGAGGTGGACGAGGCATCGCAGTCCACTGTGGATGACGCGGTGGCCGCCGCCCGGGCGGCGCTGCGGGGGCCGTGGGGCCGGATGGGGGAGCGCGAGCGCGCCGAGGTGCTGCGCCGCGTCGCCGACGAGCTGGAGCGCCGCTTCGACGACCTGGTCACCGCCGAGGTCGCCGACACCGGCAAGTCCATCGCCCAGGCCCGCACCCTGGACATCCCGCGCGGCGCGGCGAACTTCCGCGCGTTCGCGGAGATCGTGGCGACCGCCCCCACCGAGTCGTTCACGACTGTCACCCCGACCGGCGGCCGGGCACTCAACTACGCGCTGCGCAAGCCGGTCGGCGTGGTCGCGGTCATCGTGCCGTGGAACCTGCCGCTGCTGCTGCTCACCTGGAAGGTGGCTCCGGCGCTGGCCTGCGGCAACACCGTCGTGGTCAAGCCCAGCGAGGAGACTCCCGCCTCGGCGACGGTGCTCGCCGAGGTGATGGCCGCCGCTGGCGTGCCGGCCGGGGTGTTCAACCTGGTGCACGGCTTCGGGCCGGACTCGGCGGGCGAGTTCCTCACCCGTCACCCGGGCGTCGACGCGATCACCTTCACCGGCGAGTCGGCCACCGGCGGCGCGATCATGCGGGCCGCCGCCGACGGGGTGAAGGCGGTGAGCTTCGAACTCGGCGGCAAGAACGCCGGCCTGGTCTTCGCCGACGCCGACTTGGACGCCGCGGTGGCCGGCTCGGTGCGGTCCAGCTTCACAAACGGCGGGCAGGTGTGCCTCTGCACCGAGCGCATCTACGTGCAGCGTCCGGTCTTCGAGGAGTTCACCGCCCGGCTGGCGAAGCGGGCCGGCGAGCTGGCGTACGGCTGGCCGACCGACGAGGCCACCGCCACCATGCCGCTGATCTCCCACCAGCACCGGGCGAAGGTGCTCGGCGCGTACGAGCTGGCCCGCTCGGAGGGCGCCGAGGTGCTCACCGGCGGCGGCACGCCCACCTTCGGCGACACCCGCGACGGCGGGTCGTACGTGCAGCCGACGGTCCTCACCGGGCTCGGCCCGGACGCGCGCACCAATCGGGAGGAGATCTTCGGCCCGGTGGTGCACATCGCGCCCTTCGACACCGAGGACGAGGCGTACGCCCTCGCCAACGGCACCGAGTACGGCTTGGCGGCGACCGTGTGGACCCGGGACGTGGGCGTCGCGCACCGGGCCGGCGCTCGGCTCGACGCCGGCATCGTCTGGGTCAACACGTGGTTCCTGCGTGACCTGCGGACCCCGTTCGGCGGGGTGAAGGCGTCCGGGATCGGTCGCGAGGGCGGCGTGCACTCGCTGAACTTCTACTCCGAACTCACTAACGTCTGCGTGGACCTGTCGTGAGCCGTAGCGAGGGAGCGGGCATGGAAGCTGACATCGAGGCAGCCAACCGGGAGTTGGCCGATGCCCGCAGCACCGGTAAGCCGTGCGCGCCGCTTCGGGGCCGGCTGTTGCCGGAGGGCGATGTCGAGGCCGCGTACCGGGTGCAGCAACTCCAGGCGCGGGCCTGGCAGGGCCGCGGCGAACGCCGGGTCGGCGCAAAGATCGGGTTGACCTCCCGGGCCGTGCAGGAGACCTTCGGGGTGTTCCAACCGGACTTCGGCATGCTGACCGACGCCATGGCGGTGGGTGACGGGGTCGAGGTGCCCATCGACCGGCTGCTCCAGCCCCGCGTGGAGGCGGAGATCGCCTTCGTGCTCGACAAGGATCTCCCGAACCCGCAGCTCACCACCGTCGACCTGATCCGCGCTGTCGACCACGTGCTGCCGGCGATCGAGATCGTCGACTCTCGGATCGCCGCCTGGGACATTTCCATAGTGGACACCGTCGCCGACAACGCCTCCAGCGGGCTCTTCGTGCTCGGCACCACGCCGCGCCGGCTCGCCGACGTGGACCTGCGGCTGTGCGGGATGGTGCTGGAGCACGCCGGCGAGCCGGTCTCGGTGGGCGCGGGCGCCGCCTGCCTGGGCAACCCGCTGCACGCCCTGCAGTGGTTGGCCGGCACCCTCGCCCGTGCCGGTGACCCGCTGCGCGCCGGGGACGTGGTGCTCTCCGGGGCGCTCGGTCCGATGGTGCCGGTCACCCCGGGTGCCGCGTACGAGGCCCGGATCTCCGGTCTTGGTTCGGTACGGACATCCTTCAGCGACAGGGGCGGTCAGTGACCACTAACGTGGCGGTGCTCGGTTCCGGCAACATCGGCACCGACCTGATGATCAAGGTGTTGCGACTCAGTGACAGCCTGCGCATGGTGGCGATGGCCGGCATCGACCCGGCCTCCGACGGCCTGGCGCGCGCTCGCCGGCTCGGCGTCGCCACCACCGCCGAAGGAGTGGACGGGCTCGTCGCGATGCCCGAGTTCGCCGACGTCGAGCTGGTGTTCGACGCCACCTCCGCCGGCGCGCACCGACGCCACGACGAGGTGCTGCGCGCCCTCGGCCGCACTGTGGTCGACCTGACCCCTGCCGCGCTCGGCCCGTACGTGGTGCCGCCGGTCAACCTCGACGAGCACCTGCACCAGCCCAACGTCAACATGGTGACCTGTGGCGGGCAGGCGACAGTGCCGATCGTCGCCGCAGTTCGCCGGGTGACCCCGGTGGCGTACGGGGAGATCGTCGCCTCGATCGCGTCGAAGTCCGCCGGGCCGGGCACCCGGGCCAACATCGACGAGTTCACCGAGACCACGGCCCGCGCCATCGAGGTGGTGGGCGGGGCCGAACGGGGCAAGGCGATCATCGTGTTGAACCCGGCGGACCCGCCGCTGCTGATGCGGGACACCGTCTACTGCCTCTGCCCGGACGCCGACGCCGACACCGACGCCATCGCCGCCTCGGTAGCCGAGATGGTGGCGGCGGTGCAGGAGTACGTCCCCGGCTACCGGCTCAAGCAGGACGTGCAGTTCGACCGGGTCGAGGCGTACCTGCCGACGCTCGGGCGGCGGCTCGTCGCCCTTCAGGTGTCGGTCTTCCTGGAGGTCTCCGGCGCCGGGCACTACCTGCCCGCGTACGCCGGGAACCTGGACATCATGACCTCCGCCGCGCTGCGCACCGCGGAGCGGCTGGTCGCCCTGCGTTCTTCGGAGGTGGCCGCGCCATGACCGACCTGTATATCCAGGACGTGACGCTGCGCGACGGCATGCACGCCATCGCCCACCAGTACACAGTCGACCAGGTACGCACCATCGCCGCCGCCCTGGACGCCGCCGGGGTGGCCGCCATCGAGGTGGCGCACGGCGACGGCCTCGCCGGCTCCAGCGTCAACTACGGCCACGGCGCGGCCAGCGACGCGGAGTGGATCTCCGCGGCGGCCGAGGTGCTGACCACGGCGAAGCTGACCACCCTGCTGCTTCCGGGCATCGGCACGATCGCCGACC
Organism: Micromonospora sp. NPDC048947; assembly: GCF_040649495.1. Taxonomy (NCBI): domain Bacteria; kingdom Bacillati; phylum Actinomycetota; class Actinomycetes; order Micromonosporales; family Micromonosporaceae; genus Micromonospora; species Micromonospora sp. NPDC048947. The sequence continues at coordinate 96,279 of NZ_JBEZFO010000023.1, forward strand.
TGAAGGCCGCCAAGGCGCTCGGGGTGACAAGCGTCCGGATCGCCACCCACTGCACGGAGGCGGACATCTCCGCCCAGCACATCTCCTGGGCCCGGGAGAACGGCATGGACGTGGCCGGGTTCCTGATGATGTCGCACATGAACGATGCGGCCGGGCTGGCCGGGCAGGCCAAGCTCATGGAGTCGTACGGGGCGCACTGCGTCTACGTCACCGACTCCGGCGGTCGGCTGCTGATGTCCGACGTGGCGCAGCGGGTCGACGCGTACCGGCAGGTCCTCGCCCCGGAGACGCAGATCGGCATCCACGCGCACCACAACCTGTCGCTCGGGGTGGCCAACAGCGTGCTCGCCGTCGAGCACGGCCGGGTCACCGGGTCCGCGCCGGTCGGCCCCGACGTGGTGCACGGCCGGACGGTCCGCGTCGACGCCTCCCTTGCCGGCATGGGCGCGGGCGCCGGCAACGCCCCGCTCGAGGTCTTCGTCGCGGTGGCCGAGTTGCACGGCTGGAAGCACGGCTGCGACGTGTTCGCGCTGATGGACGCCGCCGACGACATCGTCCGCCCGTTGCAGGACCGGCCGGTCCAGGTGGACCGGGAGACGCTCTCCCTCGGGTACGCCGGGGTCTACTCCAGCTTCCTGCGGCACGCCGAGCGGGCGTCGGCGAAGTACGGCGTGGACGTCCGGTCGATCCTGGTCGAGCTGGGCCGTCGCCGGATGGTCGGCGGCCAGGAGGACATGATCGTGGACGTGGCACTCGACCTGGCCGACAAGGAGCAGCAGTCATGATCGGCGTGGACATCGTTGGGATCGCCGAGAAGTTGGGCACGGCGGCCGACACGGCCACCGCGATCCCGCAACTCGCCGCCGAGACGGGCCTCGACGTGGACACCGCGTACGCCGTGCAGGCCGCGCTGCTGCAACGCCGGCTCAACGCCGGTGAGCGGTTGGTCGGGCTGAAGATGGGGCTGACCAGCAGGGCGAAGATGGCCCAGGTCGGCGTGGACGAGGTGATCTGGGGGCGGCTCACCAACGCGATGCGGGTGCCCGACGGCGGCACCGTGGATCCGGCCGCTTACATCCATCCCCGGGTCGAGCCGGAGGTGGCGTTCCTGCTGGACCGGCTGCCCGAGCCGGGCGAGCCGGTCGGCGACTTCGCCACTGCGGTCCGCGCTGTCGCCCCGGCCATCGAGTTGATCGACTCCCGGTACGCGGACTTCCGGTTCTCGTTGCCGGACGTGGTCGCGGACAACACCTCGGCCGCCGCCTTCGTGATCGGGCCGTGGTCGCCGGTGCCGGCGGGGCTGGACAACCTGGGCGTGCTGCTGGAGGTCGACGGGCGGGTGGCGCAGGTCGGCTCGACGGCGGCGATCCTCGGTGATCCGCGCCGGGCGCTCGACGAGGGCATCCGGCTGGCGGGCCGGCACGGTGTGCGGCTGGAGTCCGGCTGGGTCTTCCTGGCCGGTGCCGCCACCGCCGCTGTGCCGCTGCGTCCCGGCGCGCACGTGCGCGCCGTGGTCGAGAAGCTCGGCACCGCCTCGCTGCGGGCGTCGTCATGACCGCCCGGGTCGTGGCCGGGAAGGCCGTCCCGCGGGGGGCTTTTCCGCACGTCAAGGTCGCCGGTGGGTTCGTCTTCGTCTCCGGTACGTCGTCGCGGCGCCCGGACAACACCTTCGCCGGTGTCGAGGTGGACGTGTTCGGCACCACCAACCTCGACATCCGTGTGCAGACACGGGCCGTCATCGAGAACGTGCGGGATCTGCTGCGTTCGGTCGGCGCGGACCTCACCGACCTGGTGCAGGTGACCGCGTATCTGGTCAACATGAACGACTTCGGTGGTTACAACGAGGTGTGGGCCGAGTTCTTCGACGCCTCCGGGCCGACCCGTACGACGGTGGCGGTACACCAGCTGCCGCACCCGCACCTGCTGATCGAAATCCAGGCCGTGGCCCTTCTTCCCTCGGGAGGTCAGTCGTGAGTGAGATCGCCGAGCCGTTCAGCTTTCCGGGCTGGATCGCCGACAACCAGCACCTGTTGAAGCCCCCGGTGGGCAACAAGGAGATGTTCCCCGGCGGGGACGACTTCATCGTGATGGTGGTGGGTGGGCCCAACCAGCGCACCGACTTCCACGTGGACCCGTACGAGGAGTTCTTCTACCAGGTCAAGGGCAACATGCACATCAACCTGGTCACCCCGGAGGGGCCGCGCACTGTGCACGTGCGCGAGGGGCAGATGTGGATGCTGCCGCGCAACACTCCGCACTCGCCGCAGCGGCCGGAGGCCGGCTCGATCGGTGTGGTCGTCGAGCGGGTCCGCGAGGAGGGCACGCTGGAGACGTTCCAGTGGTACTGCCCGGAGTGCGGCGGCAAGGTGCACGAGGTCGAGTTGCAGGTCCGCGACATCGCCGCCGACCTGCCCCCGGTGTTCCAGGCGTTCTACGCCGACGAGGCGGCACGCACCTGCGCCAACTGCGGCACCCTGCACCCGGGCAAGGGCTGATGCCCGCAGGCGTGGTCGACGTGCACACGCACGTCGTACCGAAGGGTTGGCCGGACCTCGGCGCGGCGTGCGGTGGGTCCGGTTGGCCGTGGTTGCGGGTCGACTCCGAGCGCGCTGCCATGATCATGGTGGGGGAGACGGAGTTCCGCCCGGTCGGCGCCGAGTGCTGGGACGCGTCGCGCCGACTGGCCGACATGGACGCCGACGGCGTGGCAGTGCAGGTGGTCTCGCCCACCCCGGTCTTCTTCAGCTACGACCGCCCGGCCGACCAGGCGGTGAAGGTCGCCCGGATCTTCAACGACCTGACCCTGGAGGTCACAGCGGCCGGGGGTGACCGACTGGTGCCCTTCTGCCAGGTGCCGCTCCAGGACCCGGACGCCGCGTGTGCCGAGCTGGACCGCAGCCTCGCCGCCGGGCACGTGGGCGTGGAGATCGGCAACCACGTCGGCGACCGGGACCTGGACGACGCCGGCGTGGTCACCTTCCTTCAGCACTGTGCCGAGGTGGGCGCACCCGTCTTCGTCCACCCGTGGGACATGCCGGGCGGGCCACGACTGGACCGTTGGATGGCCCGTTGGCTCACCGGGATGCCCGCCGAGACGCACCTGTCGGTGCTGGCGATGATTCTCGGTGGTGTCTTCGACCGGGTGCCCGAGACGCTGCGGATCTGTTTCGCGCACGGCGGCGGCAGTTTCCCGTTCTGGCTCGGCCGCGCCGACAACGCCTGGCACCGCCGTGGTGACCTGGTCCGGGGCGCGTCCGCCGGCCCGCCCAGCGGCTACCTCGACCGGTTCAGCGTCGACTCGGTGGTCTTCGCGCCGCCCGCCCTGCGGCTGTTGGTCGACACCCTGGGGGAGGATCGGGTGCTGGTCGGCAGCGACTACCCGTACCCGCTGGGTGAACGGCCGGCCGGCGCTGTGGTCCACGCGGCCGACTTCCTCAGCGAGGCCCAGCGCACCAAACTCCTGTCCACAAACGCCCTGCGCTTCCTGCACGGCTGATCGCGGCGCCGCGCCCCCGGCGCGAGGAGATCTTGGACAGTTTCCGTCAGCGGTGAACGGAAACTGTCCAAGATCTGCGGCGCGACCCGGCAAGCGGGCAGCGTTCGACCCGGCAAGCGGGCAGCGGGTGTCCGCTTGGTCCGTTTCTGATCGCCAGCGCGTGTCGGCTGCGCGAAGGGCCGACTGCCGGCAGGATGACGGCATGGCCGAGCCGCACGACCTGACCGCGTTGGAGCAGGCCGCCGCGATGACCCGCGGCGAGCTGTCCAGCGTCGACCTGGTCGAGCATTCCCTGAGCCGGGTGGCGGCGCTCGGCGACACGGTGGGCGCGTTCGTCACCGTCACCCCGGATCTCGCCCGGCAGGCCGCGCGCGCCGCCGACGCGGTGCCGAACGAGGAGCGCGGCCCGCTGCACGGCGTGCCAACCGCGATCAAGGACCTGACGCTCACCGCCGGGATTCGCACCACCTTCGGTTCGGCAGCCTTCTTCGACTTCGTCCCGCCGGTCGACGCCGACGTGGTCCGGTTCATCAAGGCCGCCGGTCTGGTCAGCCTGGGCAAGACGACCACCTCCGAGCTGGGCTGTTCGCTCTACTCGGAGGGCCGGGTCGCGCCGCCGGCCCGTAACCCGTGGCAGTTGGCGTACACGGCGGGCGGGTCCAGCGGCGGCGCGGCGGCGGCGGTCGCGGCCGGGCTGGTTCCGGTCGCCCAGGGGTCCGACGGCGGTGGGTCGCTGCGCATCCCGGCGTCACTCTGCGGCCTGGTCGGCTACAAGCCCAGTCGGGGCCTCGTCTCCGGCGGGCCGGTCGGCTCCGGCGCGTTCGGCCTGCCCATCAGCGGCCCGCTCGGGCGGACGGTCACCGACGTCGCCGCACTGCTGGACGTCATTGCCGTTCCGGTCCCCGGCGAGCCCTACCTGCCGCCGCCCGCGCCGTCCGGCGGCTACCTGGCCGTCGCGCGCCGGGCCGAGCCCGGCCCGCTGCGGATCGGCCGGTTCACCACCCCGATGCTCGCCGACGAACCGGTGCATCCCGACTGCGTGGCCGCCGTGGACCGGGCCGCCGCGCTGCTCACGGCGGCCGGCCACGAGGTGGTCGAGGTGCCGCCGCCGCTCGGGCCGGCGGCGTGGCCGCTGTTCGAGATTCTCTGGTACGTGCTGGCGCTCGCCCCGGTGCCACCGCAGCGGGAGGCGGAGCTGCTGCCGTTGACCCGGCTGCTCCGGGCCCGGGGCGCCGAACTCTCCGCCGGCACCCTGTCCGCCACGCTCGGGGAGTTGCAGGCGCAGGTGCGCCTCGGTGCCCGCCGCACCGCCGGCTGCGACCTGCTCCTCTGTCCCACCCTGGCCACCCCGCAGGCACCCGTCGGCTGGTTCACCGCCGACGCGGACCCGGCCGCCGACTTCGACAGGCAACGCCGGTTCTCGCCCTACTGCGCCATCTTCAACGTCACCGGCGATCCCTCCGTCTCCCTGCCACTGGGTACCACCACCGACGGCCTGCCCGTCGGGGTGCTGCTCACCGGTCGGTACGGCGATGACGCGCGGCTTATCGCTACCGCTGCGCAACTGGAGAACTCCAGTGACGGATGGGATCGGCACCCCGCAATCTGGCGGGCCGTCGACTCCGCTAACGTGAATGGTGACGGAGTCGGGCGGTCGGCAGCGTGATCGTCCATCCGACCCGGTTGTTCACTGTCGTCCTTCTTCCGCCTGGGGGCGTTGGGATTGTCTGTTACCGAGACGTTGCTGGTCTTCGTCGGCATCCCGTTGGCCGCGGTGCTGGTCATCGCCGGCCTGTCGTACGCCGGTAGCCGTGGGGGTGCCACCGGTGGCGGCGGTGGCGCGAAGCGCTACCGGCCGGGCCGGCCCTTCGACTTCACTCCGGTCTGGTTCCTGGGCCGTCCGGAGCAGCTGGCCGACTCGGCCGGCACCGCGCTGACGGCGGGGGCGCAGGCGCCCGCGCTGACCAGCCACAAGCTTGAGCAGGCCAGCGTCGAGGCGCCGGCCGGTGGAACCGGAGGCGCAAGTGACCGTTGGTGAGAAGCAGGCCGGGTCGGAAAATCCGCCCGAGGTGCTCGACGGGCCGTTCTCGACCCGCCAGCTGCTGCGCATCGACGAGGCGTTGCGCCTGGCCGACAAGGGCACGGGTCTGGTCTTCTCGGTCTTCGTCGGTGGTCTCGACGAGCCGATCCGTGAGCACGCCCAGCGGCTGCACCGTCAGCTCGCCGAGCCCGACAAGTCGGTGCTGATCGCCGTGTCACCCAACCAGCGTCAGCTGGAGATCATCACCGGGCGGTACGCCCGCAAGCGCATCCCTGACACGTACGCCAAGCTGGCCGCGCTCTCCATGGTCGGCGCGTTCAGCGGCGGTGACCTGGCCGGTGGCATCATCAACGGCCTCGACCAGCTCGCCAGTCACGCCGGCAAGGGCTGACCGACACACGACGCACGGGCATGCAGATCGTGCCCGATCCAGGAAAGAGGGGCCTCGGCTGCGGCTGAGGCCCCTCTTTCCATGTTCGAGCACGATCTTCGCCACCGACGGTCCGGGGCCGGCGCGGGCTCACACCCACGCCGGCCCCGGGCCGGACAACGCTGCTCAGGCGCTCTGGGCGTCCTTCGCGCGGGCCTTCAGCGCCCGCATCACACCGTCGCGGCCCTCGGCCACCAGCCGACGCAGCGGGGCGGGGTGCCCGTCACCGGCCAGCCACGCGTCGGTGGCCGCGACAGTGTCGTCATCCACCAGGTAGGTCGGGTACGCCAGCTGGGCGAACTCCTGCGCCGGCTCGCTGTCCCGGGTGGCCCACACCTGCCCGATCGCCGCGAAGTACCGCTCCCGGTACGGCGTGACCAGCTCCACCTGCGCCGGGTGGGCGAAGCCCTGCAACAGCGCCCGGTGCCGCCAGTTGGGCAGCGCGTCCGGCCCGGTGAGCAGGGCCCACACGGCGGCCTTGTTCTCGGCCGTCGGCACCAACGCGTGCGCGTACGCGGCTTCCCGCTCGCCGCTGGCGGTGCGGTCGCTGCTCAGCTCCGCCTCGATCTCGGCGGCCCCGGCGGCGCCGTTGGCCACCAGCGCGGCCAGGACCGACCAGCGCAGCTCGGTGTCGACGGTCAGCCCGGCCGGCATCCCGGTGCCGTCCAGCCAACCGCGCAGCGTGGCCAGGTCCTCCTCGGAGCGGACCGCCGAGGTGAACGCACGGGCCCAGGCCAACTGGAACCCGCTGCCGGGCTCGGCGGCAGCGAGTGCGTCGCGGGCGGTACGGGCCAGGTCAGCCCAGCCGGTCGGCGCCCACGCCGAGTCGGCGTACAGGGTGAGCGTGGTGGTCGCCTGCCGCAGGGTGGCGGTGACCAGGTTGATGTCGGTCTCCGCGGGCAGCCCGCTCAGCGTCAGCGCCACGTAGTCGCGGGCGGACAGTTCGGCGTCGCGGGTCATGTCCCACGCGGCGGTCCAGCAGAGCGCGCGGGCCAGCGACGAGTCGAAGCCCCCGATGTGCTGCACCACCGTCGCCATCGAGCGCTCGTCGAGGCGCAGCTTGGTGTAGCTGAGGTCGTCGTCGTTGAGCAGCAGCACGTCGGCCGCCCGGACGCCACGCAGCGGGGCGAGATCCGTGTGCTCGCCGGTCACGTCCACCTCGTACCGCTCCCGTCGGACCAGCCGCCCGTCGGTCAGGTCGTACAGGCCCACGCCGATCCGGTGGGTCCGCAGCGTCGGGTACGCCGCCGGGGCCTCCTGCCGCACCAGCACCTGCTCGTACGTGCCGTCGGCCCCGATGGTCACCTCCGGACGCAGCGTGTTGACCTGCGCGGTCTCCAGCCACTGCGCGGCGAACTTGCGCAGTTCCCGACCGGATGCGGCCTCCAGCTCGGTGAGCAGGTCGTCGAAGGTGGCGTTGCCCCAGGCGTGCTTGCCGAAGTAGGCCCGCAGCCCGGCCACGAACGGCTCCTCACCCACGTACGCGACGAGCTGCTTGAGCACGCTCGCGCCCTTGGCGTAGGTGATGCCGTCGAAGTTGACCTCCACGGCCTCCATGTCCGGCATCTCCGTGTAGACCGGGTGGGTGGAGGAGAGCTGGTCCTGCCGGTAGCCCCAGTTCTTCCGGATGGACAGGAAGGTCGTCCACGCCTCGGTGAACCGGGTCGCGTTGGTGTTGCACCAGTGGCTGGCCCACTCGGCGAACGACTCGTTCAGCCACAGGTCGTTCCACCAGCGCATGGTGACCAGGTCACCGAACCACATGTGGGCCAGTTCGTGCAGGATCGTGTTGGCCCGCTGCTCGTACTCGAAGTCGGTGACCTGCGAGCGGAACAGGTAGTGCGACTCGGCGTGCGTCACGCAGCCGAAGTTCTCCATCGCGCCGGCGTTGAAGTCGGGCACCCAGAGCTGGTCGTACTTCGGCAGCGGGTAGCGCACGTCGAACTTCTCGTGGAAGAAGTCGAAGCCCTGCTTGGTGATCAGGAACAGCTCGTCGGAGTCCAGGTACTGGGCCATCGACGCCCGGCAGAACACCCCCAGGTCGATGCCGTCGTGCGCGTCGCGCACCTCGTGGTACGGCCCGGCGCACATCGCCGTGATGTAGGTGCTCATCCGGGGCGACTCGGTGAAGTGCAGCGTCTTGAGCGCCTCACCCGCCGGCTCCTCCCGCTGCACCGGCATGTTGGAGACCGCCCGCCAGTGCGCCGGCACTGTGACGTGCCAGGTGTAGACGCTCTTCAGGTCGGGCTGGTCGAAGCAGGCGTACACCCGCTGCGCGTCGGCCGTCTCGAACTGGCTGTAGAGGTACGTCTCGCCGTCCACCGGGTCGACCGTCCGGTGCAGACCCTGCCCGCTGCTGGAGTAACCGAAGTCGGCGTCGACCACCAGGACGTTGTCGCTGTCCAACCCGGACAGGGTCAGGCCCTTCTCCGCGGACCAGTCGGAGAGGTCGACGGGCGTGCCGTTCAGCGTCGCGGACCGCACCGACTCGGCGGCCACCTCCACGAAGGTGCTCGCGCCCGGTTCGGAGCAGCGGAACCGGACCTCGGTCGTCGACCTGAACGTGCGGCCGTCGGCCGCCAGCACGGCACTGGACAGGTCCAGACTGATGTCATACCCCGTCACGTTGAGTAGGCGTGCCCGCTCGGTCGCCTCGACCTGCGTCAGGTTGCGCACTCCCGGCACTGTTCGTCTCCATCCCACATGTCGCCGTACGCCCGGCGGCGCCCGTTCGCCTACCGCTCGTGACGGCTGGCCCGAATCGAGTCTTCCATGTACGGGCAGCCCGCGGTGGCCGAGGTCACGCTCTCATTCGGGTGCCGGTCAATGCGCTGCGGGGTGAAGATTCACCTGAGACGCCGACCTGTCGGCGCCACCCGTCGCGAAGGGATCTCACAGTGACCGAACGTGTCACCGCCGACATGTGGTTCGACCCGGCCTGCCCGTGGGCGTGGATCACCTCCCGCTGGCTGCTCGAGGTCGAGCAGATCCGGGATGTGGACATCCGCTTCCACGTGATGAGCCTGGCCGTGCTCAACGACGGCCGGGACGAGCTGCCCGAGGACTACAAGGAGTTCCTGAAGACCGCGTGGGGCCCGGTGCGGGTCTGCATCGCCGCCGAGCAGCTGCACGGCAATGATGTGCTGCGCCCGCTCTACACCGCGCTCGGCACCCGGATCCACCTCCAGAAGCAGGAGCGGGGTCCGGAGCTGTACGTGGCCGCGCTCACCGAGACCGGCCTCGACCCGGCACTGGCCGCGGCTGCCGACAGCACCGACTACGACGAGGCGCTGCGGGCCAGCCACGAGGCGGGCATGCGCCCGGTCGGGCAGGACGTCGGCACTCCGGTGGTGCACGCGCCCGGCCCGGACGGCACCCCGGTCGCGTTCTTCGGCCCGGTGATCACTCCGGCTCCGAAGGGGGAGGCCGCCGGCCGGCTCTGGGACGGCGTGCTGCTGGTCGCCGGCACGCCGGGCTTCTACGAGCTCAAGCGCACCCGCGAGCAGAGCCCGATCTTCGACTGAGCGACGACCACCGCGCCCCCGTCCGTGCCTGCCTCAGTGGCGCGGACGGGGGCGTTTCTCGTCCGATGCCGAGGTCGGCGCAGGCTCGTGGCGTCACCGGGAGGCGGGCGGCGTCGTTTCCCTCGGTGTCCGCCGCAGCGACCCGAAGGGCCGCACGCCGCAGTTCGTGGAGGCAAATCCCGATGGCCAAGCACCGTGCGTCCGGTGACGATCAGTTGACCCGGCAGGGGGTGATCGAGACTCCCGGCGCTGACTACTGGTCCGTTGACGACTCCCGCTGGCCGACGGTCCGCCCGGACCTGCCCGCCCACCTGGTGGATCTACTCGCGCCGCCCATCGTGGTGGGCGTGGCCCGGGTCCCGGTGACCTCCCGGCTCACCCCGCCCAGGGCGGTCGACCCACTGCCGTCGTCCGTCGACGCGGTGCCGACCAACGTGTCGACGCTGGTGCCGTCGGGGGCGGCGCCGGCCGAACCGGCGCCTCCGCCGCCGGCACCGGCTCCTCCGCGGCCGGTGCCGACCCCGCCGCTGAGTCCGCGGCCCGTGCCGACGCCTCCTCCCGACCGTCCCGTGCCGGGGCCGCCCGCGTCGCCCCGCCGCGCCCTGAACACCGGGCCTGTCGGGACCGGTCGGCGTGGCAACGGTGGGCCGGTGAGCGCGGGTAAGCATCGCCGGGGCGCCTCCGACCGCGCCGGCTGACCGGCCGGGCCCCACCTGTCGCTTTCATCTGGTGGACGCCCCGCGGGTCCCCGTCGGCGGCGACACCGTCGCCGGTAGCGTCAGTGGGCATGACGGTCGTGCATCCGATCACCCGGGCCTGGGTCACCACTGGCGGCACCGGCGCGCAAAACTACGACGAGTTCGCCGACGACGCGGAGATCACCGCGATCATCGGGTCGAACCCGCACAGCGCTCTCGGCATCGAGATGCCGCATCGCGCCCCGCAGAGCCTGGGCAAGTCGTTCCTCGACGCGCTGCCGGACGCGGTGGCCCGCCTCGCCGAGGCCAAGGCCGACGGCAGCTACACCCCCGCCGAGCAGGTGGTGGTCCTCTACCGGATCAGCGCGCCCGGCGAGGAGCCGGCGTACGGGCTGTTCGCGATGGTGGACACCGACCAGATCTCCACCCGGGCGGACGAGCCGGGCCTGGTCATCCGCAACGAGGACGTCTTCATCGCCAAGGTGCGCGAGCGGGTGGCACTGGCCGACGCGCTGGGCCACCTGCTCTCACCCGTACTCCTGCTCCAGACGGGGCGTGGCGACGAGCTGCACGCCGCGCTCGCGGCGGCGACCGACACGGCAGGTGCGCCCGCCGCGACGGACACCGACCAGGCGGGGCGCACGCACGCCATCTGGCTGCTCGGCCCGGGCCCGGAGCAGGCCACGCTGACGGCTCTCGCCGGTGGTGGGGACCTGGTCGTCGCGGACGGCAACCACCGCAGCCTGGCCGCCCAGACCGGAGGGCTGCCGCGCTTCCTGGCCGTTGTCACCACCCCCGCGTCGGTGGCCATCCAGCCGTACAACCGGCTGGTCAGCGAGCTGACCACCACCCCGGCCGAGCTGCTCGACCGGCTGCGGGCCGCGGGCGCCGAGGTCGAGCCGATCAACGGCCCGGTCGAGGTCCCGGCGGCCGGCGGCACCGTGCACCTCCGCCTCGACGGCCAGGGGTACGCGGTGCGCCTGCCCGCCACCGCCTCCGCCCGCCTGGAAAACCTGGACCACGCTCTGGTCGAGCGGCTGGTGCTGCGCGACGCGCTCGGTCTGGACCCGGGCGACAAGCGAATCACCTACGTCGGCGGTGACTACCCGGCGAGCTGGCTCACCGGTGAGGTCGACGCCGGCCGGGCCGAGCTGGCCATCCTGATCGCGCCGGTGACAGTGGCGGATTTCGTCGCGGTCAACCTGGCCAGGGAAAAGATGCCCCGCAAGAGCACCTGGTTCACCCCGAAGGCGCGCGGCGGGCTGGTCGTCGCCGAGCTGCCGCGTTGAGCATCATCCCCACGACCGTGTGACGAACCCGGCTCGGGGACGCCCCTGTGACGTCCCCGAGCGCGGCCTGACAGACTGCCCGGTATGCGCGTCTACCTGGGATCCGATCACGCCGGTTTCGAGTTGAAGGTGCACCTGGCCAACCACCTGGCCATGCAGGGCTACGACGTGGTCGACGTCGGCCCGCACAGCTACGACCCGGACGACGACTACCCCACGTTCTGCCTGCACACAGGCGACCAGGTGGTGGCCGACGAGACGGGCCTCGGAGTGGTCATCGGTGGCTCCGGCAACGGTGAGCAGATCGCCGCGAACAAGGTCGCCGGCGTACGCGCCGCGCTGGCCTGGAGCGTCGAGACCGCTCAGCTGGCCCGCCAGCACAACGACGCGAACGTCGTCGCCATCGGTGCCCGCCAGCACACGCTGGACGAGGCGACCGGCATCGTCGAGGCGTTCCTGAACACGCCGTTCTCCGGCAACGAGCGGCACGCTCGTCGGATCACCCAGGTCGCCGAGTACGAGCGGACCCGGAAGCTGCCCGACCTGCCCTGACAGTGCGGCGTTCAGCGCGGCGAGCGGGGCAGCTCCTCGCGGGGCACCCAGTTTCGCCGGACGACCACCACCCGGGCTTCCGCCTCGGCCAGGTCGTCGTCGGTGGGGCGGGCCGCGTCCCGGGCCCGTAGCGCGGCACTCAGTCCCACCTGGGACGAGCCGGAGCCGACCAACCCGCGCAGCCCCCGCTCGCCGTCGCGCTCGTCGCCGCCGGTGCTCCTGCGTCGCGGCGGCGGCTCGTCACCGTCGTGTACGCCCGGCGTGCTGACCGTCGGGCCGTCCGCACCCGGTCGGGCCGTCTCGGTGTCGGGGTGGTGGCGCAGCCGTCGCCGTCGTCGCTCGGGGTCACCCATCAGCCGACCGTACCCTGGCCGGGTTCGATCCGGCACCGTCGCAAGGCCGCACGCCCCGGCCGGGGTCGGCGACCGATTTGCCGGCTGGCTACCCTCGAATCAAGGCGGTGCTGTTGCCGTCGGTCAGGGGGAGGACGAGATGGCAGACCAGACGCAGCCGTGGGCGGAGCGGACCGTGGAGGTGCCACCGCAGGCCGGCGTCGGGGTGCCGCCGCAGCGTGACGGGTTCCGCCGGGGGGTCGCTCCGGTGGGTGAGCCGCGCACCCCGCGGACGGAGCCGTTCCCGGTGGTCGAGCAGGAGCCGACCGGCACCGGTTGGCCCGGTGAGCAGGTGCCCCGCCGTTCGCTCAGCTCGCGGATGGCGCAGCTGCGGCGCGGCGGTGAATGGAGCGCTGCGGCAGGCCTCTTCGCGTTCGTGTGCTGGGGGATCTGGGCGCTGTCCGGCCAGGGTGACCTGAGCGGCCCGCTGCTGGTGCTGGTGCTCAGCCTGCTGGTGGCGGCCGGCCTGTTCGCCCTGTTCCGGCTGGTCGGCCGGGTGGTGCTGGAGCGGCAGCTGGGCCGGGTCCGGCGCAGCGCCCGAGGTGCGCACCTGGCGACGGCGGTGTTCCTCGTCGGTCTCGGGGTGGCGTGGCTCCAGCAGACCGAGTGGGTCGTCTCGGCCTGGAACTGGATCTCCTCGAACTGACCGGGCGTGCACGGGTGGGCCGGTCCAGGACCGCCCACCCGTGCACCCGGTCGTCTCCCCACCAGGCAAGGTCGCTGCTTACCCCGCCGGCCGCGGTTCATCCGTGGCCGGCCGCTCCGACCGGTACCTCCTTCGTGGGGACCTGCTCTGCTCCACCGGTGGCGGCGCGTTCGCGTCAGTGCTCGGGCTTGTGCGCCCGGACCAGGATGCGCTGGGCGTGGGCCACGAACGGACCGTGGCGACGGATGTGGTCGTGCAGATCGGCGAGGCGGGCCCGGTAGCGGTCCACGGTGAAGTCCGGCACCGTCCAGATGACTTTGCGGAGGAAGTGCACCACCGCTGCCACGTCGTTGAAGGTGGTCGGCAGCGCTTCGTGCCGCAGCTCGTCGATGACCAGGCCGGCGGCTCGCGCGTCGGCGGCGGCGCGGGCCGGGCTGCGTTCGTCACCGATCTCGCGGGGACCCGTGAGGAACTGGGCCAGCTCGCGGTTCGAGCCGGGGCCGATCTGCTGGGCCAGGTACCGCCCGCCGGGAGTGAGCACCCGTGCGATCTCGTCCCACAGCACGACGTTGGGATGCCGGCTCACCACAAGGTCGAACGTCTCGTCGGGAAACGGGAACGGAGCGTCCTCGGCAACGTCGACCACCCGTACGCCGCGCGGTTCGAGCGCGCGTCGGGCCAGTTGGAGGTTGGGCGGCCAGTGTTCGGTGGCCACTGTCACCGGTGGGAATGCCGGCACCTCGGAGAGCACCTCGCCGCCGCCGGTCTGGATGTCCAGTGCGGCGCGGGCCACCCCCATTTGGGCTGCCATGAGTTTCAGATATCCCCAGGACGGCCGCTGTTCTGTCGCGCGGCCGTCGAACCAGGAGAAGTCCCAACCGTCCACGGATGCGTCGACACCTTCGCGGAGCAGATCCTGGAAGGTCGTCGTGTCCTGCATTGCGTCAGGCTGACAGGCCGCAGTGGTGATGGCAAGCAGATGTGTCAGGTGTCGGCGCACTGTGCACGCAATGACTCCTGTCAGTGATCTGACACCAATTCCGAACGATCTTTCGGCGAGAATTCGTCACGTGGCGGATCTCCTTCGTTTCGAGACTGATCAGGGCGTCCTCCTCGTCGAGGAACACGCTGGCACCGATCTGGAACGGGTCGGTCTGCTCGACCGGATCCGCCCCGCCCGGCAGACGCTGGAAATGGCACTGGCCCACATCAGGCCCGCGCTCGACGCCGCGCTGGGCGTGGTCCGCGGGGTGGCGGTGCGCCCCGATCAGGTGGAGGTCGAGATCGGCGTCACCCTCACCGCGGAGGCTGGTGCGGTCGTCGCTCGTACCAGCGCGCAGGGCCACCTCAAGGTCAAGCTGATCTGGACCTCGCCCGTCCCGGCGCTGCCGTCGCCGGGTGAGGACGGGGCCGGCGCGCAGGAGGCCGCCGCGCATGACTGACCGCAGCGTTGGTATCCGGCCGCCGGCCGTCCTGGCCGAGTGGTTGGCGGGGCACGAATGACCGGCACCCGGTCGCTCGCCGGCCGGGTGCGGATACTCGGTGGCCACTCCTCGTCGGTCGTCGGCGCGGGCATCCAGTTGACCAGTGACCTGGTGCTGACCTGCTGGCATGTGGTCGATGACGGCACCGGGGCCGGCCCGCCCGGGGTGCTCGTCGACACACCGAGTCACCCCGGCACCCGGGTCGCCGCAGAGGTGACCTGGTCCCGGGGTGTCGGCCCGGCCGGCGACGGCGACCTGGCGGTCCTGCGCTGCGCCACACCGCTGCCGTCCGCCCCCGCCACCCTGGCCGATCGTGGCGACGACGAGTTCGACGTGCGGATCGTGGGTTTTCCGGCCAACACCCCGGCGTCCGTCATGGTGCTGGCGCGGGCCGTCGGCCCGGTCGACGCCGGCACCGGATGGCGGCAACTCGACCGAATTTCCCCTGCCACGGCCGGAATCGACAGGGGGTTCAGCGGTTCCGGGGTGTACGCGCCGGATGGCGCCGTGGTGGGCATGGTGCTGGCCCGCGCGAGCGTCGGCCAGCAGTTGGTCGGCTGGATGTTGCCAGTCGGGCAGTGGCGTGCCCTGCTGCCGTCCGGCCTGTTGCCGCCTGCCCTGCTGCCGTCCGGCCCGTTGGCGGCCGTCGCCCGGGCGACGCCCCGGACGCTCTCATTCGCGCAGAAGATGGCGCTGGCCCGACTGTTGGAGGAAATCCCGGTACTCCGGCACCCCGACAGCCGTCAATTGGTCATTCAGTCGCTGCCACCACACATCGGTCGGATGGTGAACCCATTCGGGCCATTGGGTCTAGACATGTTCGGCCTGATTCGGACGGGCTTAGAATACGAGGACGGGATCGCTGCTCTCTATCGCGTCCTGCTGTTGACGGAAGGGCCGACGAGTAGGCCACTGCGGGCCTTCCGTGACCTTGCCGAGAGCCTCGGTCTGCTGACGGGTACGGAGGACAATCGGTGACGACGCCCCGGATGCCGAGCGCCCAGGTGCAAGCCATCTGTGACGCGCTGCTCTCGATGAGTTCGATCAATGACGGGAGCACCCGTTCGCTCTACCTCGACGAGGTCGAGGGGGAGCTGCGCAAGCGACTGTCGGTGCCCCGGCACTCCGAGGTCCGGTACGACGTCTACCGCATCGTGCGCACCTGCGCCCAGGAGCCCCGGGGTATGGCGACGCTGTTGCAGGTCATCGCCAACTTCCACCCGGGTGCCAGCGCGGTCACCTCCGCCCAGCAGATCTATTTCTCCTGGCTCCTCGCGCAGTTGCTCACCGACGTCCCGCCCGAGGTGTTGACCGGGGCCGTCGAGGCAGTCGCGGATCATCAGCTGTCACCGGAGGACATGCCCGGCCTGGTGGAGGCCGTCGGCTGGCAACCGGTGGGTGACTGGCGGGTCCCGGCCGCCGTGGCGCTGGCGGTCCTGGTCCTCACCGGCCTCGAGTCGGGCAGCAAGCCGCTTGAGCAGTGGTTGCGGGACGCGGCGGCGGCCCTGCGGCTCACCACCGCCGATCTCGACGAATCGCGCATGGCTGCGAAGGCGCACTGGACGTCGCTACGATCCCCGCACCAGGCGGCACCGGCCGAGACCGGTGGAGAGGAACCTGATTCCGACATGCGCAGGACGATCATCATCGAGGAGACGACGCCCCAGCGATCCCGAACTCTCATCCGGGGCGGTGTCCCACCGCGCAACCTGTACTTCACCGGCCGGGAGAAGCAGCTCGTCGCGCTCGACGAGCTGCTGTCGTCACAGCACCGGGCCTCGGTGCTGCCGGAAGCGGCGCTGCGCGGTGTCGGTGGGGTCGGCAAGACCCAGCTCGCTGTCGAGTTCGCCTACCGGTACGCGGACCGTTACCAGCTGATCTGGTGGATGGCCGCCGAGGATCTCAGTGCGCTGCGTAGCTCGATCGCGGCCCTCGGCGAGCGGCTCGGCCTGGCCGCGAGCGCCAGCCTGGAGCAGACCGTGCGGACGGTCCTCGACTCGCTGTCGACGAGTTCGCTCAGTTGGCTGCTGGTCTACGACAACGCCGACGACCCGCACGAGCTGGCTCCACTCATGCCCTCGTCGAACCTCGTCGGCGAACGCGGCCACGTCCTCGTCACATCACGCAACATGGCCTGGTCGGCGAGCGCCCTGACCCTGGACGTCGACGTGTTCACCCGAGCCGAGAGTGTGGAACTGCTGCTCAAGCGGCGTCCCGCGACCAGCGCTGAGGAGGCCCGTCGGCTCGCCGCGGAGCTCGGCGACCTGCCACTCGCCCTGGAGCAGGCAGTCAGTTGGCTGCTCACCATGCTGTCGTCGGTCGACGAATACCTCGTCGACCTCAAGGAACACGCCCGGGAGCTGCTGGGTGAGGGGCAACCCCGGCAGTACCGGGGCACCGTGTTGACGGTGGTGTCGATGGCACTCGCCGCGATACGCGAGCAGAACCCTGCCGCCGCGCAGCTGATCCAGCTACTCGCCTTCCTCAGCCCCGACCCGGTCCCGATGCGCCTGCTCTGGGAGGGGCGCCGCGCCGGGTTGGACGAACCGCTGCGCACCAGCCTCCAGGAGCGCAACGACATAGCCCGGGCCATCCGGCAACTGGCGTCGCTCGGGCTCGCGAAGGCGGACAATGCCAGCCGGCACGTACAGGTGCACCGACTGGTCCAGGCGGTCATCCGGGAAGGGCTCGCCGAGCAGGGCGACGACGGCCCACTGACGAATGCCCGCCGGCTGCTCGCCGCCGCCAACCCGGGCTTCCCCGACGACCGGAGCACCTGGCCCCGCCATGCCGACATCGCGCCACACGTCCGTGTCGCCGGTCTGATCCACGGTGACATCGACGCCCGCCGGACGGCGATGGACCAGCTGCGCTACATCTACAACCTGGGTGACTTCGAAGGCTGTCGGGACTTCGCGGAGGAGATCCTGGCCGCCTGGGACCAGCCCGGTCCAGACGGCCAGCGCAGCGGCGATCCGCTGACCCTGCTGGCGATGCGCCGGTACGCGGACGCCCTGCGGTTGCTCGCCGACCCGCGTGCGGCCGCGTTCGGCCTCGAAGCGCTGGAGCGGATGCGGACGAGCCTCGGTGAGGAGCACGAGTACACCCTGGGCGCGGCGAACAGCGTCGGCGCGGACCTGCGGCGGCTCGGCGACTTCGCGGCTGCCGCCGACCTGGACCGGCGCAACCTCGACGTGCACCGCCGCGTGCTCGGCGACGGGCATCCGAGCACGCTGCGGGTGATGAACTCGATGGCGATCAACCTTCGCCTGATCGGTGACTTCGAAGGGGCGTACGACCTCAACCTCGAAGTGGCGCGGCACGCCGGTGCGGCCGTGGAGGACGGCACCTATTCACTGGTGCTGGCCCAGGAGGCCCAGGCGCGCGACCTCTACCTCCTGGGCCGGTACGCCGACGCGCTGGAACTGCTGGACAGCTCCCTGCCGGTGCAGCGGTCGCTGCTGGGCGCCGAGCACCTCACAGTGCTGCGGGCCACCTGCATCCACATCGCCTGCCTGCGCAAGACCGGGCAGCTCGACGCCGCAGTGACCGAGGGCGCGGCCAACTACCGGTTGGTGACCCGCCGCTTCGGCACCGATCATGTGCTGGCCGCGGAGGCGGGCATGACCTGCGCCAACGCCATGCGCGCAGCGGGCGACGCGACTCAGGCGTACGCCCTGGCCGCTCAGGGGCACACCACCTTCCGAGCCGTCTTCGGGGAGCGGCATCCGGTCACGCTCTGCGCTGCGGTCAACCTCGGGGTGATCCTGCGGGCGCGCAACTTCGACCGTGAGGCGCGGGAGTTGGGTGCGGCCACGTTGCAGGCGATGGGCGAGGCGTTGCCGCCCACCCATCCGTACCTGCTGAGCGCGCGCTCCGCGCAGGCGATCAACCTGGTCCGGTCACACCGGCTGGAGCAGGCGCAGGTGCTCTCCGAGGCGATCCTCGAGGACTCGCGTCGCCTGCGTGGGCCGGGGCATCCGTACACGCTCTACTGTGCGGTCAACGCGTCGGTCGATCTGATCGAGGTCGGCGAGGAGGCTCGGGGCCGCGAGCTGCTCGACGAGGCCGCCGCGGCGCTGGAGGCGTTGTTCGGGCCGGACCACCCGGAGGTGGACGCCGCGCGGGGTCAGCGGCGCATCGAGTGCGACATCGAGACCGTCGGGCTGACCTGACGCCTCGTCCACCGGAGAGACGGCCGTACCGAGCCCTGGGCTCAACCGCTGGGGATCGTTTGTCGGCGGGTGCGCTCGGCCTCCGCCACCTCGCGCCGCCCGGCGGCGTCGGCGGACGCCGGGACCGGCACGGCGGCCAACTGGCCGATCCGTTCGGCCAGGCGATCTGCCCAGAGCCGCCCGGCCGAGGTGAGACTTGCGGCCCGGGCGAGCTCGACCAGGGCGCGCTCCAACTGCGCCCGTACCACAGCGAACCGCGCGGTGGCCTGGGCCGCGAGTTCCGGATGGGCGCGCAGCGCGGCCCACACCTCGGCGACGGCGGTGAACGCGTAGGTGCCGTGCAGCAGCCCGCCGATCGGACGCGGGTCAGGACGCCAGGGTGCGAAGTACCGCGCCGGGTCTGCGGGTTCGTGCAACTGGACCAGGCCGAGGACTGCGTTGAGTTTGCTGTGTTGCAGCTCGTGCACCATCGTCACGGCCAGATCCACCGGGTCGAGGTTGGCGTCGGCGGCCAACGCTCCGAAGGCGTCGGCGTGCGTGACACTGTGCCCGCGTTCGGTGCCGTCGGCCAACGGCACGAAGGTGCTGATGCCGGCGGCCACCTCGGCGGCGTGCGTTGGGGCGTACCCGACGAGCAGGTGCCAGGCGTGCCCGACGGACCGTTCCAGCTCGGCGGCCTGCGGTGCGGAGAGCCGGGCGGCGACCGGTAGTCCGAAGCAGTCGCGGTAGGGGTCCAGGTCGTCGACGCGGAGGTCGAGGGTGACCGACTGGTCGGTGAAGCGCCACCAGCGGGTGGGCGTCCACTGGCGCCCGGTCAGGTCGGCCGGCGTCACAGTTGTGCTGCCGCCGCCGCAGCGCAGCACCCCGAGGCCCGGCACGGGCACCAGGCCCGCACGGGGCGTGACCGGCACCGCCGCGTCCGATCGACCACTGAGGGCGGCCGCCGCGAGCGCCGCGAACGAGAGGTAGTCGGGTCGGCCGGTGTCGCCGTGCCGGACCCGATCGATCGCCCAGACGGCCAGCCACGGATGATCGAGCAGCACGTCAGCGGCGGCCGGGTCGACGCGGTGGGCGTGGCCGAGCAGATGCGCCGACGCCGCCAAGGCGTCGTCGGTGTCGGCGAGGCTCTTGAGGACGAGCATCGTGCGGTTGCGTTGCGCCCGCCGCAGAGCGCGGATGGCAGCCGGGCCAGCCCGGCCGTCGGCCAGGCGGGTGAACTCCGAGTGGGTCAGCTGGAGTCGACGCCGGGGTCGAGGAAGCTGTTCCAGCCGGCCAGCGTCGTCTGCCGGGGACTCTTCAGTGTCGCGACCAGTTCCTCGATCCATCGGGCCAGTTCCGGATCCTCGTCGCGTAGCAGGTGGCTCAGACCCTGCGTCAACACGTCGACCACAACGAGGTGATCAGGTGCGGGTTGCTCAGTCATCGATGTCCCGGGTTGGCGCAGGCTTGTTGACATGAAAACACGTCAACGTCTGTGATCACCATCGGCTTACCGTCCGTCACCGAGGGTCGCTTCAGGGGCCGTACCGCCGCCGGCTGCTGCCGGCGGCGGTACGGGACCCGCGGGTCAGCCGGCGGCCGCCTCGGCGGCGGCGTAGTCGCGGGCCACCCGGACCATTTCCACCAGCCCGCCGGCGTACTCCTGGGATTCGCCGTGCGCCTCGTCGAACGGCGGCTGGAAGCCGACGCCCTCCCACTGGTTGGTTTCCGGGTTCCACAGGTCGTTGCCGACCTCGAAGTCCCAGGCGAAGATGCCCAGCTCGTAGTAGAGCTGGTCGGCCGAGTTGCCGGCGGCGGAGTAGAGCACGTCGGCGACCGGTCCGGTCTGCGACGGCCAGGTGACGGTGCCGCGCTCCTGGGCGATGGCGCCGACGATCCGCCGGGCGCTGTTGAGGAACAGCGTCGACTCGTCGATCGACGGTCGGGGCAGGGTGACCCTGCCGTCGGCCCGGTACGCCCCCGGCGGCCACATGAAGTACCCGCCGTAGGAGTGCACGTTCATCGCGAACTTGATGTTCGGGTGGGCCTGGGCGAGCGCGATCACGTTGCCGCTCTCCGCCTCGGACAGCTCCGCCGTGCCGGCGAAGTTGCCGGACAGGCAGTTGGCGCTGGCGCCCACGTAGCCGTCGAAGTACGACCCGACTGTGTAGTTGCGGTTGATGTCGACGCCCCACGAGGTGCGGTTCTTCGGGTCGCGGGCCGCCCCGGTGCAGTGGTTGACGAGATTCTTGCGCTGGAAGTTGAAGTCGTTGAACGAGTAGTTCGCGCCGTCCGGGTTGACCGTCGGGATGACGAAGATGTCGACCTGCTCCAGCAGCTCACGGGTGGCCGGGTCGGTGCGGGCGTTGGCCAGCATCCGCTCGGCGAACTCCAGCGTCACCAGCGGGGTGGCCCACTCCCGGGCGTGTTCCTGGGAGTACGCGAGCACCCCGACCCGGGAGCCGTCCCGGTGTACGCCGAGGCGAAGGGCCTGCACCGTCCACGGCCGCGCCGGCACCTCGGTGCCCTGAAGGCCGTCGTCGAGCCGGGTGGGGCCGGCGACGGGCATCGGCAGCCCGGCCGAGCCGTCCTCGACGGTGGCCCGGAACCGGTCCGGTTGGCGGGCGTTGATCGCCGCCGCGACCTCGTCGGTGGTGCTCACCGTCTTGCCCGCCGTGTCGGTGGCCAGCGACACGGTGAGGACGCGGTCGCGGTAGCCGACGGTCAGTGGCCGGTTCGCCCGACCCGGGTCGACAGTCCGCACCTGTACGCCGTTCATGTTCTGGTCGCCGAAGCGGACCGACTCGACCACCACGGCGGCGACCGTCGGGTCGCCCAGGTAGCCGGCGGCGTTGCGTCGGTACCCCTGGGTCTTGTTCGGCAGGTCGATCACGTCCACCAGGTCCCGGTACTGGCGGGCCAGCCGCTTGATCCGCGCCTGGATGTCGATCGGCGTCAGGTACGCGTCGATGAAGTCCTTCTGGTAGCCGGCCGGCAGCGGCGGCGGGGAGGCGTTCGGCCAGAGCGTTGGCGTGATCACCCGGCTGACCCCGCCGAGGCTGGAGGTCGCGGTCAACTGAACCGGCCGGCTCGGCACCGGCTGTGGAAGGTTGTAGTGGTACTGGTACTCGCCCGAGTCCTCGAATCGGTACAGCGGGAAGGAGCCGGTGACGCCGTCCGCCGTCCGCCAAATGACGGTGATCTCCACGTCCGGGTCGTCGGTGGCGGTGGTGGCCACCTGGGCCTGCAGGAAGGTCTGCCCGTTGGTGGTCCACCAGTACGCCTGCTGCACCTGGAGGGTGTCCACGGCAGCGGCGGCGGCGGTGGACCGCTGGCCTGTGGCCGGCACGCGCAGCCCGGCGGCGGTGCGGGCCTGGGCCGCGCGGACGCTGTCGGCGTAGTGCCGGTTGCCGTCCCCGGCGCGCTGCACGATCTGCACGGCCGTCGCGCCCTGCGCTGTCAGTTCATCGAGCTGCGCGCCGCTGAGCACCAGGTCGGCGATGATCCGGCCGTCCCGTGCCCGGGGCCGGTTGGCCAGGTCAGCGCCGGTGGCCACGAGCCGGTCCAGCTGGGCCTGATCGCGGAGCTGGACTCGGACCACTGCGGTTTCGGTGGCGCTCAGGGTGATCGGGGCTGCCGGATCGGCGGGTGCCGCCGCGCCGGAGGCGGGATGGGACAACACTGCGCTGAACAGGATCACTGTGGTGGCTGCAGCTGTCCACCGTCGTCGGACGATCATGTGCCCTCCTGTGACGGACGTCGATGTGCTTGGTCCTTACATCAGTGCACAGATCGACAACTGTCAAGATGATCGGGGGCGGCGCGCCGACGGCATGAGTCTCGTGGCGCGTAGGCGGCACGTCTTCCTCAGCGGCGCGCCGTGAGGGGCACCAGCACGAGGACGGCGATGCCCAGCATGGCTGCGCCGACAGCCCACCACCAGAAGAATCCCGAGAAGGCCGAGGCGACCAGGAGCCCCACGCCGAGACCGGCCAGCAGGCCGAGTGCGAACAGGGTCCGTGGCGGCAGGGCGAGGTGCGGCAGGCGTCGTATCACCAGCACCTCCAACCAGGTGCCGCCCGCCGTCAGCAGCGCCGCACCGATTCCGTCCACTGCGGACAGCCCGTGCCCCTCGCTGATGGGCACGAGAACCCTGCCCTCGTCACCGGCCGGGACGAAGAGGACCAGCACACCGACGACGATGAGCAGAGCGGCGGTGGCGACCTGCCTGCGTGGGGCGTCCGCACCAACGGATGACATCGCTACAGTCTCGGCCGTCCGCCACCGTCTGCACAGGAGCCGTATCGGCGAACATCGAACGTCTGGCGCCCGGGCCGGTGGGCCGTCAGCGTGGGTTGTCAGCCGCGCGCAGAGTCGAAGCTCTATCCTGCTCACTCCCGAACCGCAGGGCCAAACGCGAGGGCCCGCCTTGAATCCATCTCTGGTCGAAGAGGCATGGCAGGAAGGACAGCACGACGATGGCACAGCACGTCGGCAACCCACGCGCACCGCAGATCTGGAGAGTCTCACCGCTCGGTCGATTCGGCGTACTCGCTCTGGTCCCTCTGGTCGGCCTGTTGTCGTGGCTGGTTCTCGGCTCCGTGCTCGCGAGCGCTCTCGCCATCGTCGGCGCGCTGCTGAGTTGGTGGAGGTTCGCCTGGTCTCCGGCCGTGATCCTCACGGACACCGAGGTGATCGTGCGGAACCCCAACGTCTCCCACCGCGTCGCTCTGCACGACGTGGCGATGGTGGATGCGGGTTACGGCGGCATGACCATCACGACGTCGAAGAACCAGCGTGTGGTCGCCTGGGCGGTCCAGAAGTCCAACCTCGCCAAGTGGACCGGCAGACACACCCGCGCCGACGAGGTCGTGGCGTCGATCATCCAAGCGACTCGGCGCTATGCCGAAACGTCCTAGAGGGCAGCCGATCCCGCTCGGCGCGATGACGAGATGGGAAAGGCCCAGGTGCCGCGATCATGCGGTCTACCTGGGCCTTCGTGCGTGGAGCGGGCGACGAGAATCGAACTCGCGTAGTCAGTTTGGAAGACTGAAGCTCTACCATTGAGCTACGCCCGCGTGCATCCCGCCGAAGCAGGACGCGCCCCCTAGCGTACCCAATGTCGGTGCCCGACGCGTAACCGCGTCGCCGCCGCGCGAGGCCGGGTCGTCGGCGGGCCCGCCGGCACGGCGACCAAGATCCACCCGGCGGATCTTGGCGGCGAGCGGGTGGGGTGGAATGGTAATTTTCGGGTGATGTGTCCGGGTGGGGGATGCCCCGGCACCTACTGAGGCGTGGCGACGGCATAGACTGCACGTCGCCACGGGGTGTGGCGCAGCTTGGTAGCGCACTCGCTTTGGGAGCGAGGGGCCGTGGGTTCAAATCCCGCCACCCCGACTGTCGTCCGCGGCCGGGCCGCCCCGGGTGCCGCCCAGTGCGGCTCCCGGGCGATGCCGGAGCGTCAGGCCGGCTCGCCTACACTCGATGGGCTGAATCACGCCCAGACTCAACTGAGATCCGTCAAGGAGTACGCCTGTGAAGAGCACCGTCGAGACTCTGAGCCCGACGCGCGTGCGGCTCGCCATCGAGGTGCCGTTCGTCGAGCTCGAGCCGAGCCTCAAGAAGGCGTACCGGGAGATCGGTTCGCAGGTCCAGGTTCCGGGCTTCCGCCGGGGCAAGGTGCCGACCGCGGTGATCGACCAGCGGGTGGGCCGGGGCACCGTCCTCAACGAGGCGGTCCAGGAGGCCATCCCGGAGAACATCCTCGCCGCCGTGCGCGAGCACGACCTGAAGACGCTGGGGCGCCCGGAGGTCGAGATCACCGAGTTCAACGACGGTGACTCGCTGAACTTCACGGCCGAGGTCGACGTCCGCCCGGAGATCACCATCCCGGACGCGAGCACCATCGAGGTGACCGTCGACGAGCTGCAGATCGACGAGAGCGAGATCGACGAGCAGGTGAAGAACCTGCGGGAGCGTTTCGCGACCCTCAAGACCGTCGAGCGGGCCGCCGCCGAGGGCGACTACGTCCAGATCGACCTGAACGCCACCGTCGACGGCGAGGACGTGCCGGGCGGCCAGGCGAGCAACATCTCCCACGAGGTGGGCAGCAAGCAGCTCCTGCCGGGCCTGGACGAGGCAGTGGTCGGCCTCGCCGCCGGCGACGACACCACCTTCACCACCCAGCTGGTCGGCGGCGACTTCGCCGGTCGGGACGCTGACGTGGCGGTGACCGTGCGCACGGTCAAGGAGAAGGAGCTGCCGGAGCTGAACGACGAGTTCGCCCAGATGGCGAGCGAGTTTGACACGATCGAGGAGCTGCGCGGCGACCTGCGGTCCCGGGTCACCCAGGGCAAGCAGGTCGAGCAGATCTACGCCGCTCGGGACAAGGCCCTGGCCCAGCTCGTCGAGGCCGCCGACATCCCGGCCCCGGAGGGTGTTGTCCGCGAGGAGGTCGAGAGCCGCAAGCAGGCGATGGTCGACCAGCTGGAGCGGATCGGCGCCTCGATGGAGGAGTACCTCGCGGCAGAGGACAAGACCGAGGAGCAGATCGACGCCGAGCTGACCGAGGCGGCGACCGAGGGCGTCAAGGTCCAGCTCCTGCTGGACACGCTGGCCGACGCGGAGGACGTGCAGGTCTCCGACGACGAGTTCGGGCACGAGATCGTGCACCGGGCGCAGCGTGCCGGGATGGCCCCGCAGCAGTACTACGACCAGCTGGTGCGCTCCGGCGCGGCCGCCGCTGTCTTCGGCGACGTGCGGCGGGGCAAGGCGCTCGCGGCCGTCATGGAGAAGATCACGATCAAGGACTCGGCCGGCAACGGGATCACCCTCGACGCCCTGCGCGCCGCCAACGAGGCGGAGCACAACCACGACCACTCATCCGCCACGGCATCGACCAGCTGCTCCCCGACGGGATCCGGCTGATCCACGGCCCCGGCTGCCCGGTCTGTGTCACCCCGCTGGAGATCATCGACAAGGCCCTGGAGATCGCCTCCCGCCCCGATGTGATCTTCTGCTCGTTCGGTGACATGCTCCGCGTCCCGGGCAGCGGCCGTGACCTGTTCCAGGTGAAGAGCGAAGGCGCGGACGTACGGGTGGTCTACTCACCGCTGGACGCCCTGCGCATCGCCCAGGAGAACCCGGAGAAACAGGTCGTCTTCTTCGGCATCGGCTTCGAGACCACCGCCCCGCCCAACGCGATGACGGTCTACCAGGCCAAGAAGCTCGCCATCCCCAACTTCAGCCTGCTGGTCTCCCACGTCCGGGTGCCCCCGGCGATCGACGCGATCATGAACTCGCCCGACTGCCAGGTGCAGGCGTTCCTCGCCGCCGGACACGTCTGTACGGTGATGGGCACCCGGGAGTACCCGGCCCTGGCCGACCGGCACAACGTCCCCATCGTGGTCACCGGCTTCGAGCCGCTCGACATCCTCGAAGGCATCCGGCGCGCCGTACGGCAGTTGGAGAACGGTGAGCACACCGTCGAGAACGCCTATCCGCGTGCCGTCAACGAGCAGGGCTCCCCGGCCGCCCAGGCGATGCTGGCCGATGTCTTCGAGGTCACCGACCGCTCCTGGCGCGGCATCGGGATGATCCCCCAGAGCGGCTGGCGGCTGTCGCCCACGTACCGGGAGTACGACGCCGAGCACCGGTTCTCCGTCACCGGCATCGAGACCGAGGAGTCGACGGTCTGCCGCAGCGGCGAAGTCCTCCAGGGGCTCATCAAGCCGCACGAGTGCGCCGCGTTCGGCAAGGAGTGCACCCCGCGCAACCCGCTGGGCGCCACGATGGTCTCCAGCGAGGGCGCGTGCGCCGCGTACTACCTGTACCGGCGGCTCGAAGCCCCGGCGGCGAAGGCTCCCGCGGCGAACGCCCAGGCCGCGAACGCCCCGGCCAAGGAGGCGAGTTCCGTTGGCTGACACCGCACCCGCCACTTCCTCCTCTACTCCCTCCGCCGCCTCCACCGCTCCGGAGGCCCCGGACTTCTCCGGCTGGACCTGCCCCGCCCCCCTGCGCGACCACGAACGGATCGTCATGGGCCACGGCGGCGGCGGAACGCTCTCCGCCGAGCTGGTGGAACACCTCTTCGCCCCCGCCTTCGGCAGCGACGTCCTCGCGGAGCTGGGCGACTCCGCCCACCTGACGATGGGCGGCGCCCAGCTCGCCTTCTCCACCGACTCCTTCGTCGTCCGGCCGCTCTTCTTCCCCGGCGGTTCCATCGGGGACCTCGCCGTCAACGGGACCGTCAACGACCTGGCCATGGTGGGCGCCGTCCCCGCCTATCTCTCCTGCGGCTTCATCCTGGAGGAGGGCATCGAACTCTCCGTCGTCGGCCGGGTCGCCCAGGCGCTCGGTGACGCCGCCCGCACCGCCGGGGTGACCGTCGCGACCGGTGACACCAAGGTGGTGCGCCGCTGATCCGCTGACCCGTGACGAACTGGGTCAGGTCGATGATGTGCGCACCGATGTCACCG
>NZ_JBEZFO010000024.1:0-108852 GCF_040649495.1 Micromonospora sp. NPDC048947
GCGCAGACCGTGCAGGTGTCGGCCTACCCGGACGCCTACGCCCAGTGGGAGCAGCAGGCCACCGACCTCGTCGGCCAGCACTGGAACAGCTGACCCGCACCACCGCACGGTAAGACCGCAAGACACCGACCGCTGGCCGGCACCCGCAACGTGGGGTGCCGGCCAGCGGCGTTTTTTGCTCTGAACCCCGCAGATCTTGGACACTTTCCGTTCGGAGCGAACGGAAAGTGTCCAAGATCTGCATGCACGGTCTGGGATACCACCGGTCAACCAGGCAGCCGCCCGCCGGCCCGAAGGAGAGTCGCGGGAACCCCGGCAGCGCAGGTCGCCAACAGCCCCGCTCACCCGCAGAGCAGGTCGCGGAAACCCGGCAATGCACGTCGCCAACCAGCCCAATCATCCGAAAAGCAGGTCGCAGAAACGACCCACCGATCCGACTCAGGAGCAGGTCGCGGACACCGCCCACCGACCGACCCCACAAAGCAGGTCGCGGACACCGCCCGCCTATCCGCAGAGCCTGCTAGGACACCGCCCGCCGACCCGCGGAACATGTGGCGAACAAAGCCCACCAGCACGCCAGCACAGCCCACGAACGCGCAGAGCACGTCGCGGACACACCTCGCGGACGGAGCCGGGCGGCGAGGCCATGGCGTGGATCAGCGGACGGTGACGGTGACCGTGTGCCAGCCGGTGGCGCCATCCGGGACGACGTCCTGCGTACGTTCGGTTTGGGTTTCACCGGTCGCGTCCGTCGCGCGGACCTGGAGCCGGTGCTCGCCCGGTGTGGCGTCCCAGCGCCAGGACCATTGCACCCAGGTGTCCACCGACACGGTCGGGGCCAGCGCGGCTTCCTCCCACGGGCCGTCGTCGACGCGTACCTCGACTCGGCGGATGCCCCGGTGCTGCGCCCAGGCCACCCCGGCGACGGTCACCGGGCCGGCGGTCAGCCGGTTACGTTTCCGGGGCGTGTCGATCCGCGACTGGGTCTTGATCGGCCCCTGGGGGGACCAGCCGCGCGGCACCCAGTACGCGTCGAAGTCGGCGAATCGGGTCAACTCCAGTTCGGTCACCCATTTGCAGGCCGACACGTAGCCGTAGAGGCCCGGCACCACCACTCGGACCGGGAAGCCGTGCTCGACCGGCAGCGGCTCGCCGTTCATCCCCACGGCCAGCAGCGCGTCCCGTCCGTCGCGCAGCGCGGCGGTGGGGGTGCCGCAGGTCCAGCCGTCGACCGACCGGCCGACGACCTGGTCGGCGTCGTCGTCCGGCTCGACCTCGTCCAGCAGTTCTCGCAGGGGTACGCCGAGCCATAGGGCATTGCCGATCAGGTCCCCGCCCACCTCGTTGGAGACGCAGGCAAGCGTGACGTACCGCTCGACCAGCGGTCGGGCCAGCAGATCCGCGTAGCTGTAGGTGCGTTCCCTGCCGACCCGTCCGTGGATCCGCAGCCGCCAGGTGTCCGGGTCGACCTGGGGCACCACCAGCGCGGTGTCGATCCGGTAGAACCCGAAGTTCGGGGTGACGTACGGCGCGAGCTGCGTCAACGAGAGGTCCGCGCCCGCCGGTACGGCCGGTGCGGGGGCGACCGGCGCGGGCAGGCGGATCGCGTCGCGGGCTGCGGACACGCCGCGCCGCCCTGCCAGCCAGCGCCCACCGAGGCCGGCCACCACGGCGGTGCCGAGCAGCACCCCGCTGCCGGTGAGGAACCGCCGCCGCGACTCCGGGTCCACTTCGGCGGGCCCGACCGGTTCGGCGGCGGCCGTCGGCCCGGCGGGAGTCACCGGCACCGACTCTGCGGGCGACCCGGGATCAGCGGACGACCCGGGACCAACGGGCGACACCGGACCAGCGGACGACACCGGACCAGCCGGCGACACCGGGCCAGCGGACGACACCGGACCAGCGGGCGGCGTGGGTGGTGACCAGGTCCAGGGGTTCAGCTCGAAAGGTCCGCCGATGAACAACCAGAGCACCAGTGCGCCAAGACCGGCGCCGACCACTGACGGCAGCGCGTCGGCGAGGTCGGCGCCGGAGCGGGTCAGCGCGGCGGCCACGCCGATGGCGCCGAACGCGGCAATGCCGGCCAGGCCGAGTGCCAGTCGGCGGACCGCCAGGACACCGAAGAGCGCGGCGAAGCCTCCCAGCAACACGGCAGTTCCGACCAGCAGCGCGATCTTGTCGGCGGTGCCGAAGAGGTCGATGGCGAGTTGCTTCAGCGATTCGGGGACGGCGTCGACGATGACCCCGCCGACCGCGACCAGGGGCGCCGACCGGGGACCGGTCAACACCGCGACCGGTTCGGCGATCCCGATCGCGACGGCGGCGGCGGTGATCCCGGCCAACGCGGCGTACCGCCGTGACGTGGTGCTCATCGGCCCAGTGTGCGCGATCATCTCGCCCGGTCGCCAACAACGTCAGCGTTCGGTAATGACCTGCCAGCCCGCAGGAACGAGCCGGGGCGCACCGCCTGACGGCGGTGCGCCCCGGAACGGGTGTCGCTACCGGATCAGAAGCCCGGGCCGTGCTGGTGGCCGTGACCGTGGCCGTGCCCACCGGCGGCGGCCGGCTCGGCCTGCTCCGGCTTCTCCACCACGAGGCTCTCCGTGGTGAGCAGCAGACCGGCGATCGAGGCGGCGTTGGTGACCGCGTTGCGGGTCACCTTCACCGGGTCGATGATGCCGGCCTTGACCAGGTCGACGTACTCGCCCTTGGCGGCGTCGAGGCCGTTGCCCCACTTGAGGTCGGCGACCTTCTGCGTCACGACGTAACCGTCGTGACCGGCGTTCTGGGCGATCCAGCGCAGCGGCTCGACGAGCGCCTTGCGCACTACCGAGACGCCAACCTTCTCGTCACCGGTGAAGCCCAGGTCGTCGTCGAGCACCGAGAGGATCTGCACCAGGGCGGCGCCGCCGCCGGGCACAGTGCCCTCCTCGACCGCAGCCTTGGTCGCCGCGATGGCGTCCTCGATGCGGTGCTTGCGCTCCTTCATCTCGACCTCGGTCGCCGCGCCAGCCTTGATGACGGCGATGCCACCGGAGAGCTTCGCCAGCCGCTCGGCCAGCTTCTCCCGGTCCCAGTCGGAGTCGGAGGCCTCGATCTCCTTGCGGATCTGGGACACCCGGTCGGTGACGTCGGCCTTCTGGCCACCGCCGTCGACGATCGTGGTGTTCTCCTTGTCGACCACGACGCGCCGGGCGGTGCCGAGCACCTCTAGGCCGACCTGGTCGAGCTTGTAGCCCAGCTCCGGGGCGACCAGCTCGGCGCCCGTGGAGATCGCGATGTCCTGGAGCATTGCCTTGCGCCGGTCACCGAAGCCCGGGGCCTTGACCGCGCAGACCTTGAGGGTCTTGCGCAGCGAGTTGACCACCAGGGTGGAGAGCGCCTGGCCGTCCACGTCCTCGGCGATGATCAGCAGGGGCTTGCTGTTCTGCAGGACCTTCTCCAGCAGCGGCAGCAGCTCTTCGATCGCCGAGATCTTCTGGGTGGTGACCAGGATGTACGCGTCCTCAAGGACGGACTCCTGACCCTCCAGGTCGGTGACGAAGTTCGGCGAGATGAAGCCCTTGTCGAACTGGAGACCCTCGGTCACGTCCAGTTCGGTGGTGAGCATCGAGCCTTCCTCGACGGTGATGACACCGTCGCGGCCGACCCGCTCCATCGCCTCGGCGATCAGATCACCGATCGTGGAGTCCTGCGCGGAGATCGTCGCCACGTTCGCGATCGACTCCTTGCTGGTGACCTCGGCGGCACGGCCGAGCAGCGCCTCGGAGACCTTCATGGCCGCCGCGTCGATGCCCCGCTTGAGGCCGGCCGGGTTGGTTCCGGCGGTCACGTTGCGCAGACCCTCGCGAACCATCGCCTGGGCCAGCACCGTCGCGGTGGTGGTGCCGTCGCCGGCGACGTCGTTGGTCTTGGTCGCCACCTCCTTGACCAGCTGCGCGCCAAGGTTCTCGTACGGGTTGGTGAGCTCGATCTCCTTGGCGATGGTCACACCATCGTTGGTGATCGTCGGCGCACCGAATTTCTTGTCCAGGACGACGTTGCGCCCGCGCGGGCCGAGGGTGACCTTGACCGCGTCCGCGAGGGCGTTGACACCGTGCTCCAGCAGGTGCCGGGCGTCGTCCGAGAAGCTCAGGATCTTCGCCATTAATGTCCCTTCGAAGCGCCATTGCCCCGGCCCGGCGAGCCGGACCGGGGCAGTGGCACTGATCGGTTGCTTACTTCTCGATGACCGCGAGGACGTCGCGGGCGGAGAGCACCAGGTACTCCTCGCCGGCGTACTTGACCTCGGTGCCGCCGTACTTCGAGTAGAGGACGGTGTCGCCGACCTGCACGTCAACCGGAACCCGGTTGCCGTTGTCGTCGACGCGCCCCGGGCCCACAGCGAGGACAGTGCCCTCCTGCGGCTTCTCCTTGGCGGTGTCGGGGATCACGATGCCCGACGCCGTGGTGGTCTCAGCCTCATTCGCCTGGACCACGATGCGGTCCTCGAGCGGCTTGATCGCAACCTTGGTCGCGGTAGTCACGGGCATACCCTCCTGGGGTACTGGTTTCGTTGCTGGCCAGCGGGGCTGACCAGCGTCAATCTGCCTCATGCCACCGGGCGGTGCCGTCGTCGCGGGTGCCGGTCCGCCTGGCGTGCGCACCCGGGTCGCGAGACCCGGAAGCTGGCACCCTCAGGGTGAGAGTGCTAATCGCAGGTTATTCCGTGGCTAGCACTCCGTCAAGGAGAGTGCCAGCGCGTCGCGCCCCGACAACCAGGATTTCCCTGCCGGCCGGGACAATGGCCGGGTGGATCTCGATCAGCTGGCGGCGCTGCGTACCCCTGAGGGGTCGGCCGCCCTCGCGGCGGCGGCCGACCTGGCCGGCGGTGATCCACTGGTCGCGGCGTCGGCGCTGCGCGCGACCGGGGTGCCGCCGACGTTGGCCGCGGCAGCACTGACCCAGGCCGAGCTGCGGCACCGGGCGGTGGGCAAGTTCGGCCCGGCGGCCGCTGGGATGTTCCTCACCCGTCCCGGCCTGGAGCAGGCCACCCGCCGGGTGGTCGCCGACAGTCGGGCGGCCCGGTTGTACGCGGCCGGCGTGCGCACCCTGGCCGACCTCGGGTGCGGGCTCGGGGCCGACGCGCTGGCCGCCGCCCGCGCCGGCATCAGGGTGTACGGGGTGGAGGCCGACCCGGTGACCGCGGCGATGGCCGCCGCCAACGCCGAGGCGGCCGGGCTGGCTGAGCTGTTCACTGTCGAGTGCGGCGACGCGACCGGGTTCGACGTGTCAGGGGTCGACGGGGTCTTCTGCGATCCGGCCCGCCGCACGACCGGCACCGGGCGTCGGATCTTCGACCCGCGCGCCTACTCGCCGCCGTGGGACTTCGTCACCGGGCTGGCCGACCGGGTGCCGCGCACAGTGGTGAAGGTCGCGCCGGGCGTGGACCACGCGCTCATTCCGGCCGGCGCGGAGGCCGAGTGGGTCGGCGTGGATGGGGACCTGGTCGAGGCCGCGCTCTGGTGCGGTGAGCTGGCGGAGGTGCCCCGTCGCGCCACCCTCCACCGCCAGCGGGGCGTCGAGGCCCACCGTCACCAGCTCACCGGCTCGGGTGCCGCCGAGGCGTCGGTCGGGCCGCCGCGTCGCTACCTGTACGACCCGGACCCGGCGGTGGTGCGCGCGCATCTCGTCGCCGAACTGGCCACCGAACTGGACGCCACCCTCGGCGATCCGAGCATCGCCTATCTCTACGCCGACCAGCCGGTCCGCACCCCGTACGCGCGCTGCCTGGAGATCACCGATGTGCTGCCGTTCTCGCTCAAGCGCCTGCGGGCGCTGCTGCGCGAGCGCCGGGTGGGCCGGGTGGAGATCCTCAAGCGGGGTTCGGCGCTCACCCCGGAGCAGCTCCGGCGGGACCTGCGGCTGGCCGGGGACGTTGCGGCGAGCCTGGTGCTCACCCGGGTCGACGGCGCACCGACGGTGCTGATCGGCCAGCCGGTCGACCAGCACCGTCTCGACTAGCCTCGTCGCTGTGGCGGGACAGGGCACGCCGGCAACGGCACTGTTGGTCAAGCGCGGGATCGCGCATCGCACCCATCCGTACCGGGTGTCGCCGGACGCCCCGAACTACGGCGCGTTGGTGGCGGCTGCGCTCGGCGTGGCACCGGAGCGGGTGTTCAAGTCGCTGGTGACCGCCGTCGACGGCGCGCTCACAGTGGCTGTCGTTCCGGTCACCGGCGAGTTGGATCTGAAGGCGCTCGCGGCGGCGGTCGGCGGCAAGCGGGCGGCGTTGGCCGACCGGGCGGTCGCCGAGCGGGCCACCGGTTACGTACGAGGTGGGATCAGCCCGCTCGGGCAGCGTCGACGGTTGCCCACGGTGCTGGACGAATCCGCGCTGGATCTTCCGACGATCTACGTCTCGGCTGGTCGGCGCGGTCTGCAACTCGAACTGGCAGCGGCGGATCTGGTGGCGCTGACCGACGCCCGCACCGCTGCGTTGCAGACCCGCTGACGACAGTCGTTACGTCGACTTCCCCGTGGGATACCCAGGGAGTAACAGTCGCGTTGCTGAATTGTTATCGCTCCCAACAAACTATGCACCTGCGCGGTCTTGTGGAGCCGGTGTGACGCGAAATACGTTGCCGGACACAACAAAACAACACCTCCCCCACCTCCGAAAGGACCCTGCACATGCGTAAGGGGATCCTCACCATCGCCGCCGTGGGCCTGCTCGCGACCGGCGGTTTGACCGCCTGTAGCGACGACTCCGGCACCGGCTCGGCCGACTCCAAAAAGACTCCCAAGATCGGCGTGATCCTTCCGGACAGCAAGTCCTCCCCCCGCTGGGAGACGGCGGACCGCCGCTTCCTGGAGGAGGCGTTCAAGGCTGCCGGCGTCGAGTCCGACATCCAGAACGCCCAGAACGACAAGAGCGCCTTCCAGACCATCGCCGACCAGATGATCACCAGCGGCGTCACCGCCCTGATGATCGTCAACCTGGACTCCGGCACCGGCAAGGCCGTGCTCGACAAGGCCAAGTCGCAGGGCGTCGCCACCATCGACTACGACCGGCTCACCCTCGGCGGCTCCGCCCAGTACTACGTCAGCTTCGACAACGAGACCGTCGGGAAGCTCCAGGGCGAGGGTCTGGCGAAGTGCCTGACCGAGAAGGGCGCCAAGAACCCCGTCGTGGCGTACCTGAACGGCTCCCCCACCGACAACAACGCCACCCTGTTCAAGGCTGGCTACGACTCGGTGCTCAAGCCGAAGTTCGACTCCAAGGAATACACCAAGGGCCCGGACGACGCCGTGCCGGGCTGGGACGGCCCCACCGCCGCGACCATCTTCGAGCAGCAGCTCACCGCGACCAAGGGCAAGATCGACGGCGTGCTGGCTGCCAACGACACTCTCGGCAACGCCGCCATCTCGATCCTGAAGAAGAACAAGATCAACGGCAAGGTGCCGGTGACCGGCCAGGACGCCAGCGTGGAGGGCCTGCAGAACATCCTCGCCGGTGACCAGTGCATGACCGTCTACAAGGCGGTCCGGGAAGAGGCCAAGGCCGCCGCGGACCTGGCCATCGCGCTGGCCAAGGGCGAAAAGAAGGACACCGGCCAGTCGGTGAAGGACGGTGACCGCGACGTCCCCTCGGTGCTGCTCACCCCGAAGGCCATCTACAAGGACAACGTCAAGGACGTCATCGCCGACGGCTACGCGACCAAGGAGCAGGTCTGCACCGGGGCCTACGCCAAGTTCTGCGCCGAAGCCGGCATCAGCTGACCGACGCCGCAGTACCCGCCGGAACGACCACCGCCGCCCGGCACGGGAGCACCTCCCGTGCCGGGCGGCGCCCGCCGGACGGGCCCCGACCCTCCCTTAAGAAGGAGACCCCGTGTCCGCGACCCCCCTGCTGGAACTCCGCGGGATCGACAAGAGCTTCGGTCCCGTCCAGGTGCTCCGCGACGTCGCCCTGACCGTCCACCCAGGCGAAGTGACCGCACTGGTAGGCGACAACGGCGCCGGCAAGTCGACCCTGGTGAAGTGCATCAGCGGTATCCACCCCTCCGACGCCGGAGAGTTCCTGTTCAACGGTGAACCGGTGCACATCGGCAGCCCTCGCGACGCCGCCACGCTCGGCATCGAGGTCGTCTACCAGGACCTCGCGCTCTGCGACAACCTGGACATCGTGCAGAACATGTTCCTCGGCCGGGAGAAGCGCAGCGGCATCGTCCTGGACGAGCCGACAATGGAGCAGCTCGCCGCCGAAACCCTGGCCGGGCTCTCCATCCGCACCGTCACCTCACTCCGCCAGCACGTGTCCAGCCTCTCCGGCGGCCAGCGCCAGACCGTGGCCATCGCCAAGGCGGTGCTGTGGAACAGCAAGCTCGTCATCCTGGACGAGCCGACTGCGGCGCTCGGCGTGGCACAGACCGCGCAGGTGCTCGAACTGGTCCGCCGCCTCGCCGACAACGGCCTGGCCGTGGTGCTCATCTCGCACAACATGAACGACGTCTTCGCCGTCTCCGACCGGATCGCCGCGCTGTACCTCGGCCAGATGGTCGCCCAGGTGAAGACCACCGACATCACCCACGCCCAGGTGGTCGAGCTGATCACCGCCGGGCGCTCGGGCGGGCTCGGCCTCGCCACCGACCCGGGCAGCAACGGCGACGGCCCGGAGCCGGCCGACTCGATCTCAGGAGGCGTCCGATGACCACCACCGCCGTGCGGAAGGACGGCCCCGCGGCCGTCACACCGGCGCCGACCGTCGGAGGCCACGTCCGCAACTACCTGAGTCGGGTACGCGGTGGCGACGTCGGCGCGCTGCCGGCCGTGCTCGGCCTGATCGTGCTCTGCACCGTCTTCGCGATCCTGCGGCCGTCGTCGTTCCTGTCGGCCGGCAACTTCGCCAACCTCTTCACCCAGGGCGCGGCGGTCACGCTGATCGCGATGGGCCTGGTCTTCGTGCTGCTGCTCGGCGAGATCGACCTCTCCGCCGGCTTCGCCAGCGGCGTCTGCGCGGCCGTGCTGGCCAATGTGGTCACAGTGCTCGGCTACCCCTGGTGGGTCGCGGTGCTCGCCGCGGTCGCCACAGGCGTGGTCATCGGCACCACGCTCGGCATGCTCGTCGCGAAGATCGGCATTCCGTCCTTCGTGGTCACCCTCGCCGGCTTCCTCGCCTTCCAGGGCGTCGTGCTGCTGCTCGTGCAGGAGGGCACCAACATCTCCGTCCGCGACGAGGTGCTGGTCGCCATCGCCAACCGCAACCTCGCCCCCACCCTGGGCTGGGCGCTGACCGCCTTCGCGGTCGTCGGCTACGGGGCTGTGCAACTGCTGCGTCACCGCAACCGGGTGGCCCGCGGTCTGATCACCGACCCGATCGCGGTGGTGGCACTGCGGATCGGCGGGCTCGCCGTCATCCTCGGCACCGCCATGTACGTCCTCAACCTGGAGCGCAGCCGCAACGTCCTCATCGTCTCGCTCAAGGGCGTGCCGATCGTGGTGCCGATCATCGCGGTGCTGCTGGTCATCTGGACCTTCGTGCTCCAACGCACCAGCTACGGCCGGCACATCTACGCCGTTGGCGGCAACCGGGAAGCGGCCCGTCGGGCCGGCATCGACGTCGACCGGATCCGGATCTCGGTCTTCGTGATCTGCTCGTCCATGGCCGCCATCGGTGGCATCGTGGCGGCCAGCCGGGCCAACTCGGTCGACCCGAACACCGGGGGCAGTAACGTACTGCTCTACGCGGTCGGCGCAGCGGTGATCGGCGGCACCAGCCTCTTCGGTGGCAAGGGCCGCGTCCTCGACGCCGTGCTCGGCGGCGCTGTGGTCGCTGTCATCGAAAACGGAATGGGCCTGATGGGGTACAGCGCGGGAGTCAAGTACGTGGTCACCGGCGTCGTGCTGCTGCTCGCCGCCAGCGTCGACGCGCTCTCCCGCCGCCGCGCGGCAGCCACCGGCACCCGCTGACCGCGCGGGAGGTAGCACCAGCATGCGCCCAGGACCGAGTCAGGATGACGTCCGACGGCAGAATCTCGGGGCCCTGCTGCGGCACGTGCACGTCCACGGGGCGACCACGCGTGCCGAGCTGACCACCACGCTGGGCCTCAACCGCAGCACCATCGGGGCGCTCACCGCCGACCTGTCCGCGGTGGGGCTGGTCAGCGAAGGCGCACCGAAGGAGACCGGCCGAGCCGGACGACCGTCACTGGTCGTCCGGCCCGAGTCGGCCCGGGTCTACGCGTACGCGTACTCAGTGGAGGTGGACCGGCTGCGCGCCGCCCGGATCGGGCTGGGTGGCGCGGTCCTGGACCGCCGGGATCTGGACCGGCCGCGCGGGCTGTTGGCCGCGGAGGCCGCGCCGCTGCTGGCCGGCGCGGTCAAGGAGATGCAGCAGCTGGTGCCGGCGGACGCGATCTGCGTCGGTGCCGGCGTCGCGGTCTGCGGGATGGTCCGCCGGGACGACGGCCTGGTCCGACTCGGCCCCACCACCGGTTGGGTGGACGAGCCGATCGGCGCGGCCCTCGCCGACGAGTTGGGCATCGACGTACCGATCACAGTGGGCAACGTGGCCGACGTCGCCGCGTTCGCCGAGCACGCACGAGGTGTGGCGGCAGGCTGTGACAACGTCCTCTACCTGTACGGCGACGTGGGCGTGGGTGCCGGCATCATCGCCGGTGGACGCCGACTGACCGGGCACGGTGGCTACGGCGGCGAGGTCGGCCACATGAAGGTGGTCCGCGACGGCAAGCCCTGCGAGTGCGGCTCCCGAGGCTGTTGGGAGACCGAGATCGGTGAGCACGGCCTCCTGCGCGCTGCCGGACGCTCCGACTCCCGGGGCCGCGACGCGCTGCTGGAGGTCTTCGACGCGGCCGACCGGGGGGACGCCCGGGCCCAGACAGCGGTCCGTCAGGCCGGCGACTGGCTCGGCTTCGGGGTGGCCAACCTGGTGAACGTCTTCAACCCCGAGATGGTCATCTTCGGCGGGACCATGCGTGACCTCTACCTCGCGGCGGCGGCCCAGATCCGCAGCCGGCTCAACTCCAACGCGCTCGGGGCCTGCCTGGAGCACGTCCGGCTGCGCACGCCGAAACTGGGTACTGACGCGCCCCT
This sequence comes from Micromonospora sp. NPDC048947, assembly GCF_040649495.1. NCBI lineage: Bacteria > Bacillati > Actinomycetota > Actinomycetes > Micromonosporales > Micromonosporaceae > Micromonospora > Micromonospora sp. NPDC048947. Next base: position 11,095 of record NZ_JBEZFO010000024.1, read on the forward strand.
GATCGGTGCCGCCGAACTGGCCTTCGAACGGCTCCTCGCCGACCCCCTCGACGTGGGCTGATCCGCGTACGCTGTCCGGCGTGGATGTCGAGCTGCGCGCTTCCGACGACGACCGCAACCGGGTGGTCGCCGCGCTGCACCAGCACACCGCGGCGGGCCGGCTGACGCTTGACGAGTTCTCCGATCGCGCCGGTGCGGTGTGGACGGCCCGCACCCTCGGTGACCTGGCCGCGCTGACCCGCGATCTACCGGCCCTGCCCACAGCGGTCGTCGACGCCGGCCCGGTCGCGCGGGGGCGTCAGGAGTTGCTGATGGTCTTCGCCGCCGCGGCGATCACCCTGCTGCTGCTCGGCGGCCTGCTCGCCGTCACCCGCTGATCCGGGGCGCTCCGCGATGAACTGATCGCGCGATCAGTCCGTACCAGTGGGCGGACGGGCAACCGGCAGGGTACGGCTGCCCGGTCCAGACGCGTTCCGGTCCGGATCGAGGAGGCACCACAGACATGGCACCGCTCAGATTCGCCCATCGCCGACTGGGCACCCGGACCCACCGAGCGGCGATGCTGCTCATCGCGGTCATCGCGGGGGTCGGTGTCCTGCCCGGCGTGGCCGTCGCCGCACCCGCCGGTGGCCAGCAGCTCAACGCTGCCGACATGACACTGCTCAACGGGGTGCGGCTGGCCGGGCTCTGGGAGATGCCAGCCGGCCAGATGGCCGCCGAGAAGGGACAGTCGGCGAAGGTCCGGGAGATCGGCGCCGGCATCGCCGGCGAGCACCAGAAGCTCGATCAGCTCGTGGTCGACGCGGCCAATAAGTTGGGCGCGACGATCCCCAGCGAGCCGACCGCCGAGCAGAAGGGCTGGCTGGCCGAGATGCAGAAGGCCTCCGGCGCTCGTTTCGACCAGATCTTCGTCACCCGGCTCCGGGTCGCCCACGGCAAGATCTTCCCGGTGATCGGCGCGGTCCGCGCCAGCACCCGGGACGCCACCGTCCGCAAGCTCTGCGAGGACGCCAACGAATTCGTCCAGCACCACATGCAGATGCTGGAGAGCACCGGCCTGGTCCGCTGGCCGGAGCTGCCGCCGGCCGCGCTGCCCGCCCCGGGCGAGGACGGGCTCCTGGCCGCCGCCTCCGCCAACTCCGGCCCGCAGGTCGGAGTCAGCAGCACCGTCGTCTGGCTGGTCTTCCTCGCCGCGCTGGGCACTGGCGGAATCGCCACCTACCGGATGTTGCGCCGCAGCTGACCAGTCAGCCGGCGGCCTGGACGGTGGCTCGCGTCAGCGGTCTACCTGGGTGAAGTCCCAGGAGTGCGGGGCGCGGGCCACCAGCAGGGCTGGCGGGTCCGGCAGCGGGCGAGGGCTGCTGCGCCACTTGGAGATCACCACCACGCGGTGGTCGGTGGAGGAGAAGACCTCGCTGGAGACGTGGAGCGGGTCGTGCTCCAACTCGGGCAGGGCGGTGTCGCACACCCAGGTGATCAGGTCGGCGACTCCGTACGCCTCGGCACGCGCCTCCCACATCCGCACGATCATGTCCGCCGCTCCCGTCACACGCTGACAGTGGTCAGCGGCAGTGCCGAATCGGCTGGCAGGTCCAGTCGGCTCGGGGCGACACCAGCGGCGACCAGGTGCGAACCGAGCGCGGCCACCATCGCGCCGTTGTCGGTGCACAGCTTCGGCCGGGGTACCCGAACTCGGATGCCGTACTTCTCGGCTCGTTGCTCGGCCATCGCCCGCAGTCGCGAGTTCGCTGCCACTCCCCCGCCGATGACCAGGGTCTCGATGCCCTGTGCCCGGCAGGCGGCGAGCGCCTTGCTGGTCAGGACGTCACAGACCGCCTCCTGGAAGGACGCGGCCACGTCGGCCACCGGAACCGTCTCACCGGCGCGCTGGCGGGACTCGACCCACCGGGCCACCGCGGTCTTCAGGCCCGAGAACGAGAAGTCGTACTGGTGGGCGGCAAGATCCTTCGCGGCGGTCAGCCCGCGGGGGAAGGCGATCGCTGCGGCGTCGCCGGCCCGGGCCTCCCGGTCGATGGGCGGACCGCCCGGGAACGGCAACCCGAGCAGCCGGGCGACCTTGTCGAACGCTTCCCCGGCCGCGTCGTCGATGGTGGCGCCCAGCGGGGTGACACCCCGGGCCAGGTCGTCCACGAGCAGGAGGGACGAGTGGCCGCCGGACACCAGGAGGGCGATGGCGGGTTCGGGCAGTGGGCCGTGCTCAAGGGTGTCCACAGCGACGTGGGCGGCGAGGTGGTTGACGCCGTAGATGGGTTTCTCGGCCGCGACCGCGTACCCCTTGGCGGCAGCGACGCCGACCAGCAACGCACCGGCCAGCCCTGGCCCCGAGGTGACAGCGATCGCGTCGATGTCGGCCAGCGTGACGCCGGCCTCGGTCAGTGCCCGGTCCATCGTCGGCACGATGGCCTCCAGGTGTGCCCGGCTGGCCACCTCCGGCACCACGCCCCCGAACCGGGCGTGTTCCTCGACGCTGGAGGCGAGCGCGTCGGCCAGCAGTGTGTGCCCCCGCACGATGCCGACACCGGTCTCGTCGCAGGAGGTCTCGATACCCAGGATCAGTGGTTCGTCAGCCATGGTCGTGTGGTCCGTCCCCGGTCGGCTCGGCGTCGCGCCGCATGACCAGCGCGTCGGTGTTGCTCGGTTGGTAGTAGCCGCGCCGCACCCCGATCGGCTCGAAACCGTACGTCGCGTAGAGCCGCTGAGCTGCGGCGTTGTCCACGGCGACCTCCAGCAGGGTGCTGCGGGCGTCGCGCCGGACCGCCTCGGCGAGCAGCTCCTCCAGCAGGGCACGCCCTACGCCGCGCCGCTGGGCGTCCCGGCGGACGGCGATGTTCTGCACCCACACCTCGTCCGGCGGAACGCCGGCGAGCCCTGCGTAACCGAGCACCGAACCGTCCGCGTCGACGGCGAGCCGGTAGTGGTGCCCGTTGGCGAGTTCGCTCCAGAACATGGCGGGCGACCACTTCTCAGCGCCGAACAGGTCCGCCTCGATCGGCAGCACGTCGTCGATGTGCCACCAGCGGAACGGTTCGAGCCGTACCGCCGTCATGGCAGGACCGGTTTGCGGCCGGTCGCCGCCACCGCGTCGGGGCGGCGCAGGTAGAGCGGGGTGAGCCGCTCACTGGTCGCCCCCGCCCGGATCCGCTCGGCGGCGAGCAACGCCAGCACTGTCGCGTCCGGGTAGCGCGGCTCGACCCGAACGGGCAGGTCCAGGACCTCGGCGTACCGGTGCGCCCCGTCACCGACCGCGATCGTCGCGCCCAGTTCGCGGGCGCGCGCGGCGGCGACCGCCGGCGCGGACACCTCGGGCCCGACGATCCGCTGGCCGGCGCCGTCGTAGACGGCCCAGTAGAGCTCCTTGCGCCGGGCGTCGCTGGCGGCCAGGACGGGCGCGCCGGACGCCGCCGGGTAACCGATGGCATCCAGCGAACAGACGCCGTACGTGGGGATGCCGAGCACCTGACCCATCGTCGCGGCGGTCACCAGGCCGACCCGTAGCCCGGTGAACGGACCCGGACCGAGCCCGGCGACGATGGCGGCCAGGTCACGCGGGCGCGCGTCAGCGTCGGCGAGGACCGCATCCACCTGGGGCGCGAGCAGCTCACCGTGCGCGCGGGCGTCGACGGTGCACCGGTGCGCCCGCGACGCCACACCGTCTGCCGAGACCTCCACCAGCGCCGCGGTGACCGCGGGGGTCGAGCTGTCCACCACGAGTACGAGCACGGTAAGCCAGCCTAGCCGCCCCGCCCTCCGCCCCGGTCATGCCCCGCCCCGCCACCGCCCGCGGGCTGGCCCACTGCCATAGCCCTCGGGTGCGGCCGGGCCAACCGCCTGGCCCTCGGACAAGCGCTGGAGCCACGTTCCCCAATGAGCCTGATGTCTCTGAGTCATCGTGATGACTCACAGACATCACGCTCATTGAAGTAAGGCCCACCATCCGCCGGTTCACGGGCCTGGCGATCCCCGGGTCCGGATCGGCGGCAAGTCGCCGATCTGCCGTAGCGGGATCGCGGACATCCCGCCAGTGGCCCACCATGCCGGGATGTCATCCACTCGCCTTGTCACAGTGCTCGGCGCTGTCGTGCGGCATCAACGACACCTGCGCGACCTGAGCCAGCGCCAGTTGGCCGCGCTCGCCGGGGTCGACCAGGCAGCGGTGGCCCGGTTCGAGCGTGGTGAGCGAGCGACGACCGTCCCGGTGCTGGAACGGTTGCTCGCCGCGATGGATGTGCAGTTGGTCATCGGGGTTGAGCCGCTGGACGCGCACCTCGACGCTCGGATCGACGACCTGGCCGCCCGGCCGATCGCGGAGCGGCTCGACGGGCTGAATGTGAATCGGCTGCTGGATCGGCTCACCGACTTTCCGCAGGTGATCACCGGGTGTGCCGCAGCGCTGTTGCAGGGAGCGCCGGTGCCGGTGGACGCGCTGGAGATCGCCCTGCGCTGGCAGGACGCCAAACTTTTCACCAGATGGCTGGAGATGAACTACGGCCAGCGGTGGAACGCTCGCTGGGGTGAGTTCGGCGGCGCGTGGTTGGAGCCTGAGGAGCCGGGCGAACACTTTTGGTCGACCCGGTACGGAGAGATCAGGGCCACGATGTGCGACGAGCTGCCCGAGACGATCGAGGTGCGTCACGGTGGGCGGAGTTACCAGGTGGTGCCGCTCGTCGAGTTGGAGCTGAGCGAGCCACGCGCCGCCGAGCTGTTGCGCCGCTACCGGGGCCGGCAGTCAGCCAGCGGAAGCTGAGCCAGCGCCGGTAGCGCCAACTAACGGACGTCGACGGCCCGTTCAAGGCCGCCACGAGCAGCAGGACGTCGACGAGCGGGCTCAGCCGGCGGTGCGCTCCCAGTCGATGGTGGGCAGGCCGGCGTCGGCGAGTGCCTTGTTGGCGGCGCTGAACGGGCGGCTACCGAGGAAGCCGCGCGGGTTCATCGGGCTGGGGTGACCCGCCTCCAGCACCACGTGCTGCGGACTGGTGACCAGCTCGGCCTTCTTACGGGCGTAGCCACCCCACAGCAGGAAGACCACCCGCTCCGGTGCCGCGTCGAGTGCCCGAATGGTCGCGTCGGTGAACTCTTCCCAGCCGGCCTTGGCGTGCGAGCCGGGGGTGGCCTGCCGGACGGTCAGCACCGCGTTGAGCAGCAGCACACCCTGGGCCGCCCAACCGTTGAGGTTGCCGCTGCGCGGCTTGGGAACGCCAACGTCCTCGCCCAGCTCCTTGAAGACGTTGCGCAACGACGGCGGCACGGTCACACCGTCGCGGACGCTGAAGCTCAACCCGTGTGCCTGCCCGGCCCGGTGGTAGGGATCCTGCCCGAGGATGAGCACCCGGGTGCCCTGCGGCGGGCAGAGCCGGTATGCCGAGAACAGATCCTCCAGCGGCGGGAAGACCGTCTGCGTCGCGTATTCCCGGGCGACGAAGTCGCCCAGCGCGGCGGTGCGTGCCGGGTCGAGGTGCGGGGTGAGCACTGTGCGCCACTGCTCCGGCAGCAGGGCCAGCAGATCCAGGGCGGGAGCGTCGTCGGGCATCGGGAACCTCTCACAGCGCGGGTCGGTCTCCCGCACTCTAGGCATCGGGTACGACAGCCACCGGCCTAGCCCAGGTCGGCGAGCCGGCGGGCCCAGTCACCGCCGACCGGGTCCAGCTCGACGATGCGGGTGTCGTCGTCGCGGCGGTCGATGCGAACCCGCAGGTGCGCGTCCACCAACTGCTCCACCAGGCCCTCGCCCCACTCCACCACTGTCACCGAGTCGTCCACCGACGCGTCGAGGTCCAGGTCGTCGATCTCGGCGCGCGGGTCGGTGGCGTCACCCAACCGGTACGCGTCGGCGTGCACGAGCGCCACCCGGCCGCCCCGGGCCGGGTCGGGGCGGTGCACCCGGGCGATAACGAAGGTCGGCGAGGTGATGTCCCCGAGGACACCGAGCCCGGCGCCGATGCCCTGGGTGAGTGCGGTCTTGCCGGCGCCCAACGGGCCGGTCAACAGCACCAGGTCGCCGGCGCGCAGCAGCCCGGCCAGCCGCCGGCCGAAGTCCCGAGTGTCCTCGACGGTCGGCAGCTTGACGACGTGACTCACCGTTCCTCCACGCTCTGCAATGATTCCAGGAACCGCGCCAGGGCGGCGTTGACCTCGTCCGCGTGCTCCAACATCACCACGTGGCCGCTGTCCTCGATCTTCACGAACTCGGCGTGCGGCAACCGGCGGACGATCTCCTCGGAGTGCGTCACCGGCGTGATCATGTCCTTGTCGCCGACCACCACCAGCACCGGAGTCGCCGCCAGCGCCGCCAACGCCGGGAAGCGCGAGTGGGTGGCCAGGGTCCGCAGGTAGCGGGTCACCGTGTCGGCCGACGTCCGGGAGTTCATCGTCTCCACATAGGACACCAGCGACGGGCTGGGCTTGCGGGTACCGAAGCCGTACCTGCGGGTCAGCAGCCAGGCCACGTTCGACGTCGACTTGCGGGCCTTGTCGATCACCGGGCCGCCGTACCGGGTGGCGTTGCTGACCATGTAGAGCACCGGGCCGCCGACCCGGCCGAGCAGCGCGGGCGCGACCAGCTTGGTCTCCGCGATGAGCCCGCCCGACGTGGCCATCAGAACGGTGCCCACCACCCGGTCACCGAACAGCTCCGGAAACAGTTCGGCGAACGCCATGATCGTCATGCCGCCCATCGAGTGGCCGACAAGAACCAGCGGGCCGTCCGGGGCGGTTCGGTCGATCACCTGGCGCAGCGTCCGGCCGAGCACGGCGAGGTCGTACTCCCCGGTCTCCAGCCGGCCGGACCGGCCGTGACCGGGCTGGTCGTACGCCACGATCCGGTAGTCACCGCGGGCGGCGAGCATCTGGCGCTGGAAGTGGAACGTCCCCATGTCCAGGCAGAAGCCGTGCACCAGCACCACTGTCGGTCGCCCCGGCACCGGCCGGGTCGGCTCGACCACCTCGACGTGGATGTCGGTGCCGTCCGGCAGTTCCAGGCGGAACGCCTCGTCGTACCGCTGCTGGTCGAACGTCTCGTGCGCGTAGCGGTCGGCCGGGTCGGCCTTGAGCCGGCGGACCAGGGTCCGCTCGGTCGCGACGCCAGCCGCCAGACCTGCCGCGGCCACCCCCACCGCCGCGCCGACGATCCCCGCGACCCGACCCGCGGCCGTCCGCGGACGCGGAACGCGGTAACTCATGGCGCCACCTTGGTTCGCGACTGCGGGGCTCGCGACCCCGGCTCACTCCTCACGCTCACGGTTTCTCGCCGTCGTAGACCCGGGGCACCCGCGTGCCGCCGAACCGGGTGACGATCTCGTAGTTGATCGTGCCGACCGCCTCGGCCCAGTCGTCGGCTGTCGGTTCGCCGTCGACGCCGCTGCCGAAGAGCGTCGCCACGTCGCCGTCGGCCACCGGGTCGTCGCCGCAGTCGAGCACGAACTGGTCCATGCAGACCCGCCCCGAGATCGTCCGGCGTGCACCGCCGAGCTGCACCGGGCCGGTGTTCGACGCGTGCCGTGGAACCCCGTCGGCGTACCCGAGCGGCACCACTGCCAGGTTCGCGTCGGCTTCCGTGGTGTAGGCGTGTCCGTAGGAGATACCGGTGCCGGCGGGCACCCGCTTGGTGAGCATCACCCGGGCGCGGGCGGTCATCGCCGGCCGCAGCCCGTACGTCTCGCCGGCCACCGGGGACAGCCCGTAGATGGCCAGGCCGGGGCGGACCAGGTCGAAGTGGGTGTCCGGGCGGGTGAGGGTGGCGGCCGAGTTGGCGAGGTGCCGCCAGCGCGGCCGCAGCCCGGCCCGCTCGACCATGGCCAGTCCTTCGTGGAAGACGGCCAGTTGGCGGTCGGTGGTGGGGTGGCCCGGCGAGTCCGCGTACACGAAGTGGCTCCACACGCCGACCACCTCGACCAGGCCGTCGGCCTGCGCCTTGGCCGCGGCGTCCAGCAGCGCGGGCCAGTCGGCGACCGTCGCACCGCCCCGGGACAACCCCGTGTCGATCTTGAGGTGCAGGCGGGCGGGACGCCCGGCGAGGCGACTCGCCTCGATCATCTCGTCCAGTTGCGCCAGGCTGGCCGCGCCCAGGTCCACTCCGGCGCTGACCCCCTCGTGCAGCGGCAACCCGGGGGCGAGCAGCCAGGCCAGCACCGGCACTGTCACCCCGGCCCGCCGCAGGGTGAGCGCCTCGTCGAGGGTGCAGACACCGAGCCAGTCAGCGCCGGCGTCGAGCGCCGCGCGGGCGGCCGGAAGCATGCCGTGGCCGTACCCGTCGGCCTTCACCACCGCCATCAACTCGGCGGTGGTGCCGGAGCGGAGCCTGCTCACGTTCTCGCGGATGGCGTCAAGATCGACGCGTACCTCGGCCTGCCACATGCACCCAGCCTACTTTCCGCCGTGATCACCGCGGGCGGCGACGCACGTCCCGACACGGCGATCCGGGCACCGCACCCGGAACCGCCCCGTTCAGCCCAACCGGGCCAGCACCGGACGCAGGGCGGTCGCCACGTCGGGCGCGGTCACCGGCCCACCCCGCGCCGCCTCCCGCCCGGCGAGCCCGTGCAGGTACGCGGCCGAGGCGGCGGCCCGATCGGCGGGTACCCCGGCCGCCAGCAGTGAGCCGAGCAGCCCGGCCAACACGTCGCCGGTGCCGCCGGTGGCCAGTGCCGGGGTGCCGGTCGGGTTGACGTACGCCCGACCGTCCGGCGTGCCGATCACGGTGCGATCGCCCTTGAGCAGCACCACCGCGTTCATCCAGGCCGCCAGCCGCAGCGCGGCGCCGACCCGGTCGGCGCCCGGCTCCTCCCCGCAGAGACGGGTGAACTCCCGGTCGTGCGGGGTGACCACGATGGGCGCGTCCCGACCGCGCAGCCGGTCGGCGAGCGAGCCGTCCACCAGCAGAGTCAGGGCGTCGGCGTCGAGCACCACAGGCACCGGTGCGGCCAGTACGGCGCGCAGCTCGGCCGCCGCGTCAGCACCGGTGCCCAGCCCAGAGCCGCAGACCCAGGCCTGCACCCGGCCCGCGTCGGCGACCCGTCCGCTGGCGATCACCGACGGATGCTGGTGCAGCACCTCGGCGCGGGCGCTGCCGGCGTAGCGGACCAGGCCGGTCGGCCCGGCCAGGGCGCCGCCCACGGAGAGCACCGCCGCACCGGGGTAGGTCGCCGAGCCGGTCGCCACCCCCACCACGCCCCTGGTGTACTTCTCCGACGCCGGGCCCAGCCGGGGCCACCAGTCGACCAGGTCGGACCACTCGGTGACCCGCAGCGCCGGGGTGCCGCGAAGCCACTGCCGCAGCCCGATGTCGACCAGCTCGACCTGCCCGGCCAGGGCGGCGGCCGGCCCGACCACAAGGGCGGGCTTCAGCGCGCCGAAGGCAACAGTCACGTCGGCGCGGACCGCGGTGGGCCGGCCGGACGCGGACAGCGGCACGTGGCCGGTGTCGACAGCGACTCCGCTGGGCACGTCGACAGCCAGCACTGTGGCCCGTCCCCCGTCGCGTCCGCGCAGCTCACCGAGGCGCTGGACCACCTCGTCCGCGTTCGCCCGTAGCCCGCCGGTGCCACCGATGCCGACGATGCCGTCGAGGACCAGGTCGACAGGGCCGGCCGGTTCTGGCACCAGCCGGCCACCGGCGGCTCGCAGCGCGGCCAGGCCGGCGGCGTGCGCCCGCCCGGGGGTGAGCAGCAGGGCGGACACCTGGACACCTCGGCGGGCCAACCGCTCCCCCGCGTACAGCGCGTCGCCACCGTTGTCACCGGAGCCGACCAGCAGCAGCACCCGGCCTCCGTAGACTCCGCCCCGCTCGGCGAGCAGGAGCGCGGCCCGGCGGGCCAGGCCGGCGGCGGCCCGCTGCATCAGCGTCCCCTCCGGCAGTGTGCCCATCAACCCCGCCTCGGCCGCCCGTACGTCGGCCACCCGCCACACCGCTCTCATGCCACCGTGTCCCATCCCATTAGCGGGCGGACCTGACCGGCCCTCCCGGCCGACGTCATCGTTCCGCGACCACCATTGCCGAGGCGATCCCGCCGTCGTGCGACAGCGAGAGATGCCAGTGGTTGACCCCGCGTGCGTCGGCCACCGCCGCGACGGTGCCGGAGACAGCCAGCCAGGGGCGGCCATCCGGGTCGGGCACGATCTCGCAGTCGTGCCAGCTCAGCCCGGCCGGGGCGCCGAGGGCCTTGGCCACCGCCTCCTTGGCGGCGAACCGGGCGGCGAGCGACTCGGGCGAACGCGGGCTGCCGGCGCGGGTGCGCCGCTCGGCCTCGGTGAAGAGCCGGTCGGCGAGCAGCGGCGTCCGTGCCAGGGCCCGGGCGAACCGGTCGACCAGGACCACGTCGATGCCGACAGCGACGATCACCACATCACCCTACCGGCGGTCGAGGCCGCAGATTAGCCGTCGGGCTCGCGCTGGGCAACGCCTGTGGACACCGCGGGGTACGCCTCGACGTCGGCTGTCCACAGGGCACCGCACGACCTTCGGTACGTGCCTAGCGTCAGCGCGTCGATGCCTGTCGTCCATGGGGGTGTGGTCATGACCGACGAGCCGTTCGCCGTGCAGCCGGAGGAGTTGCGGGCGGTCGCCGTCCTGCTCGACGACGAGGCGCGCCGGTTGGCGTCGGGCCTCGCGGGGTTGCCCGGGTTGGTGGTGGCGGCGCCCGAGTGGCGAGCTGCCGCGGCGTTGGCCGGGTTGGAGGCGGCAGGGCACGCCTGGTTCTGCCGGCTGGGTGCCCGGGTCGCGGCGACCGCCGGCGGGGTCCGCGTGGCGGCCGAGGCGTACGAGACGGTGGACGACCGGGCCGCCGGCCGGTTCGCCTCCCTACCCCGGTGAGCAGCGTCGGTTACCGCCAGCTGTGGGCTGTCGATCCCGGCGGGTGGCGGGCCGCCGGGGCGACGTGGGCGGGGTTGGCCGGGCCACTCGATCTGCGCCTCGGCGAGCTGCGCGCGGCCACCGGGCGGTTGCGGGGCGGTTGGTCGGGTGCGGCAGCCACGGCTGCGGACACTCGACTCGGCGGTCTGCGTGACGAACTGGCCTCGATGGCACCCGCGTTGATCGAGGTCGACCAGGTGCTGGCCGAGTTGGCGGGTGGGCTGGCGGTGGCGAAGGCGCGGCTCGTCCAGGCGGTTGCCCAGGCCGATGCGGCCGGCCTGCTGGTGGACCGCTCAGGTGGGGTGCGGGTCGATCCCGCAGGGTTTCGGCCCACCGAGCGGGCCGGGGTCGCCGCGGCGGGGGTGGCCGCGGCCCTGCGGGCCGCGCTCGACGGGGCAGCCGCCGCGGACCGGGTCGCCGCCGACCGGTTGGATGACCTGGCGAGGGCCGCCAGCACCGGTTGGGCGTCCCCGCCCCCGCCGGGCCGACCGACCCTCGGCGCGGCGCCCTCGCTGGTCAGCGCCTGGTGGTCCGGGTTGACCCCGGCGCAGCGACGGTGGCTGATCGGGCGCGAGCCGGCCCTGGTCGGGCGGTTGGACGGGCTGCCGGTGGCCGCCCGCGACCAGGCCAACCGGTTACGGCTCGACGCCTGGCGTGCCGAGCTGCTGGCCGAGCGGCGACGGCTGTTGTCCCGGGTGCCGCCCGGGCCGCTCGCGTTGATCCGGTTGCGTGGGGTGGCCGGGCGGCTGGCCGGTCTGGAGGCGCTGGGCGGTCGGCTGACGGCCGGTGAGGTGCCCCGGGCGTACCTGCTCGGGTTGGATCCGGCGGGTGAGGGCCGGGCGGTGGTGGCGCTCGGCGACCCGGACCACGCCGACCGGGTGCTGACCTACGTGCCGGGGATGACCGCCGGCCTGGACGACGCCTCGGGCGAGCTGGGCAGAGCGGCCCGGGTGCTGGAGCGGTGCGCAGCACTCGCCCCGGGTGAGCGCAGCGCGGCGGTGCTCTGGTTGGACTACGACGCTCCGGACCTGCTGAACGAGGCCGCTTCGGCGGGTCAGGCCCGGGACGCCGGCCCGGCGTTGCACCGCTTCCAGGAGGGGCTGCGTGTCAGCCACGACGGGCCGCCTGCCCGGCAGACGGTGCTCGGGCACAGCTACGGGTCGCTGGTGGTGGGGGTGGCCGCCCGGGAGCACGGCCTGGCCGCCGACGCGCTGGTCTTCGTCGGCTCCCCCGGTGTCGGCGCGTCGCACGCCGCCGAGCTGGGTGTGCCGCCCGGGGAGGTCTGGGCGAGCAGCGCCCCCGACGACGTGATCCGGGCGGCCCGGTCACCGGAGGAGCTGGGCCGACGGGCCCTGCTCGGCGCGGCACCACTCGCCGCTGTGCTGGGTTGGCCCGGGCGGACAGGGCACGAGCTGTGGTTCGGCCACGACCCGGCCGACCCCGGCTTCGGCGGGCGGGTGTTCCCGAGCGGTCGAGGCGGGCACACCGGCTACTGGGAAGCGGGAAACCCGGCGCTGGACGGGATGGCCCGGGTCGTGCTGGGCCGGTGACGACGGAACCCCGACCGCCGCGAGGTACGGCGAGCGGGGTTCCGGACGTGGGCGGTGGCTACTCGACGGTGACCGACTTGGCCAGGTTGCGGGGCTGGTCCACGTCGTGCCCCCGGGCGGCGGCGATCTCGGCGGCGAGCACCTGCAACGGCACAGTGGTGACGAGCGGGGCCAGCAGGGTGGGCGTACGCGGCACGTAGATCAGGTGGTCGGCGTACCTGACGACCGCCTCGTCACCCTCCTCCGCGATCACGATGGTCCGTGCGCCGCGCGCCCGGACCTCCTGGATGTTGGAGACGACCTTGTCGTGCAGCATGCCCCGGCCCACCGGCGAGGGCACCACGCAGATCACCGGGGTGCCCTTGTCGATCAGGGCGATCGGGCCGTGCTTCAGCTCACCGGCGGCGAAGCCCTCGGCGTGCATGTAGGCCAGCTCCTTGAGCTTCAGCGCGCCCTCCAGGGCCACCGGGTAGCCGACGTGCCGGCCGATGAACAGCACTGTCGGCTCGGACTTCAGCTCCCGGGCCAGTTCGCGGACGGGCTCGATCCGGTCGAGCAGCTCACGCAGCTTGCCGGGAATCTCCTGCAACTGCGCGACCACGGCGCCCACCTCGTCGGCGAACTTGATCCCGCGCACCTGGGCCAGGTGCAGGCCGATCAGGTAGCAGGCGACGACCTGGGTGAGGAACGCCTTGGTGGAGGCGACGGCGATCTCCGGCCCACCGTGGGTGTAGAGCACGGCGTCGGACTCGCGGGGGATCGTCGAGCCGTTGGTGTTGCAGATCGCCAGCACCCGGGCCTTCTGCTCCTTGGCGTGGCGCAGTGCCATCAGGGTGTCCATCGTTTCGCCGGACTGCGAGATGACCACGATCAGCGTGGACCGGTCGAGCACCGGGTCGCGGTAGCGGAACTCGCTGGCCAGCTCCACCTCGCACGGGATCCGGGTCCAGTGCTCGATGGCGTACTTGGCGACCATGCCGGCGTGGTACGCCGTGCCGCAGGCCACGATGAAGATCTTGTCCACGTCGCGCAGATCCTGGTCGCTGAGGCGGACCTCGTCGAGGGCGATCTCACCGCTCTCGGTGAGCCGGCCCAGCAGCGTGTCGGCGATGGCCTGCGGCTGCTCCTCGATCTCCTTGAGCATGAACCAGTCGTAGCCGCCCTTTTCCGCGGCCGAGGAGTCCCAGTCGATGTGGAAGTCCTTGCCGGTGGCGGGCTGGCCCTCGAAGTCGGTGATCTCGATGCTGTCGCCGGTGATCAGCACGATCTGGTCCTGGCCCAGCTCGACCGCTTCCCGGGTGTGCTCGATGAACGCGGCCACGTCGCTGGCCAGGTAGTTTTCCCCGTCGCCGCGGCCGACCACCAGCGGCGAGTTGCGCCGGGCTCCGACGACCGCACCGGGCACTGCGGCGTCAACCGCGAGCAGCGTGAACGCGCCCTCCAGTCGCTGGCAGACCACGCGCATGCCGGCGGCGAGCAGTTGCGGGCTGTCCGGTTGGCCGGCGGCGCGCAGGTCGGCCAGCGCGGCGGCGAGCAGGTGTGCGGCGCACTCGGTGTCGGTGTCGCTGGTGAACTGGACGCCGTCGGCCTCCAGCTCGGCGCGGAGCTTGGCGAAGTTCTCGATGATGCCGTTGTGGATCACCGCGACCCGCCCGTCGGGGGCGACGTGTGGGTGGGCGTTGCGGTCGGTCGGGCCGCCGTGGGTGGCCCACCTGGTGTGCCCGATGCCTGTGGTGCCGTCACCGATGCCGATCGGGCTGGCCGCGCAGGAGGTCGGGTCGTCGGCGGCCCGCTCGGACAGCACCTTCTCCAGGTTGGCCAGCTTGCCGGCCTTCTTCTCGGTCAGCAGCTGGTCGTCACAGACGATCGCGACGCCTGCCGAGTCGTAGCCACGGTATTCCAGTCGCCGCAGCCCGTCGAGGACGATGCCGAGTGCGGGGCGCGCGCCCGCGTATCCCACGATTCCACACATGGCCCGCAGCCTAACCCAGTTTCACTCATCATGGTTGCTCGAAAGTCGGGTTATCAATCACGGAATCTGAGCGATCGGTGGTCGGGGGTCGCAACGGGACGAGCGTCACAGCCGCTCGCGCCCCGCTCTGACGGGCGGGGTTGCAACACGCCTTCCGGTGCGAAAGTCTCTCGGCGGGTTTGGCGCTCCCGTCCACGGCCCGTTCGTTCCATACCCACTCCCGCCCGGAGCAGCCATGTCCGATACCCCGTCGCCCGACCCAACCCCCTCATCCGCTCCGGAACCGGCCTCCCCCGCACCCCCGCCGGATCCGACGGCACCGCCGTCCTCGACTCCGTTTCCGGCCCCCGACCCGCTGGCTGCGGGTCAGCCGTGGGCACCGCAGGCCCCCTGGTCGCCGCCTCCGCAGGCCGCGCCGTGGACGCCGCCTCCGCCCGCCACCCAGTGGACGCCACAACCGTCGGCGACGCCGTGGGCACCCGACCCGCAGACGCCGCCAGGGTGGCCCGACGCCCCAGGCACGCCGTCGGCCGGATCGCCACCGCCAGCGGGGTGGCCCACGCCCGACCGGCAGCCGCCGGCCGCTGGCTGGCAGCAGCCCGGCTATCCGCCGCCCGGCACCGGCTATCCGCCGCCCGGTTGGCCACCGCCCGGCTATCCGCCGCCGTACACCTACCCCGGGTATCCGCAGGTCCCCGGCAAGCCGGCCACGAGCAGCGGGCGGATCGTCGGGATCGTCGTCGCGGCCGTCGTGGCACTCGTCCTGCTCGTGTGTGGCTGCCTCTGCGCGGGTGGTCTGTGGCTCGACACCACCAACCCGGACCCGATCGCCGAGGATCCGTGGGTGGTCCCCGACGACGACGGCTGGACGGAGCCCACCGCTGGGCCGGTCATCCCCGAGCGACCCACAGCGCCGCAGCCGCCCACCGCGTCTCCCACCCCCAGCAAGAAGCCGATCACCCGACCGACCTCAGGTCCGGCACCCGTGACCGTCGTCTACGAGCTCAGCGGGTCGGGTGTCGTCGACCTGGCGTACTTCGACGCCGAGAGTGACCTCATCCACGTCGACGGCCAGAAGCTGCCCTGGCGCACCACCATTCGCACCAACGGCAAGACCAGGGTGCTGGTGGAGGCCCGATGGGCCGACGACGAAGGTGAGAGACCACTCGACTGCACAGTCACTGTCACCGGTGCCGGCAAACCGGTCGTCAACAAGACCCGGGGGTACTGGGCGACCAGTTGCGCACCCGAATGAGGCTGGGGTTCGGGCGGCGGGTGGCCGTAGGCTGGCGCAGGTGACGACGAGCACCGATGTCGACCCGCTGGTGGCCCGGATGCGGCCGTTCGGCACGACGATCTTCGCCGAGATGTCCGCCCTCGCCGTACGTACCGGCGCGGTCAACCTCGGCCAGGGCTTTCCCGACACCGACGGCCCGCCGGAGATGCTGGCCGCCGCCGCGGAGGCGCTGCGCAACGGGCAGAACCAGTACCCGCCCGGCCCGGGGATCCCCGCCCTACGCGCGGCCGTCGCGGCGCACCAGCGGCGGTTCTACGACCTGGGGTACGACCCGGACAGCGAGATCGTGATCACGGCGGGTGCCACCGAGGCGGTCGCGGCGAGCATCCTCGCGCTCTGCGAACCGGGCGACGAGGTGGTCTGCTTCGAGCCGTACTACGACTCGTACGCCGCCTCGATCGCGCTGGCCGGCGCGGTCCGCCGACCTGTGACACTGCGCCCCGCGGCCGACGGTCGGTACGCCTTCGACCCGGCGGCGCTGCGTGCGGCGTTCGGTCCGCGCACCCGGCTGGTGCTGTTGAACTCGCCGCACAATCCGACCGGCAAGGTCTTCACCCCGGCCGAGTTGGCGCAGGTCGCCGAGTTGTGCCAGGAGTTCGGCGCGTACGCGGTCACCGACGAGGTGTACGAGCACCTGGTCTTCACCGACGCGACGGGCCCACACGTGCCGTTGGCCAGCCTGCCCGGGATGCGGGAGCGGACGTTGCGCATCTCGTCGGCCGGCAAGACGTTCTCCTGCACCGGGTGGAAGGTCGGCTGGGCGAGCGGCCCGGCGGCGCTGGTCTCGGCGGTGCTTCGGGTGAAGCAGTTCCTCACCTATGTCAACGCCGCGCCGCTGCAACCGGCGGTGGCCGTGGCGCTGGCCCTGCCGGACGACTACTTCACCGGCTTCCGGGACGGTCTCCAACAGCGGCGTGACCAGCTCGTCGGTGGTCTGACCGACGCCGGGTTCGAGGTGCTCGACTCGGAGGGGACGTACTTCGTCACCGCCGACATCACCGCCCTCGGCGGCCGGGACGGTGTGGAGTTCTGCCGCTCGTTGCCGGAGCGCTGCGGTGTGGTGGCGGTGCCCACCCAGGTCTTCTACGACGACGTCGACGCGGGCCGGAGGCTGGTCAGGTTCGCCTTCTGCAAACGCCCGGAGGTGCTGACCGAGGCGGTCACCCGGCTGCGCGCTCTGGGCCCGAGCCGCTGACCCGCCCAGAGCCGGTCGATCCCGGGTCGGTGGCCGACCGACCCGCTGTCGACGTCGCGAGTCGGGTGAGCAGTTGACCCTCGTCACCGAGCAGCACGGCCTCGGCGTCGTCCACGAACGACAGGTCCGCTGTCACGTGCCGGCTGGCCGCGGTGAGCAGCAACCCGACCACCGGGTCCTCGGCGGCCCGCCGTAGGCCGTCAAGATTGCGCAGCTCGCGCAACAGGTGCCCGCGCTGGTTGCTGAGCACCGCGCGAACCGTGGCCGCAGAGCCTGACCGGGCGGCGGCGGTGACCTTGAGGAAGAAGTCGTCCCGGAATCCGCCGCTGCGTGGGCTCGGCTCGGTCAGCCACCGCGTCAACTCCGCGCGGCCGGCCGGGGTGATCTCGTAGACCACCCGATCCGGCTTGATCGGCTGCGGCTGTCGTTCGGCGACGACCAGTTCGTCCCGGGAGAGCCGGTCGAGGATCTGGTAGAGGTGACCGATGTTCAGCGGCCCCCACTGGGGGCCGACGGCGGCCTCGAACGCGCCCTTGAGCTGGTAGCCGTGGCTCGGGCCACCAGCGAGCAGGGCGAGGACGGCGTGCTGGATCGCCATGTCACCTCCGGTACGGGTCTTGCATTGTCACAATGTATCGCGCAGAGTGAGAGCCAGCACACGGGGAGGCGCGATGCTCGGCTTCATCTGGAGACAGCTACGCGGCCGTGCGGGGCGGTCGGTGGCGCTGCTGGTCGGCGTGCTGGTGGCAACCACCGGCTTCGTGGTCCTGACCGGCGCCACCACCACCTCTCGTCTGGACGTCACCGGCACTGTCGAGCGCAACACCCAGGTCGCCTACGACATCCTCGTCCGTCCTCAGGGGACCCGCACGCCACAGGAGGCCGAGCGCGGGCTGGTCCGCCCCAACTATCTCTCCGGGCTGTTCGGCGGCATCACCACCCAGCAGTACGGGCAGGTGACAGCAGTCCCCGGCATCGAGGTGGCGGCCCCGATCGCGATGCTCGGCTATTCCACCACGCTGCTACCGACGCCGATCGACCTCACCGACGCCGTCGACCGCTCGCTGGACCAGCAGGTCATCCGGGTCGACCCGACCTTCCACGCCGAGCGCGGTCTCTCCAGCGCACCGGGCAAACCCCGGTACGTGTACGTCACCACGAAGCCGTTGATCTACCCCCGGATCGAACGGGGATTCGACAGTGACGCCGTGCCGTACTCCGATGGGCGGTCCTACCCCGCGTCGGACACCTGTGGGCCGGTCCCCCGCGAAGTGCAGCCGGACGGGCGCAGCCTTCCCATCTGCGATCCTGGATACGCGCTGCTGGGCAACCCGGGCACCTACTCCGAGCGCGAGGACTGGTCCCTGCACGCGGTCCAACTGTTGCCCGACGGCCGGTTCCAGGCCGACTCCTCCATCCTCGCCACCGACCGGGACGGTTCCGCTACACCCGCCGACCGGCTGGTGATGGCGTACGACCTGACCGTGCCGTTCCTCCTGGCCGCCGTGGACCCGGTGGCCGAGGAACAACTCGTCGGACTCGACGACGCAGTGGTCAACGGTCGAGCCGTCCGGGCTGACGACACCGTCGCCGTGAGCCGCCGGGGCGCAGTGGACAACCACGAGGTCCCGGTCCTCGTCACCAACCGGCCCTTCATCGACGAGTCGCTGACGGCCAGGTTCACCCGGCTCGCGATCAGCCCCGCGGGGGTGGAGGCGATCGACCTGGAGAAGACGTTGAGCCGCCCCGGGGGAACTCCCGCCGGGTCCGGTGGGTACGACCTCACGGCCGGGCACCAGGCGATGCTCACCGAGGAGCTTTCCCTCGCTGGGTGCTGCCACGGCCAACTTCAGACGGTCGTGCAGTCGACCGAGGTGCAGTACGACCGGCTACCCGACGGCAGCCTGCGGGCACGCCAGCAACCGCCCGGCGACCCCGAGGTGTACGGCAGGATGGAGACGTTCAACCCGCTGCCCCGACCCTGGCTCGCCGACGACACCGGCTCCCGATCGATACGGGCGCTGCCGCTACCGACCGGCCCGAGCACCCCCACTCGTTTCTGGCGGGCCATCGGTGTCTTCGACCCGGGCCGGCTGGCCGGGTTCAGTGACCTCGGCCAACTGCCGCTGGAGACCTACCAGGCGCCGACGGCAGAGGGTGCCGACGACCGCAGCCGGGCAGCGTTGGGCGGTCGACCGCTGGCGCCCAGCGGCAATCCCGCCGGCTACCTCTCCGCACCGCCTCTGCTCCTCACCAACCTCAGCAGCGTGTCGAAACTCCTGGAGGGTGGTGGCGGGCCACAGGCCAAGGCCCCGATCAGCGCGATCCGGGTACGGGTGGCCGACGTGGGCGGCTACAGCGAGCGATCGGCCGAGCGGGTCCGACTGGTCGCCGAGCAGATCGCGGCACGTACCGGGCTGGACGTCGACATCACCCTCGGCTCGTCGGCTGCGCCGCAGAGCGTGGAGCTGCCCGCCGGCTCGTTCGGCCGGCCGACGCTGCGGCTGACCGAGCACTGGTCGGCACTCGGCGTGGCCTCGATCATCACAAAGGCGGTGGACCGTAAGAGCCTGGCGCTCTTCGTGCTGGTGCTGGTGGTCTGCGCGCTCTTCCTCGGCAACGCGGTCAGCGCCGCCGTCCGGGACCGGCGCTCCGAACTGGCTGTGCTCTCCTGTCTCGGTTGGCCGGTCCGCCGCATCGCGGCGCTGGTGCTGGGCGAGGTCGCAGTGCTCGGGCTCATCGCCGGCCTGCTCTCGCTGACCCTCGCGATTCCGCTCGGGATCGCGCTCGGCATCGACGTCGACTGGCGGCGGTCCGTCCTGGCCGTACCCATCGCCCTGCTGCTCGCGGTGGCCGCGGGCCTGGTGCCGGCGCTGCGGGCCGCGCGCACCCACCCGGCCGCCGCCCTCCGCCCGATCGTCGCTCCCGCCGGCTGGGCACGCCGGCCCCGCACCCTCTTCGGGTTGGCGCTGGTGAATCTGGCCCGCACTCCCGGGCGCACCTTCCTCGGCGCCGGCGCGCTGGCCATCGGGGTGGCCGCGCTGACGCTGGTCACCGCCGCCGCGTGGGCGTTCCGGGGCGCGATCGTCGGCAGTGTGCTCGGCGACGTGGTCTCGCTGAGCGTGCGCGGCGCGGACACCGTGGCTGCCGCGGCCACAGTGCTGCTCGGTGCCGCTGCGGTGGCGGACGTGCTCTACCTGAACATCCGCGACCGGGCCGCCGAGCTGGCCACCCTGCGGGCGATCGGCTGGACCGACGCCGAACTCGGTCGGCTGGTCGGCTACGAGGGGCTGACGCTGGGGCTCGTGGGGTCGACCACCGGCGCGGCGGTCGGCCTGGCCAGCGCGGCTTGGCTGATCGGCGCCCTTCCTGGCGCGCTGCTCCTGGTGGCTGTGCTGGTCGCGCTGGCGGGCGCGTTGCTCAGCGCCGTCGCCGCGCTGGTGCCCGCCGCCCTGTTGCCGCGCCTACGACCCGCCCGACTTCTGGCAGAGGAGTAGCAGTCATGAGCGAGCAGATCGGCAGCGCGATCTCGGTCGACCACCTGACACGGCGATTCGGCACCGGGGCGGACCGGCTGACTGCTGTCGACGACGTGTCCCTGACCGTCGCGGCTGGCTCGGTGGTGGCGTTGACCGGGCCGAGCGGGTCGGGCAAGTCGACGCTGCTGCATCTCATCGGCGCGATCGAGCAGGCCGACGAGGGCACTGTGACAGTCGACGACGTGGTGGTCAGCGATCTGCGCCGGGCGGCACTGGCCCGCTACCGGCAACGGGTCGGGTTCGTGTTCCAGCGCTACCACCTGCTGCCCGCACTCACAGTGCTGGACAACGTGATCGCGCCGGTCCTCCCCCGTCGGGGCCGGGCCGATCACGCCACCCGGGCCCGCGAGTTGCTCGACGCGGTCGGCCTGGCCGGACGCGAGTGTGCCCTGCCCGCGCAGCTCTCCGGTGGCCAGCAGCAACGGGTCGCCATCGCCCGCGCCCTGATGGGGGCGCCGGGCCTGCTGCTGGCCGACGAGCCCACCGGCAACCTCGACTCCACCACCGGCGGGCAGATCCTCGACCTGCTGCTCGACCTCCGTGAACGGCACGGCATGACCATCCTGCTCGCCACCCACGAACAGGCCATCGCTGCCCGCTGCGACCGACTGGTCCGACTGACCGACGGGCGCGTCACCGAGGACCTCGACCTCACCGACGGCGAGGACCCCGCCGACACGTACGAGCGGGCGGCCCGACTGCGGTTGTGACGCCCCGGAGGTGACCTCAGGCGACCGGGCTCGCGGTACGGACCAGCTCGGCGATCCGCTCGGCCACCGCACGGGCGGTCGCCTCGGTGGCCGCCTCGACCATCACCCGGACCAACGGTTCGGTGCCCGACGGGCGCAGCAGCACCCGGCCGGTCTCCCCCAGCTCCGCCTCGGCCCGCTCGACCTCGGCGCGGACGGCGGGTGCGGCGGCACCGATGGTCCGGTCGCCGACCGGCACGTTGATCAGCACCTGGGGCAGCTTGGTGACCACCGACGCCAACTCGGCGAGGGACTGGCCGGTGGCCGCCATCCGAGCCATCAGGTGCAGGCCGGTGAGCACCCCGTCGCCGGTGGTGGCGTGCGCTGGCATCACGATGTGGCCGCTCTGCTCACCGCCGAGCGCCAGCCCGGAGGCGCGCAGCTCCTCCAGCACGTACCGGTCACCGACCTTGGTCTCGATCAGGCGGATGCCCTGCGCGGACATCGCGAGCCGCAGCCCGAGGTTGCTCATCACGGTGGCCACCAGGGTGTCCTGGGTGAGCGTGCCGGCGTCCCGCATGGCCAGCGCGAGGATCGCCATGACCTGGTCGCCGTCCACCTCGTCGCCGTCGGCGGTGACCGCCAGGCAGCGGTCGGCGTCGCCGTCGTGGGCGATGCCCAGGTGGGCACCGTGCTCGACCACCGCGGCGCGCAGCGCCTCGATGTGGTTGGAGCCACAGTCGTCGTTGATGTTCAGCCCGTCGGGCTCCGCGTGGATGGCGATGACCTCCGCGCCGGCCTCCCGGTAGGCGACGGGGGCGACCTCAGCGGCGGCGCCGTTGGCGCAGTCGACCACTACCTTGATCCCGTCGAGCCGGTGCCCAACGGTGCCCACCAGGTGCTGGACGTAGTGGTCGGCACCGTCGAGCAGGTCGTGCACCCGGCCGACGCCGGCACCGATCGGCCGGTCCCAGGCGGTGGTGGCGTTCGTCTCGACGGCCGCCTCGATCTGCATCTCGATCTCGTCGGGCAACTTGTGCCCACCGGCGGCGAAGAGCTTGATGCCGTTGTCCGGCATCGGGTTGTGCGACGCGGAGAGCATCACGCCCAGGTCGGCCTTGGCCTCCGCGGTGAGGAACGCCACCGCCGGGGTGGGCAGCACGCCGACCCGCACCACGTTGGCGCCGGCACTGGTCAGCCCGGCGACGACCGCGGCCTCCAGCATCTCGCCGCTGGCGCGGGTGTCGCGACCAACCACGGCGAGCGGCGGATGACTGCGGTCCGTCTCGGCGAGTGTGTGGGCGGCGGCCACCGCGAGCGCCAGCGCCAATTCCGGGGTGAGATCCGCGTTTGCCCGCCCGCGTACGCCGTCCGTGCCGAACAACCGACCCATACCCGCCAACCTCCGAAAGAGCACTGCCAGTGAGGAGAAAGCGGAACGGCCGACCCGCCTCCCCCGAGGGGGGAGGCGGACCGGCCGTCCGTCAGAAGTACAACGCGCTGGAAAAGATCAGCGCTTCGAGTACTGGGGAGCCTTACGGGCCTTCTTGAGACCGTACTTCTTGCTCTCCTTGACGCGGGCGTCACGGGTGAGGAAGCCGGCCTTCTTCAGGGCCGGGCGGTCGTCCGGCTCGTTGATGATCAACGCGCGGGCGATGCCCAGCCGGAGCGCACCGGCCTGGCCGGTGGTGCCGCCGCCACGCAGGTTGGCGATGACGTCGAACTGCTCGAGCTTCTCGGCGGTGACCAGCGGGTCCTTGATGAGCTGCTGGTGCACCTTGCTCGGGAAGTACGCCTCGAGGTCCTGGCCGTTGCAGGTGATCTTGCCGGTACCCGGGACGATGCGGACCCGGACGATGGCCTCCTTGCGGCGGCCCACGGTCTGGATCGGCCGGTCACCACGAGGCGCGCGGGCAACGGGCGCCGGTGCCTCGGTGACCTCGGGGGCCTCGGTGGCTTCCGGGGTGACCTCGGTCTCGATGATGTCGGTCATGCTGCTTCCTTCGCCCGCGCTCACTGCGCGATCTGCTTGATCTCGAACGGCACCGGCTGCTGCGCGAGGTGCGGGTGCTCGGCACCGGCATAGACCTTCAGCTTCTTTATCAGCTGACGGCCGAGCTTGTTGTGCGGGAGCATCCCCTTCACGGCCAGCTCGATGGCCCGCTCGGGACGCTTGGTCAGCAGCTCGTCGTAGCCGATCTGCTTCAGACCACCCGGGTAACCGGAGTGGCGGTAAGCGACCTTGGTCTGGCGCTTGTTGCCGGTCAACGCAACCTTGCCCGCGTTCACGATGACGACAAAGTCGCCCGTGTCGACGTGCGGCGCGAAAGTCGGCTTGTGCTTACCACGCAGCAACGTGGCGGCGTGGGTGGCCAGGCGGCCCAGCACGACATCAGAGGCGTCGATGACGTGCCACTGACGCTCGATCTCACCCGGCTTCGGGCTGTACGTACGCACAGGTCTACCTTGTCTCGTCGTCGGTCTGGGGTCGCGCGCCGAGGTGACCAGATCTAGCAGGCCGGACCAGCGCGCACGAACGACCAAGCGTACCTGATGGGGCACGCCTCTGGATGTCGTACAACAGCAGGCAACGATACCCGGCGCCCCGTCCGCAGGTCAAAACGGGGGTGCGGTCCCGCGCGGCGACGCGCCGAGGGTGTCTCAGCTCACACGTTGGCGAGTCGACCGGCCCTCGGACGGCGGAAGACCACCCAGGTGACCGCGAAGCACAACGCGTACCAGCCGATGAAGGCCAGGTAGGCGGCGTCGGCGTTGCCCGAGCTGAGGAACGACTGGCGGAACGCGATGTTGACCAGCACCCCGCCGAAGGCGCCGATCGCCCCCGCGATGCCGATCAACGCGCCGGTCATCCGCCGCGCCCACCGCGCCGCGGCCTCCGGATCACGCTGACCCGTGGCCACCGCGTCCGCCGACCGGGCCCGGAAGATCGCCGGGATCATCTTGTACGTGGAGCCGTTGCCGACGCCGGAGAAGACGAAGAGGGCGAGGAACCCGGCGAGGTAGAGCCCGAACGAACGCTCCCGCGCCGCGTACAGCACGGTGCTCGCGCCGGCCGCCATCGCCACGAAGTTCCAGAAGGTCACCCGTGCCCCGCCCAACCGGTCGGCGAGGTGCCCGCCCAGCGGCCGGATCAGCGAGCCGACCAGCGGACCCAGGAACGTCAGCCAGGCGGCGTCGACAGGGGTCGGGAACCGCTCGGCGAACTGGAGCTGGAGCACCTGACCGAAGGCGAAACCGAAGCCGATGAACGAGCCGAAGGTGCCGATGTAGAGCAGCGACATCACCCAGGTGTGCGGATCGCGGGCCGCCTCCCGCAACGCGCCCGGCTCGTTGCGCGCCCCGGGCACCGTGTCCAACCAGCGGGCCGCCGCCAGCGCGGCCAGCACGATCAGCGGCAGGTAGACCGCCGGCACCAACCGGGGGTACGCGGCGCCCGCCGTGGCGAGGACCGCCAGGCCGACCAGCTGCACGGCGGGTACGCCCAGATTGCCGCCACCGGCGTTGAGCCCGAGCGCCCGTCCCTTGAGCCGCTGGGGGTAGAACAGGTTGATGTTCGCCATCGAGGAGGCGAAGTTGCCGCCGCCGACGCCGGTGAGGCAGGCGAGCACCATCAGGGTGGTGTAGGAGACCCCGGGCTCCAGCAGCACCGTCATCGGGACCGCGGGCACCAGCAACAGCAGTGCGCTGATCATCGTCCAGCGTCGTCCGCCGAAGCGGGCCACCGCAAGCGTGTACGGCAGCCGCAGCACCGCACCCAGGGCGGCCGGCACTGCGGTGAGGAGGAACTTCCCGGCCGGGTCGATGCCGTACGCGGGGCCGAGGAAGAGCACAGTGACCGACCAGAGACTCCACACCGAGAAGCCGACGTGCTCCGCGAAGATCGAGACCCAGAGGTTGCGCCGGGCGATCGGCGCGCCGGTGGCCTGCCAGAAGTCCGGGTCCTCGGGGCGCCAGTCGTGCAGCGGTTGCCGGCGACCGGTGACGGCAGGCGGCTCGGCGGTGACTACGGTGCTGGTGAGCGTGCTCACGGCGGCTCCTCCTCGTCGATGTGACGAGGGGAAACGCTAGGAACGCCCGGTTACCTGGCAGTGCCCGTCGCGGGTCGGGCCGGAAACGGGGATCGCACCACGGGCCGGTGGCGATGGTGAGCACGCCACAGGGGCGGCGTGCTCATAGCTGCCGTTGCGGTCAGAGCTGCTGGAGGATGCGCAGCGCTCGGCCGACCCTCAGCATGGTGTCGGTGTCGGCGACGTCCACGCACGCGGTGAACCACTTCTTCATTGGCGAGGAGATCCGGTCGGGCATCACCACGTACCGGCCCATCGAGACGGCGAGCGGCGAGTCCCGCAGGAGCGACTCCTCGACCACCTCGACCACGATCACGATGGGCACGTCTGTGGAGTTGTAGACGTCCGAGCTGATCACGAGGCCGAGGCGTTCCCGGGCGCCCTCGATGCGCCAGATCTCACCCCTACGCAGCACGCGGCCGTCCGCCGGAGAACAGGTCGTTGACCATGCCCACCTCGCGGGCGTCGGCGAGCGCGGCCGACTCAAGGTCCAGGCTGGCGCGGCCCACGGCAGCGGCATGCGCGGTGAAGACCTCGCGCAGCGCCTTCTCCCGGGCGGCCTGGTCCATCCACGCGGAGAGCGACAGCCCCTCGCGCTTGGCGAACCGCCGCGCCTCCTCGATCGTCTCGTCCGTGAACGAGAGAGTCACCTTGGCAGTCATGCCGAGCAGACTACCCACGGGTATGACCAACAGTCATCAGTGCGCTCACCGGCTCACCCCCGGGCGGCGAAACGCACATTCCGGGGGCTCACCCGGCCCGGCCGCCGAACACCGCGAAGCGCCACTCCTTGAAGTAGCAGTCGACGTCGGCCAGGCCCGCCTCGGCGAGCCACCGGCACTGGTCGGCCACGGTGGCCGGGAGGTCGTGGCGCATCCGCTCCCGGGAGGCCGCGATCTCGTCGGGGGACGCACCCAGCTCGGTGATCCGCTCCTGCCACACCTCGTCGTATCGGCGGTCCAGCTCCGGGGTCGGGCCGGCGACCTGCTCGGCGTTGACGAACACCCCGCCCGGTGCCAGCGCGGCGGCGGCCCGCCGGTAGAGCGCACGCTTGCCGGCGTCGTCCAGGTGGTGGATCGCCAGCGCGCTGACCACCGCGTCGTACCGGCCCGGCGGCAGGTCGTCGGCCAGGTCGGCGTGGACCGTTCGATGTGGCACGGACCGCGCGTCCAACTGGTCGGTGGCGCGGGCGAGCATCGCCGGCGCTCCGTCCACCAGGGTCAGCCGGACTCCGGGCACCGCTGCGGACAGCAGCAGGGAGAGCAGGCCGGTTCCGGCGCCCAGATCCAACACCTCCGGGGTACGTCCGGCGGCGAGCGCGGCCCGCAACGGCGGTGCGGCCACCTGGACGGCGGTGCCGTAGAAGGCGTCGAAGCACGGGATCAGCCGCCTACGCGACTCGTCGTACGTGCCGGCCACCGCGTCGAAGACGTCCGTCACGCTCATCGGGGACTCCCATCTTTTGAGACAACTTTCCCACATTATAGGCGCTGCTGAGTAAGCGTCGCCGACCCCGCACACGTGAAAGGCCCCCGGTGAAACCGGGGGCCGTACGTGCTGCGCTGGTTAGCCGAGGGTGCCGATCGCCTTCGCCAGGGCGACGAAACCAGCCCAGGCCGCCGGCTCGAAGGTCAGCGTCCCGCCGTCGCGGTCCTTGGTGTCGCGGACGAGAACAACGCCAGGGAGGTTGTCAGCAACCTCGACACACGAGCCCCCGTTGTTTCCGCTCTTCGTGCTCTTACGCCACTGTGCGCCGGTCAAGTCCATGATCCCGCTGCTTTCCTGATCAGGTCGAGGGACTGTTGACGGGAAAGGGCTTCGCTCCTGATGCGTTCCCATCTGCGATTCAGCGTAACAACGTCCGGAGTCCCATTCACGATCTGCGCGCGCACCTGGCTGTCAATATGTGCGACCTGCTCACCGTCGGGCAACTCGGCCACGATGAAGCCCCCACCAAGGCCCGGGTACATCCCGACGTCCTGCGGCACCACGAGCACCTGCACAGAGGGCAGAACCGCGCACGCGGCGAGGTGGGCAACCTGCTCGCGCATCAGCGATCGGTCGCCGTATGCCGACTGGTACAGGACAAGTTCGTGCACGACTGCGATCAGCAGGGGCGGGCGTTCACGGCGGAGGATGGCCTGCCGGTCGATGCGGGAGGCGACCACATCGTCAACTTCGCCCATCGTCAACGCTTCGCCCGTCAATGTCGCCCTTGCATACGCCTCGGTTTGCAAGAGACCGGGCACCCACGCGTGCTCGAACCAGCGAATCGCGAGGGCCTCGCGTTCCCAGTCGACCCACTCGCGCAGCCATTGCGGCTCACGTCGTTTGAGGACATCCGGCCAGAGGTCCCCAACGTCCCTCCCGAGGAGCGCGGCCAGCTTCGCGCGCCGACGGGGCTGCGGCACGCGTCCCGGGCTTATCCACCGCGCTGCCGTCTTCGGATCAACGCCCGTCTGAGCTGCCAAACTTTCGGCTGTCTCGCCAGCTTCGGCCATGGCCGCCTGAAGTGCATGATTCATCCTGCCTCCACGATGAACGTCCCGAACGTCCCTGGGAATAGAGCTACGTCGTGTACTGATCCCATCGCTCTCGGCAATGTAGTCGGCAGACGGCGCGGCCGGTAGGGATCCGGGCCTGGCGGACGCGTTCGTACCGGGGCCGCCCTGGACCTGCGCAGATCTTGGACAGTTTCCGTTACGTCAGAACGGAAACTGTCCAAGATCTCCACGGGAAACACCACGGGGCGGCCCCTTCCTACAGTGACGACCAGGGGAGAGCACCGTGCCGGACGAGCCGCCGGGTCGCAGACCCACGCCGAAACCCACACCGCGGAAGCCGCAAGCGGGTGACGTCCTGCACCTGACCCGCGCCGCGAGTGTGCAGTTCATCCGCCCGGTCTTCGTTCGCGTGATTCGCGTGCTCGACTGGCCGACGTACGACGGGTGGCTGTGGATCGACGCTTACGAGCTGGCCGCGAACGGTGACGCGGTGGCGCATCGGTCCCTGTTCGTGATGCCCGCGGGCCTGATCTGGCCGGACCTGCTCGCCCCGGTGGCTCGTCGCCCGACCACCCGCACGCGCCTCAAGCGCGGCCCGGCGAGGGTCGGATGACGCGCCGCCCTCGCCCGCACCATCCGATGCGCCCGCCGTGGCTCTGCCGTAACTGCGCCGCTGCCTGGCCTTGCCCGCCGGCTCAGCTACATCTCGCGACCGAGTTCTACGGCCACTCGATCGCCCTGGCGTTCTATCTGGCGGCGAACATGCAGGACGCGGTCGACGACCTGTACTCCCTGGGCGTTCGCCCTGACCCGCGAGCGCTGCACGCCCGTTTCCTGGGCTGGCTGTCTCTGACCCGCCGACCACGCCGGGCCGATCTGCGCTGACCGCCTCCAAGGCGGAAGTGCGCTGCCCCTTGGAGCTGATGTCGCAAACGAATCAACCGCCGATGTCGTCAGCGATTCAGCTCCAAAGGCTCCGAGGCGCACCCTCCAACGCGCGCGCTGCCCCTGTGCGGTGTGAGCCCCACTTGACAGGACCGAAACAGAAGGGACCCGGACCGGAAACCGCCCGACGGCACGCTTTCCCGACATGACAGACGGTGCACGGTCGGCGACTCCGCCGGGGCTGACGCCCCGGGAAGTGGCGACGCACTGCCCCTACTGCGCACTGCAGTGCGGGATGACGCTGCGCGCGGACGACGCCGGGGTCACGGTCCACCCGCGCCAGTTCCCCACGAACCGGGGCGGGCTCTGCCAGAAGGGTTGGACCGCCGCCGAATTGCTCGACCACCCGCAGCGACTGACCACCCCGCTGGTACGTGACGCGGCCACCGGCGAACTGCACCCGGCGAGCTGGGACACCGCGCTCGACCGGGTGGTCGCCGGCATCCGCGCCGTCCAGGACGACGCCGGCCGGGACGCGGTCGCCGTATTCGGTGGTGGGGGCCTGACCAACGAGAAGGCGTACGCGTTGGGAAAGTTCGCCCGGATCGGGCTGCGCACCCGGCACATCGACTACAACGGACGGTTCTGCATGTCCTCGGCGGCAGCCGCCGGGATGCGCGCCTTCGGCATCGACCGTGGGCTGCCGTTCCCCCTCGCCGACCTGGGTCGGGCCGACACCCTGCTGCTTGTCGGAGCGAACCCGGCGGAGACCATGCCGCCGCTGGTTCGCTGGCTCACCGAGCAGCGCCGCGACGGCGGAAAACTGATCGTCATCGACCCCCGGGTCACCGCCACCGCCCGCCAGGCCGACCTGCACCTGCAACCGCTGCCCGGCACCGACCTCGCGGTGGCCAACGCGTTGCTGCACATCGCCCTCACCGAAGGTTGGGTCGACCGGGCCTACGTGGCCGACCGCACCACCGGATTCGACGCGGTCCGCCGAGGCGTCGCCGCCTGGTGGCCGGCCCGCGCGGAACAGCTCTCCGGGGTGCCGGTGGCCGACCTGGAGGCGACCGCCCGAGCGCTGGGCACCGGTGGTCGCGTGATCATCCTGACCGCGCGCGGCGCCGAGCAGCACGCCAAGGGGGTGGACACCGTCACCGCGTACGTCAATCTCGCCCTCGCCCTCGGCCTGCCCGGCCGCGACGGTTCGGGGTACGGCTGCCTCACCGGCCAGGGCAACGGCCAGGGCGGGCGGGAGCACGGGCAGAAGGCCGACCAACTGCCCGGCTACCGGCGGATCGACGACCCGGCGGCCCGCGAGCACGTGGCCGGGGTCTGGGGCGTGCCAGCCGACGAACTGCCCGGCCCGGGAGTGCCCGCCTACAAACTGCTCGACTCGCTCGGCACCCCGGGTGGCCCGCGCGCGTTGCTGGTGTTCGGGTCGAACCCGGTGGTCTCGGCACCCCGGGCGGCCCGGATCGAAGGCCGACTGCGCGACCTCGACCTGCTGGTCGTCGCGGACCTCCTGCTCTCCGAGACGGCCGCGCTGGCGGACGTCGTGTTGCCCACCGCGCAGTGGGCCGAGGAGGACGGCACCATGACCAACCTGGAAGGTCGGGTGCTGCGTCGGCGCGCGCTACAGCTGCCCCCGCCGGGCGTCCGGACCGACCTCGCCATCATCTCCGACCTGGCGGCGCGGCTGGCCGACGCCGAGTCGCCGAACGCCACCCCAGCCGACGCCACCCCAGCCGACGCCAGCCCGACCGACGCCGACTCGGCCGACGCCAACCCGGCCGGCGTGCGACCGGCCGCCGTCGCGGCGGCTCGGTTCCCGGCCGACCCGGCCGCCGTCTTCGCCGAGCTGCGCCGCGCCTCCGCCGGTGGGGCCGCCGACTACGCCGGCATCAGCTGGGACCGGATCGACGCCGACGACGGGGTCTACTGGCCCTGCCCGACCGAGGACGGGCCGGACACACCCCGACTCTTCGTCGACCGGTTCGCCACCCCGGACGGCCGGGCCCGCTTCCACCCCGTCGACCATCGGCCGGCCGCCGAGGAGGTCTGCGCCACGTACCCGCTGCACTTCACCACCGGTCGGGTGCTGGCGCAGTACCAGTCGGGCACCCAGACCCGACGGGTGGCCGCGCTGCGGCGCGCCGCCCCGGAGGCGTTCGTCGAGCTGCACCCCGACCTGGCCAGCCGGCTGGGCATCGACGACGGCGACCCGGTGCGGGTCACCTCGCGCCGAGGTGAGTTCAGCGCGCCGGCCCGGCTCAGCGCGGGGATCCGACCCGACACCGTGTTCGCCCCGTTCCACTACGCGGGGGCGGGACGCGCCAACTCGGTGACCAACGACGCTGTGGACCCGATCTCCGGGATGCCCGAGTTCAAGATCTGTGCGGTCCGGGTGGAGAAGGCATGACCGCGCGGGTGGTCATCGTCGGCAACGGGATGGCGGGCGCGCGCCTCGCCGGTGAGCTGCACGCCCGGGAGGGAGACCGGAAGGTCACAGTGCTCGGGGCCGAGCCGCACCGCGCGTACAACCGGATCCTGCTCTCCACCCTGCTTGCCGGCCGGATCGACGAGCCGGACGTGGAGCTGACCGAAGCCGCCGGGCACGGCGTCGACCTGCGCAGCGGCGTACCGGTGATCGCCGTCGACAGGTCCGCCCGGGAGGTCCGCACCGACGACGGCGAACGAATCGGGTACGACCACCTGGTGCTCGCCACCGGCGCCCGTGCGGTGGTGCCGCCACTGCCCGGCCTCGACTCGGCGAACCTGCCGGAGCGGGTGGTCCCCTTCCGGACCCTTGACGACTGCCGGCGGATCCTCGCCGCGGCGGACGGCGCCCGCAGCGCGCTGGTGCTCGGCGGCGGGTTGCTCGGCCTGGAGGCCGCCCGAGGGCTGGCCACCCGAGGGCTGGCCACCACTGTGGTGCACCCGAAAGAGCACCTGATGGAACGGCAACTGGACCCGGCTGCCGGCGCTGTGCTCGCGGGCACGCTCGCCGGTTTCGGCGTCACCGTCCAACTGGGGATGTCGGCGACCGGAGTGGCCGCGGATGCCAGCGGTGTCCGCCTCGACCTGGCCGACGGCACGTCGCTCCGCGCCGACCTGCTGGTGCTCTCCTGTGGCGTACGCCCGGACACCGCCCTCGCGCAGGCCGCCGGCCTGACGGTGCGGCGCGGCGTGGTGGTGGACGACCGGCTGCGCACCAGCGACCGGTCCATCTCGGCGATCGGCGACTGTGCCGAGCACGACGGCGTGCTCACCGGGCTGGTCGCGCCCGCCTGGGCCCAGGCCCAGGTGCTCGCGGACGTGCTGACCGGGACGGACCCACTGGCCCGGTACCGGCCCCGGCCGGTGGTGACCCGGCTGAAGGCCGCCGGGATCGACCTTGCCTCGATGGGTGAGGCGGCCAGTGGCGGGCCGGGCGAGGAGTTGACCTTCGCCGACCCGACCCGGGGCACCTACGCCCGGTTGCGGATCCGCGACGAGCGGCTGATCGGCGCGATCCTGCTCGGCGACAACCCGGCGGTCGGCACTGTGATCCAACTCTTCGACCGTGGTCAGCCGGTGCCGAGTGACCGACGGGCACTGCTGCTCGGCCGGGCACTGGGCGCGGTCGGCGCGACCCCGGCCGCCTCACCGGCGCTGATGCCGGACGCGGCAACGGTCTGTCAGTGCAACACGGTGAGCAAGGGCGCACTGGTCAGGAGCTGGCGCTCCGGCGCCCGGACTGTCGATGCGGTGGTGGCCGCGACCCGGGCCGGCACCGGATGCGGCGGATGCCGGGACGCGGTGAGCGGCATTGTCGACTGGCTGAGCCAGGCGGAATCGGTGGAGGTGACGCGATGAGCGGCGGCGAACTGGTCGTCATCGGCAACGGCATGGTCGGGCAGCGTTTCGTGGACGCGCTGCGCGCCCGTGACCCACACGGCAACTGGCGGGTGACAGTGCTGGCCGAGGAAGGACGCCCGGCGTACGACCGGGTGCGGCTCTCGGCGTACTTCGACGGGGTGAGCGAGAGCGAACTCAACCTGCACACCCCGCACGACGGGGTGCGGCTGCGACTCGGCGAGCCGGCCACCGCCATCGACCGGGACCGGCAGGTGGTGACCACAGCCGTCGGCGAATACCGCTACGACGCGTTGGTGTTCGCCACCGGGTCGTACGCCTTCGTGCCGCCGGTGGCCGGTACGGAGCTGCCCGGGGTCTTCGTCTACCGGACCCTTGACGACCTGGCGGCGATCCGGGCGTACGCGCGGGGCCGGCGGGTCGGCGCGGTGATCGGTGGCGGGCTGCTCGGTCTGGAGGCCGCGAACGCCCTGCGGCTGCTCGGCCTGAGCACCGACGTGGTCGAGTTCGCGCCCCGGCTGATGCCGGTGCAGGTGGACCAGGCCGGCGGCGCGATGCTCCGCCGCTACGTCGACGAGTTGGGCGTACGGACGCATCTCGGGGTGGCGACCACGGCGATCCGTTCCGGCCCGGACGGCGGCGTCGCGGCCCTGGAACTCTCCGACGGCACCGCCCTCGACGCCGAGCTGGTGGTGGTGGCCGCCGGCATCCGGCCCCGGGACCAGTTGGCCAGGGACGCCGGTCTGCCGCTGGGCCCGCGCGGCGGCGTGCTTGTCGACGCGACCTGTCGTACCGCCGACGAGCGGATCTGGGCGGTCGGCGAGTGCGCGGCTGTCGAGGGCACCTGCCACGGTCTGGTCGCTCCGGGGTACGCGACCGCCGAGGTGGTGGCCGACCGGCTGGTCGGCGGCGCGGCGACCTTCCCGGGCGCGGACACCGCCACCAAACTCAAGCTGCTCGGCGTCGACGTGGCCTCGTTCGGCGACGCCCACGGCACGACCGAGGGCTGCCTGGACGTCACGTTCACCGACCCGGCCACCCGGGTCTACGCGAAGCTGGTTCTCTCCGACGACGCGCACACCCTGCTCGGCGGGGTCCTGGTGGGTGACGCCAGCGCGTACCCGACGCTGCGGGCCAGTGTGGGCGGCCCGCTGCCGGCCGCGCCGCTGGCGCTGCTCGCCCCCGACGGAGGCGGCGCCGACGCCGGCACTCTGCCCGCCACCGCGCAGGTCTGCTCCTGCAACGCGGTGACCAGGGGCGACGTGGACGCCGCCATCGCCGACGGTTGCGCTGACGTGCCGGCGTTGAAGGCGTGCACCAGGGCCGGCACCAGTTGCGGCTCCTGCGTGCCGATGCTGAAGCAACTCCTGGACGCGGCCGGGGTGGCACAGTCCAGCGCGCTCTGCGAGCACTTCGACGTCAGCCGGCGGGAGCTGTTCGAAATCGTCCGCGTCCGTGGCATCCGCACGTTCTCCCGGCTGGTCGCCGAGCACGGTCGGGGTCGCGGCTGCGACATCTGCAAGCCGGTGGTGGCGTCGATCCTCGCCTCGCTGGGCAGCGGGCACGTGCTCGACGGTGAACAGGCGTCGTTGCAGGACACCAACGACCACTTCCTGGCCAACCTGCAACGCGACGGCAGCTACTCGGTGGTGCCCCGGATCCCGGGCGGCGAGATCACCCCGGAGAAGCTGATCGTGATCGGCGAGGTCGCCCGGGACTTCCAGCTCTACACCAAGATCACCGGTGGGCAGCGGATAGACCTGTTCGGGGCGCGGGTGGAGCAGCTACCGCAGATCTGGCGGCGGCTGGTCGACGCTGGCTTCGAATCCGGGCACGCGTACGGCAAGGCGCTGCGCACCGTGAAGTCGTGCGTGGGCGAGACCTGGTGCCGGTACGGGGTGCAGGACTCGGTGGGGCTGGCGGTCGCGCTGGAGCTGCGCTATCGCGGGCTGCGCGCACCGCACAAGCTGAAGTCGGCGGTCTCCGGTTGCGCCCGGGAGTGCGCGGAGGCGCGCAGCAAGGACTTCGGCATCATCGCCACCGAGACCGGTTGGAATCTCTACGTCGGCGGTAACGGCGGTTTCCGCCCCCGGCACGCCGACCTGTTCGCCACTGATCTTTCGACAGAGGCACTGATTCGAATGATCGATAGATTTTTGATTTATTACATCCGCACCGCCGACCGGCTGCAACGCACCGCCGGCTGGATCGAGGCGATGGACGGTGGCCTGGACCACCTGCGCTCGGTGATCGTGGACGACTCGCTCGGACTCTGCGAGGACCTCGACGCGGCGATGGCCCACCACGTGTCGTCGTACTCCGACGAGTGGCGCGACGTCCTGGACGACCCGGATCGGCTGCGCCGCTACACCTCCTTCGTCAACGCCCCCGACGTACCGGACCCGTCGATCACCTTCACCCGGGAACGCGGCCAGCCGGTTCCCCTACGCGACCAGTCCCCGACCGGATCCGAGCCGACCAACGGTCACCGCCGGCAACCGGTCACCCTCGGCCTACCGGAGGTACGGCGATGACCCAGACCCTCACGCTGACCTGGACCACCGTCTGCCTGCTCGACAGGTTGGAACCGGATCGGGGCGTCGCCGCCCTGGTCGACGGAGTACAGATCGCCCTCTTCCGGACCGCCGACGAGCTGTTCGCCATCGACAACCGCGATCCGGTCTCCGGGGCGTACGTGCTGTCCCGGGGCATCGTCGGCAGCCGTGGCGGAGTGCCGACTGTGGCGTCACCGCTGCACAAGCAGGTGTACGACCTGCGCAGCGGACACTGCCTCGACCTGCCCGGGGTGGCAGTGGCCCGACACGACGCACGTTGCCGCAACGGGCTGGTCGAGGTGCGGCTGCGACAGGAGGGTTGATGCGGGAAGAACTGGCGGGCTTCACCATCGGGGTGACCGCCGACCGGCGGCGCGACGAGTTGGCCGCGCTGCTCGAACGCCGGGGCGCCCGGGTGGTGCTCGCCCCGGCGCTGCGGATCGTGCCGCTGTCTGACGACACCGAGCTGCGCGAGGCGACCCGCGCCTGCCTCGACCAGCCGCCGGACATCCTGATGGCGAACACCGGCATCGGCATGCGCGGCTGGTTGGAGGCGGCCGAGGGCTGGGGGCTGGCCGAGCCGCTGCGCTCCGTGTTGGCCAGCTCGTACGTGGTGGCGCGCGGCCCGAAGGCACGCGGCGCGATCCGGGCCGCCGGGCTGCACGACCAGTGGTCGCCCGCCTCGGAAAGCTGCGACGAGGTGGTCGACCACCTGCGTCGGCGCGGCGTGGCCGGGCAGGTCATCGCCATGCAGTTGCACGGCGAGCGGCAGCCCGAGTGCACGCTCGCGCTGGAGGCGGCGGGCGCCACTGTCATCGAGGTGCCGGTCTACCGCTGGGCGCCGCCGACCGATCCGGCGCCGCTGCACCGGCTGATCGACCTGATCGCCGGTCGGCTGGTGGACGCGGTGACGTTCACCTCGGCGCCGGCGGCCGAGGCGTTGCTGCGGGCCGCCGGGGACCGCACCGACGCGGTGCTGTCCGCGTTGCGCAGCGACGTGCTCGTCAGCTGCGTCGGGGCGGTGACCGCCGAGCCGCTGCTGCGGCACGGGGTGCCGGTGAGCGCGCCCGGTCGGGCCCGGTTGGGCGCGCTGGTGCGGACCATCGTCGACGAGCTGCCCCGCCGGACAGTGACGTTCAAGGCCGGCGGGCACCTGCTCACGTTGCGCGGGCACGCCGCAGTGATCGACGGCGAGCTGCGGCCACTCGCGCCCGCGCCGATGGCGGTGCTGCGGGCGCTGGCCCAGACCCCGGGTCGGGTGTTGTCCCGCACGGCGTTGCTGAGGACGCTGCCCCGGGGCGCGGACGAGCACGCCGTGGAGATGGCCGTCGCCCGGCTACGGGCCGGCCTGCGCGCACCCCGCGTGGTGCAGACAGTGGTGAAGCGCGGCTACCGACTCCGGGTCGACTAGGGAGTGCGCCGAAGTCCCCGGTCGAGGCCAGACGGCGGTCCGGCAGAGGGGCATCGCCACACGCCCTGAAGGCGTCACGGCCGGCCGTCGCGAGCCGGCCGTGACGCGACGTTTCAGCCGACCGGCGTCGGGAAGCCCCGCCCGTGCTCCGACTGGAGCCGGAGCATGGCGTGCTCGACCACCGTCACCAGCACCTGCTTGACCGAGTCCCGCTGCCGGGCGTCGGTCATCACCAGCGGCACCTGCGGCGAGATGGCCAGCGCTTCGCGGACCTCCTCGGCCTCGTACTGCGGTGCGCCGTCGAACTTGTTCAGCGCCACCACGTACGGCAGGTTGCGGTTCTCGAAGTAGTCCAGCGGGGCGAAGGCGTCGGTGATCCGGCGGGTGTCCACCAGCACGGCGGCACCCACCGCCCCCCGGATGATCTCGTCCCACATGAACCAGAACCGAGTCTGACCCGGTGTACCGAAGAGGTACAGGATCAGGTCCTGGGCCATCGTGATGCGGCCGAAGTCCATGGCGACCGTGGTGGTCTCCTTGCCCGGCACCTTGGACGGATCGTCGATGCCGACACCCGCCGCGGTCATCAACGCCTCGGTGGTCAGGGGTGTGATCTCGGAGATCGCCCCGACCAGTGTTGTCTTACCGACGCCGAAGCCGCCCGCGACGACGATCTTCGCGGAGACGATTCCCCGGCCCGGCCGCCCCCCTGCGGGGTCATAGCCTGCGAAGTCCACTTAGCACCCTTCCAAGCAGTTCCATCCGCTCCTCGAACCCCTCGGCGGGAGCAGCAGTGTGTAACGTCAGCAGGCTCTCGGCCACCATGTCGGCGACCAACACCCGGGCGACGCCCAGCGGCATCCGGGTATACGCGGCGATCTCCGCCAGCGACTGTGCTCGGCCCTCACAGACCGTGGCGATGCGGTGCTTGTCGTGCCCGGCGAAGCGGGACTCGGCGACCTGGGTGGGAGAGGCGGTCAGGACGGCCTCAAGAGCGATGTCCTGCCGGGGCTCGGTACGACCACGGGTGACCGCGTACGGACGCACCAGCGCGCCACGCGGGTCAGCGCGTCGTTGGTCCATTCCCGATCACCTCCTCGTCCCCTGCTGAGCCGGACTGCGCCGCCTCTCGTCCCTGGTCCGGCGCTCGGAACGAGCGCCGCCTTCCGGTGCTAAGAGCGCACCGCGTCGCGCGGCAGCGGCACCAGCGCGGCACCCACCCGCTCGACCAGCAGCGCCATCTCGTAGCCGACCTGGCCCACGTCGCAGCTGCGGGCGGCCAGCACCGCCATCGAGGAGCCGTCGCTGATCGACATCAGGAAGAGATACCCGCTGTCCATCTCGATGACTGTCTGCAACACCCCGCCCGCGCTGAACATCCGGGCCGCGCCCTCGGTCAGGCTCACCACGCCGGAGGTGATCGCGGCGAGCTGGTCCGCCCGGTCTCCCGGCAGATCCCGGGAGGACGCGAGCAGCAGCCCGTCGGCGGACACCGCCACCACGTGGGCGATGCCCGCCACGCTGTCGGCGAAGTTGGTGAGCAGCCAACCCATGTCCTGCATGGCAGCTGGCCTGTTCATCGGCTCTCCTTGGTCGAGGTGCTGTTCAGGTCCGTTCCGGCCGTGCGACCGCGTTGCACACCGCGGTGGTAGGCCGACAGCAGACCACGTACTTCATCCGGCGTCCGCCGGCTGCGGTCCCGGCCGCTCTTCG
Source organism: Micromonospora sp. NPDC048947 (assembly GCF_040649495.1). NCBI lineage: Bacteria > Bacillati > Actinomycetota > Actinomycetes > Micromonosporales > Micromonosporaceae > Micromonospora > Micromonospora sp. NPDC048947. The sequence goes on from NZ_JBEZFO010000024.1 coordinate 49,218, forward strand.
GTTCGATGCCACCCGGCACGAGCTGTGCCTGCGGCACCCGCTTGGGCAACCCGGAGCGGGTGGTCCCGGCGGGAGCCGGCTCGGCAGCCCGGCTGGCCCGGGACCAGCCCTCGTCCGCCGCCGTACGCCAGGCCTCCGGGTCGGGGGCGGGCGCGGGGGCGGGCGCGGGCGGAGCCGTCCGGCCGGCCGGGGCCGGGGTGTACGTCGGCGGTGCCGACGGCCGTGCCCCGAACCCGTCCATTGTGGCCCCGAGGCCGTCGGCGCCCGGGGTTGCCGTCCCGTCGGTGCCGGAGCTGCCCGGGGTACGGGTCGGCAGTTTCGGTCGGGCCGGCGAAGCGGCCGGCACCGATCCGGCGCTGGGCGGGCCGCCGTTGCCGGTACGCAGGCCGGCGTCGGCCGCCGCGGTGGTGGCGGGCGCGGGCGGCTCGTCGAAGTTGGGCCGGGTGAAGATCGCGGTGGCGTCGTCGCCGTGCGACCGGAACCAGACCGCCTCCATCTCCCGGAAGATCGGCGCCTCGGCTGGGAAGTCGGGCCGGGTGCTGACCGGAGCGGCGGGCACCGACGGAACGACCGGCGGCGCCACGGTGCTCGGTCCGGCGACCGGTCCGACCGGGAGGCCCTGGGCACCGCGCCCATCAGCGGTGTCAGCGGTGTCCGGGGTGGAGCCGCGTCGGGGCAGCGGGTCGACTGTCGGGTAGGCCACTGTCGGGCTGCCCAGCGAGGCGCCCGCGCCGTTGCCGTAGGCCGGCTGGGCCGGTGGGAGCGGGGCGGCGGGTGCGGGGGCGGCGGGTGCCGGTGGCATGGTCGAGCGCGGACCGGTGTAGCCACCCGCCTGCACGGCCGGGGTGGTGTCCCGCGAGTTCAGCGGCGACTGCCACTGGGCGGGTGCCGGCGTGCTGGTCCGCCACTGGTCGGGCAGCGTCGCCGCCGTCGTGGCGGCACCGGCGAACTGCTCAGCGTGGCCGGCCGGGGACAGCGGCGCCTGCTCCACTGCCATCGGCTGACGCGGCCGTGTGAGGACCTGCTCGCGGCCCCGGTTGGTGGGTAGCACCACGGTGGCGGCGGGCAACGTCACCTGGGCGACGGTGCCGCCCTCGACGTTGCGGCGCAACTCCACCCGGATGCCGTAGCGGGAGGCGAGCCGGCTCACGACGGCCAGACCCATCAGTCGGAACGCGGCGACGTCGACGCTGGGCGGGGCTGCCAGCCGCCGGTTGAGCGAGTCGAGCTGGTCGTCGGTGAGGCCGAGCCCGCGGTCCTCGATCTGGATCAGCACGTAGTCGCGGATCCGGCGACCGTCGGCGACCACAGTGGTGTTCGGCGGCGAGAACCGGGTGGCGTTGTCGAGCAGTTCGGCGACGAGGCGTACCACGTCGTTGACGGCGTGCGCGGCCACCGAGATGTCCGTGTCCACGGTGCCGAACTCGATGCGGTTGTAGAGCTCAACCTCGGACTGGGCGGCGCGCAGCACGTCCACCACGAGCGCGTTGTCGTGACGCGGTGCGGCGGAGTCGGCGCCGGCCAGGACCAGCAGGTTCTCGTCGTTGCGGCGCATTCGGGTGGCCAGGTGGTCCAGTTCGAAGAGCTGCGCGAGCCGCTTCGGGTCCTCCTCGCCGCGCTCGATCGCGTCCAGCTCGCCGATCATCCGGTCGACCAGGGTCTGACTACGGCGGGCCAGGTTGAGGAACATCGCCGAGACGCTGGTACGCAGTGCCGCCTGCTCGGCGGCGACCCGCACCGCCTCCCGGTGTACGACGTTGAAGGCCAGCGCCACCTGACCGACCTCGTCGCGGGTGTTGAGCTGGATGGGGTCCCGGACCTGGCGGACGATCTCGTCCACCCCGCCGTCACCCACGCTGCCCATGTTCTGCAGCCGCTGCACGGCGTCGGGCAGGTCGTGGTTGGCCACCGAGAGAGCGCCCTCGCGCAGTCGGCGCAGCGAGTGGTTGAGCGAGCGGGCCAGCACCACTGCCAGCGACACGGCGATGATCAGGGTCAACAGCACCAGGACCGACTCGACGACCGCCTGCCGGATGACGTCCGAGCGGGCCTGGTCGGCCTGCTGGAACAGTCGGTCCTGCAGTTGGATCTCGGCCCAGCGCATCAGGTCGTTCACCGCGCCGATCGCAGCGGTGGCGTCCTGAGCGGTAACCAGCGGACGCTGCCCGACCGAGCGGGTGATGTCGGTGGCCACCCGGTCGGCCAGGCCGACCGCGTCGCCGGAGACGGTGCTGTCGACCAGGGCGCGCTGCACCGGGTCGGCGGCCAGCGAGAAGGCGACCAGGGCCTCCTGCTGACCAGTCAAGGTCGCCACGAAGGAGGAGAACTGCTCCGAGTCGAGCTGGCCGGCCGTCAGCGCGGTGAAGGCGACGGCCTCTTCCTCGGCGACGGAAGCCTTGGCGCGGGCGAACGCGGCGACCGCGCGGCGGCTGTCCGCCAGGCTCTCGTCGCCGGGCAGTTGGGCCAGGCCGTCACCGTACGAGACCAGGTCGGTGAGGATGACTCCGTAGCGGAGCACCGCCTCGGCGACCGCCATCTGCCGGCGGTCCAGCACCTCCTGCCGGGTGCCGTCCAGGGTGGCCAGGTGGTCGTCGATGGCGGCCAGCCGGTCCCGCAGGGCGGTCGGCACGTCGCCGATCCGGCCCCGCTCGGCGCGGTACTCGTCCACCCGCTGCTGCGTCTGGCGGACCCGCAGGTTGTACGCGTCGGCCGGCTGCTGCGGAGCGGCGAGGTAGGCGGCCGCGGCCATCCGTTCGGCCTGGAGGTCCTGGGTCAGGGCACTGACGTCGACCGAAAGGGCCGTCAGTGACCGCGCCCGGGTGGCGTCGAACGCGCCCTCGCCAACGGAGATCAGGCGGACCGTGGCCAGCGCGATCACCGCCGCCACCGGGACGACCAGAATCAACGCCAACTTGGACCGGATCCGGGCATCGCGCAGTCTCGGCATCCGTCGGCGCGCAGGCCGACCGCTGTCGCCGAGCGCGGGCAGGGTCGTCGGTCCGGTGCTCACGACATCGCCTCCGTCGTTTCTTCCCCGCCTGAGCCGCCGAGCCATGCCGTAAGCGGAGGGGACCACGCGCGGCACGGCCGCGATTTCATCAGAGATGATCGTGTTTGGGAAGCCGCAGTGAGGTAGGAAACGGTCGGACGGAGCGCATCCCGTGATCCGGGCAACTGATACCTTCATTTCCGCAAGCCCCTGAACAGGGCATGTAACTCCAGAGTGGTCACGCGTGCATGCAAAGTGAGCTTTTGCAAACATTGCGTTACCCCAGCATGTGGGATGGCCGTCCCGAAAATGCTGCCGGGGTCCGCGCTTGACCACAGCGCCGGCCATTGGCAAGGTTTTGCAGGCTTCGCGCACACCGTACGGCAGAGGAGATCCCGTCCTCCACTGAGGACGGATTAGCGGCGGTGACCGGGCAGCGCCCGCGCCCGCACCTGGAGGACTGAGTTGAGCCCCATCCGCTCCGCGACCATCGCGGCGCTCGCATCGGCCGTAGTGGCCACCACGCTCACCGGCTGCCAGTTTGGCGAGGCGGAGAAGGACACGAGTCCGATCGTGATCGCTGCCGATCTCGAACTCTCCGGCGCCGCGGCCACTGTTGGCCGGACATACCAGCGAGCCCTCAAACTCAAGGTCGATCAGTTGAACGCCTCCGGAGCACTGAACGGCCGGAAGATCGACCTGAAGGTGAAGGACAACCGTTCCGACTCGGCCGAGTCACTTCGCAACATCGTCGACTTCAGCAGCGATTCGAAGGTCAGCGCCATCATCATGGGCGGCTGCAACGAATGCGCTGTCGGAGCGGTCGGCACCATCAACGAGAAGCGGATTCCCACCATTGCGCTAGCCGCTTCCGGCGCGATCGCCGCGCCGGCCGCCGAACGGCGCTACGTGTTCAAGCTGGGCCCCAACGCCCCGGACAGCGCCGCAGCGCTGACCACCGAACTGCGCCGCAACAACATCCGCAAGGTGGGGATGCTGGTCAGCGACGACGACTACGGCCAGGAGGGCGCCACCGCGCTCAAGAACGAGCTGGACAAGGCCAACATCACGCTCCGACAGCAGCGGATCAAGACCACCGACACCGACGTCAGCCGGCAGGTCCAGCAGCTCGCGTCGGGCAAGCCCGACGCGATGGTCTTCTGGACCCCGCCGGAGCAGGCGACACTTGCCGCCACCAGCGTCCAGCAGACCATCTTCCGTGGGTCGATCTACTTCGACGCGGCGGCGGCCGGGGACCTCTTCCTCGGCGCGGCGGCCAAGGCGACCGAGAAGGCCACGCTGATCTTCACGCAGACCATGGTGATCGATGACGTGATCGCGACCACGCCGGCCAAGGCGGCGCGGCGGCAGTGGTTCCAGGACTACACGGCCCGCTTCGGTGGCTACAACGGGTCCTCGTCGTTCGCCGCGGACGCCGTCCAGCTGATCGCCGACGCCGAACTGCGCGCCGGTGGTGAGATCGGAAAGGTGGACCGCAACGGCCTCCGGGACGTGCTGGAGACGTCCCAGATGGACGGCCTCTCCGGCCCGATCCGCATGACGCCGGACAACCACAGCGGCCTGATGCCGCAGGCGCTCACCACGCTGGTCGCCCGCAACGGTCGCTGGCGGTTGGCTGGGTAACGCTCGGGCCTTGCATCTGGCGGGTTCGTCGGGGTGCCGGGTCGGGTGTGGCCTCGACGAAAAGGGCCGGCCTCCTCAACGGGAGGCCGGCCCTTCGCGTTTCCTGGTGTTGATCCTGTCTTGGCGCTGGTGGGTCAGCGGCTGCTTGTGGTCTCGCGTACCCAGGGCAGGGCGAACCGCTCGATCAGCAGGAGCGCCGAGTAGAGCAGGATGCTCACCAGCGCCACCAGCATGATCGCCGCCCAGGCGGTGGCGGTGTCGCCGACGCCGGCGTACTGCGTGATGACGTAGCCGAGGCCGCTCTCGCCCGCCTGGAACTCACCGATCACCGCACCGATCGCGGCCAGTGGCATGGCCACCTTGAGCCCGACGAAGATCTGCGGCAGCGCGGCCGGGAAACGTACCTTGCGGAACGCCTGCCAGCGGGAGGCGTTCCAGGAACGCACCAGCTCGGCCAGGTCGGACGGCGTGGTGGTCAAGCCGGTCGCCGTGGAGAGCACGATCGGGAAGAAGCAGAGCAGGAACACCATGGTCAGGATCGGCTTCTGGCCCCAGCCGAGCGCCACCACCAGCAGCGGGCCCAGCGTGATCTTCGGCACCGCGTTCACCGCCACCAGCAGCGGCGTGAACATCCGCTCCACGGTGCGGGAACTGGCCAGGGAGAGCCCGATCAACACACCGGCGGCCACCGACAGGGCGAACCCGGTCAGGATCTCCAACGTGGTGTCCCAGGTGTGCTCCAGCAGCTGCGCCGGCTTGTCGACGAACGCGGTGAGCACGTCGCCGGGCGGCGGCAGGGCGGCGGGGTGGACCAGCTCCAGCCGGGCGATCAGCCACCACGCCGCCAGCGCGACCAGGATGCCGACAGCGGGCAGCACGGCGTCGGCCCCGGCCCGAAGACCGGCACCTCGACCCACGCGTCCCGCTTCAGGGCCGCCACTCGGGGGCGGGGGTTCCGCCACCGCCGGGTCCGCTGACCGGACGTCGGTCATCTCTCTGTCCTCCTCGAAATCCCACGGCCCGCCGGGGGCCGACGAGCGACGGGGGTACGCCCCACCGGGATCGGCGGGACGTACCCCCTGATGACGACCGGACGATCAGGCCTTCGGCGCGAGGCTGAAGTCGATGATCTGCTCGGGGGTGATGTTCTGCTTCAGCGCGCCGGCGCCCTGCAGGATGGCGATGCTCTTGGCGACCCGACCGCTGTCCAGGGTGCCGATCGCGGTGCCGGTGTTGCCGGAACGGACGTACGCGGCCATCAGCTCCAGCTCGGCGGCGGCGGAGACCGGGTTGGTGGCGTCGACGTTCTTCTTCAGGATGTCGGCGGCCTCCTTGGAGTTCGCCAGGCTGTACTCCAGGCCCTTGAGCAGCGCGGCGGTGAACTTCTTCACCATCTCGGGCTTCTCCTTGGCGATCTTCGAGGAGGTGATCAGCACGTTGCCGTAGAGGTCCTGCATCACGTTGCTGTACGGCAGCATGACTGCCTTCTTCTTGGCCACCGCCTCGATGGTCGGCTGACCGACGACGAACTGACCGATGCCGTCGACCGAACCCGCGGCCAGCGTGCCGATCAGGTTCTGCGCCTCACCGTTGACCCAGGTCACCTTGCTCGCGTCCACACCGGCGAGCCGGGCGTACGTCGGGAAGAGGTTGCGCACCACGGACCCGGGGGTGTCGGCGAGCTTCTTGCCCTCCAGGTCCTTCGGCGAGCTGATGTTCTTGCCCTCGACGGTGGCGATGCCCGCCATGGTGCGCTGCTGGATCGCGGCCACCGCGGTGAAGTCCTTCGCCTGGCCGTTGCCGAGCTGGAGCAGGCCGCCGGTGAGGTCGATCGGGCCGAAGTCGGCCTGGCCGCCGACGACGGTCTGGATCACACCACCGGTGCCCTGACCGGCCTTGATCTCGACGTCGAAACCGGCTTCCTTGAAGAAGCCCTTGTCCTTCGCCACCCAGGCGTAGGAGTCACGGCCGAAGTTGCCGAACGAGGTGAGGTAGGTCACCTTCGTCAGCGTCGCCCCGTCGCCGCCCTTGGCATCGTCGGCCGAATCCGACCCGCTGCTGCAGGCGGAGACAAGGGCGAGGGCGGTGGCCAGCGCGGCCGTAGCGACCGTACGGGTCAGCCTTCTCATCAGTTGCACCATGTCCTTTCCGACCGGGGCCGGCAGGCCACCGGAGGGGGTTGTTATGACGGGCCGGCGGGAGGGGTGGAAGCCGGCTCCGCCGTCGTGGGGGGACTCTTCGCGGGCACAGCGTACGAGAAACCCACACTCCCGACGCCAGGCGCATCGGGTTGCGGAACGGGAACAACCTGACGACCACCCCAGCCGGTCCCATACCTCGACAGGGCGGTTAGCCTTTGTCGGATTCCTGACCGTCCACTCAGCGGAGGTGCGCCGGAGATGATCCGACTGTCCGGGGTGTCCCGTACCTTCGAGGGCCGATCCGGCCGGGTGGAGGCGCTGCGCGGCATCGACCTCGACGTCGCCGAGGGCGAGTTCGTCGCGGTGCTCGGCCGCTCCGGCTGCGGCAAGTCCACACTGCTGCGGCTGATCGCCGGGCTGCTCCCGCTGAGCGCCGGGGAGATCACCGTCGCCGGTACGCCGATCGCCCGCCCCCGCCAGGACATCGCCATGCTGTTCCAGAAGCCGGCGCTGCTGCCCTGGCGCACCGTGCTGGACAACGTCCTGCTGCCCGTGGAGATCTTCGGCTGGAGCCGCGCCAAGCACCGTGAGCGGGCCCAGCAACTGCTCGACGTCGCCGGGTTGGCCGGCTTCGAGAAGCGGCTGCCCCACGAGCTCTCCGGCGGCATGCAGCAGCGGGTGTCGCTGTGCCGGTCGTTGATCGGTGAGCCCCGGGTGATGCTGATGGACGAGCCGTTCTCCGCACTTGACGCGCTCACCCGCGAGGAACTGTCCGGCGAACTCCAGCGTGTGCACATGGAGAACAAGCCGACAATCGTCTTCGTCACCCACTCGATCGACGAGGCGGTGCTGCTCGCCGACCGGGTGGTCGTGCTGAGCCCCCGCCCCGGCCGGATCCGCAAGGTCGTCGACGTGACCATCCCCCGACCCCGCACCCTGGGCCGCAACGCCCACCTGGCCGACGTCGCCCAGGTCAGCGCCGACCTGCACGAACTGTTGATGGAACGCGAACAGCCGGCCACCGCCGGCGCGGAAGGACACTGACAATGCGGGTGTCGGTCTTCACCGAGCCGAACCGTGGCGCCAGCTACGACACCCAGCTCCGGTTCGCCCGGCTGGTCGAGGCCTGCGGCTACGAGGGCTTCCTCCGCGCCGACCACTACCAGTCGATGGGCGCCGATCCGGGCCTGCCCGGCCCCACCGACGCCTGGCTGACCCTCGCCGCGCTGGCCCGGGAGACCGAGCGGATCCGACTCGGCACCCTGGTGACATCGGCCACGTTCCGCCTGCCCGGCCCGCTCGCGGTGATGGTCGCGCAGGTCGATCAGATGAGCGGTGGTCGGGTCGACCTCGGCATCGGCGCCGGCTGGTACGAGCGCGAGCACACCTCGTACGGAATCCCGTTCCCGGCTGTCGGCGAGCGCTTCGACCGGCTGGCAGAGCAGCTTGAGGTGATCACCGGATTGTGGGGAACCCCGCCCGGCGAGACCTACAGCTTCACCGGCGACCACTACCGGCTGGTGGACGCTCCCGCCCTGCCCAAGCCGGTGCAGGTGCCCGGCCCGCCGATCATCGTGGGCGGGCGTGGCCCCAAGCGCACTCCCGAACTGGCCGCCCGGTACGCCGACGAGTTCAACATGCCGTTCAAGTCCGTGGCCGCCACCGCCGAGGCGTACGACCGGGTGCGCGAGACGTGTGAGCGCACCGGACGGACGGAGTCCGGGCGTGCGCCGTTGGTGCTCTCCGCCGGGATCGTCGTCGCCATCGGCCGGACCGACGCGGAGGCCCAGCGTCGGGCCGCGCCTCTGCACGAGAAGAGCGCGCTGCCACCGGAGGACCCGGTGGTCGGCTCCCCCGCGCAGCTCGCGCAGCGGCTCGGTGAGTTCGCCGCGATCGGCACCACCCGGGTCCACCTGCGCCTGATCGACTTCGACGATCTCGACCACCTCGAGCTGATCGCCGCCGAGGTGCTGCCCCAACTGGACGGAGCACTATGACCGACGTGATCGACGGAACCGAACTCGGGCCGGTCGGCCAGGAGATCGTCTTCGAGAACGACAGGGTCCGGGTCTGGCACATCCGCCTTGAGCCGGGCGAGCGGCAGCCGCTGCACCGGCACGACCACCCCTACCTGGTGGTGGCGATCGAGGGCGCAAAGAACGTCGTACAGACCATCGACGGCACCCGGATCGACGCCGACGAGCCCACCGGCGGAGTGGTCTACCGGGACCCGGGCGCTGTGCACATGCTGACCAATGTCGGGGATACGACTTACCTGGCACGGCTGGTCGAACTCAAGTAGACCCGCCGATCGCCACCGGCGTGCCTCGCGGCGCGCCGGTGGCGATCGGGTGTACCAGGTGCGTAACGTGCCGGACATGGCCTTTCGGACCTGGGGCAGACTGCTGCTCACGGCGCTCGGGGTGAGCGTGCTGGCCGGAGCCGGCCAGCTCGGCGTCGCGTACGGTTTCGGCATCGTCCGCCTGACCGGCGCATTCACCGGTACGACAGTCAACCAGTGGCCGGCCCAGCTCGTCTGGGTGGGCTGGTTCGCCGCTAACGCAGCAGTCGCTGGCGCCGTCCTGACCGGACGCCTCGCTCGCCGCGACGCCCCGGCGGTCAGCACCGGCCGACAGTTGGCGGTCGGCGGCGCGGCAGCGCTCGGCGCCACAGTCATCGCCCCGCTCTGCATGCAGCCCGCCCGTGCCGCGGAGCTGATCTCCGTTGACCCGGTCTGGGCGGTGGGCATCTGCGCCATCGTCGGTGCGGTGATCGGGGCGGGCGCGGCGATCGCCGTCCTGTTCCGGCCCGAGCTGGGATGGAACATGGCGGCAGTGGCCGGCGCGGTCTGGCTGCTGGCGCTGATCTCCGTCCTACCGTCGCTCGGCACGGCCGGCCCACTGCCGAGCGTCCGGCTCGGCGTACTGGAGCCGAGCTGGCTCGACGACGCCGCCGCGCAGCGGCTTGCGCTGCTCCTGCTGCCCATCGTGGCGCTGCTGGCCGGCGCGGCGACCGCCGGGCTGGCTCGCTGGCGGGGCCAGGCTCCACTGGTCAGCGGGGCCACCGGGGTGGCCGGTCCGGTGCTGCTGGCGTTCGCCTACCTGACGGCCGGTCCGGGTGACGCTGTGGACCGCTACCAGGCCGCCCCCTACTACGGCTCGTTGATCGCGATCCTCGCCGGAGCGCTCGGCGCGGCCGCCGCCGCGCTGCTGCGCTGGCCGACGGGCACCCGTACCGCCGATCCGCAGGCGATCGAGCCCACCGCCATCCTGCGCCCGCTGCCGGCCGGCCCGGCGCTGCCCAGCGCGGCGAACGACCGGGACGGCGCGGCGCCCGACCGGGACGGCGCGGCGAACGACAGAGACGGCGCCGAGACGACAAACGCCGAGCTGGCCACCAGCACGAAGCCCGCCGGCGTCGTCGCGGGTCCGTGGGCGACGGGCGACCCCGATGCCGTACGCACCGTCCCGGCCCACTGGGACTGGCCGGAGACCACAGCGAGCGGGCAGCACGGTCCGGGGCCCGCCACCGCGACTCCCGCCGCCCCGAAGCCCGCCGCCCCGACTCAGCCCGCAGCCTGGCTGACCGCGCCGACCGGTGAGTTCACCGCCGCCGGGCAGACGTCCCCGCGCCAGGATGATGTCCTGGCCATTACCGAGCCCTCGGCCGGCACCGACGTCAGCATCGACACCGACGCCACAGCGACCGGCACAGCGGCCGGACGCGTCGACGCCGCGACCCCGACGGGCGGCCGAGCGGTCGACGAGCCGACCAGCAGCACAGCGACTGACACGAGCGGCAGCACGGCGACCGGTGGCAGGCCGACCGGTGGGCGTGCCACCGGCAAGTCCGTCGACACTCCACGAGGCACTGGCACACCCGGTTCCGGCACGACCAGCGCGGCCGCGACCAGTACGGGCAGCGGCACCGAGGCGACCAGCACAGCACCGACTGGCACTGATACTCCCCGTCCCGCAGCCATGGCCTCGACGGGCACGGGGTCAGGCACGAACACGGAGGCGAGCAGTGCGGGCACGGCCGACCACGGCACGCCCGAGGCGCCCCTGACGATCAAGCCGCGACGCGGCCGGAAGTCCAAAGCCAAGCCGGACGCCACCGCCTCCGACGTGGCTGACGACATCTCCCCTGCCGGCCCGGCAACCACAGGCGAGACGACCACCGACGCAACGCCCACTGGCCTCGTCGCGAAGGGCACCCGGCCGGGCAGGTCCGCCGACACCACCGCCTCGGACGCGGGCACCGACACTCCGGCGCCCAGCCGGGGAGGCGTGGGTGAACTGTCGAGTTCGACCTCCGAGGTCACCTCGGCTGCCACCTCCGGCGCGGCAGCATCCCGGACCACCGCTACCGGTGCGAAGCGAACACCGGCCACCCCCGCCACCGCCGCGAAGCAAGCACCGGCCGCCTCGACGACCGCCGAAACCGGCACGACGCAGGTGCCGGTCGACAGGGAGCCCTCGACCACGGCAACCGACGCCGCACAGACCCCGACCAGCGGGAGTGGGGCGACACCAGCGCCGACAACCGCGGCCAGCCAGGTTGGCGCGGACGCCAATTCGCGCGCCCCGAAGGCCGGCACGGGCAGCACTGCGGCACCGGCCGACGCGACCTCTGCGACCTCCGCGACCTCCGCGACCTCCGCGACCTCCGCGACCTCCGCGACCTCCGCGACCAGTGATTCTGCAATCGCCGACGCTCGTGGCACCGACGGCGAGCGGGCCGCCGCCCAGGACGTTCCCGTCGCCGGGTTGTTCGGAGCCACCGCCGCCAATGACCCGGACGGCGACCGGTGGACGCCAGCGCCGTCGGCCTGGCCCGTCACCGCGACGTGGACGGTGCCACCGCAGGCCGCCGAGCCGGAGGCAACGGCATCGGAGGGGTCGAGCAGGCCCGACGCGCCCACCGGGCCGATGCCCAGGCCCCGGCATCGGGCACCGTTGCCGGACCTGAGCCGGGCCGGCACCTGGAACGCGTTCGACACCTCTCGGCGCCGCGGGTCGGCGGGATCGCAGGACAGCTCGACGGCACGGACAGCGCCGACCGGAGCCGGCGAGACGACCGCTCCGGCCGAATCCCAGGACCGGCCGGAGTTCCCCGGCACGGTGGGCGCGTTCTCCGCCGCCGCCGCCAGTGCCACCACCGACAGCACCACCGATACCACCGGCACCGACACCGACACCGGCACCGGCACCGGCACCGGCACCGGCGATGTGGCGGCTACCGACGCCACGTCGGCAACTCCGACGCACCCGAAGGTGGCAGAGCAGCCCTCCCGGCGAGGGCGCCTCGGTGGGCTGTTCCGCCGCAACCGGGCCCGAGCCGACGAGGAGAGCCCGAAGACGTCGGACGCAACCGAGCCGCTGGCGTCCCAGGACGAGGAATTCGTCGACTGGGTCGCCGGTCTGAGCAAGCCGGTGTCGGACAACGAGCCCGAACAGGAGAACGGCCGCCGGTCGTTGCGCTCCACCGGTCGACACCACCGCGACTGACCCACAGCGGCTGACCCGCACCACCAGCGCACAGAAGCACCAACCGGTCGCTTGATCGACTCGGGTTCACTGATATCGGGCTGTCCCACGCGGCCGGACACCCCGACATCAATGAACCCGAGTCGATCACCCGCGCACCGCCCACGCCGGCCGACCCCGCGACACCCCACGCACCAGGCCACGCCAGCCGACCCCGCGAAGCCATGCGCACCAGGCCACGCCGGCCGTCCCGGCGTCGCCCCCGCAACACCGGGACCCCACCGGGACAGCCCCGCCTGGGCAGGGGTCAGGCGAGCGGCAGGTAGACCCGGCTTCCGCCGGAGACGAACTCCTCCGACTTGTCCTTCATGCCGCGCGCCGCGTACTCCTTGAGCTCTTGGGTGATCTTCATGGAGCAGAACTTCGGGCCACACATCGAGCAGAAGTGCGCTGTCTTCGCCGGCTCCGCGGGCAGTGTCGCGTCGTGGTACGAGCGCGCCGTCTCCGGGTCCAGCGAAAGGTTGAACTGATCCTCCCAGCGGAACTCGAACCGCGCCTTCGACAGGGCGTCGTCCCAGGCCTGCGCGCCGGGGTGCCCCTTGGCCAGGTCCGCCGCGTGTGCCGCGATCTTGTACGCGATCACGCCCGCCTTCACGTCGTCCCGGTCCGGCAGGCCGAGGTGCTCCTTCGGCGTGACGTAGCAGAGCATCGCGGTGCCGAACATGCCGATCATCGCGGCGCCGATCGCCGAGGTGATGTGGTCGTACGCGGGCGCGATGTCGGTGGTCAGCGGACCGAGCGTGTAGAAGGGCGCCTCGTGGCACCACTCCTGCTGAAGGTCCACGTTCTCCTTGATCTTGTGCATCGGTACGTGACCGGGGCCCTCGATCATCACCTGGACGTCGTACGCCCAGGCGATCTTCGTCAGCTCACCGAGGGTGCGCAGCTCGGCAAATTGCGCCTCGTCGTTGGCGTCGGCGATCGACCCGGGGCGCAGCCCGTCGCCGAGGGAGAACGTCACGTCGTAGCGCGCGAGCAGCGCGCACAGCTCCTCGAAGTTGGTGTAGAGGAAGTTCTCCTCGTGGTGCGCCAGGCACCACGCCGCCATGATCGAACCGCCGCGGGACACGATCCCGGTGACCCGGTCCACCGCCAGCGGCACGTACGGCAGGAGCACCCCGGCGTGCACTGTCATGTAGTCCACGCCCTGCTCGGCCTGCTCGATCACGGTCTCCCGGAACACCTCCCAGCTCAACTTCACCGGGTCGCCGCCGACCTTCTCCAACGCCTGGTAGATCGGCACCGTCCCGATCGGCACCGGCGAGTTCCGCACGATCGCCTCACGGGTCTCGTGGATCCGCTTACCAGTGGACAGGTCCATCACCGTGTCCGCGCCCCACCGGGTGGCCCAGGTCAGCTTCTCCACCTCCTCCGCGACCGACGAGCTGACCGCCGAGGTGCCGATGTTGGCGTTCACCTTGACCAGGAACGCCTTGCCGATGATCGCCGGCTCGCACTCCGGGTGGTTGACGTTGAGCGGGAGCACCGCCCGACCGGCGGCGATCTCGGCCCGCACCAGTTCCGGGTCGACGTTCTCCCGGATCGCCACGAACTCCATCTCCGGTGTCACCACACCGGCCCGCGCGTACGCGAGCTGGGTGGGCCGACGGCCGTCCACCCCGGCGAGTGGCGTGCCCGCACCCCGTACCGGGGCCACGTCACCCCGCTCGGCGATCCACGGCCCGCGCAGCGGCGGCAGCCCCACCTCCGGGTCCGAACCAGGTCCGGACGTGTCGTAGAGCCGCACCGGCGGCAGGTCCCCGGTCAGCCCCACCTCCGCGAACGGCACCCGGACATCCGGCCGCGAACCCTCGACGTACACCTTGCCTCGTGCGTGCATGACAGCCTCCCTGGTGATCAAGCGGACCAGCCGAAGTGGTTCAGCGGTCCGCGCCCCGCGCCCAGCTCCCAGCCCCGCGCGCCGGTCAGCGCACGGAGCACGTACTCCTTGGCGGCCCCCACGGCGGCCGGCACCGCATCGCCCAGACCGAGCCGCACCGCGATCGCCGCCGAGAACGAGCACCCGGTGCCGTGGGTGTGCCGGGTGGCCACCCGGGGTGCGCGCAACACTGTGGTGACGCCGCCGCCGTGCAGCACGTCGACCGCCTCGCCCCCGTCCAGGTCACCGCCCGTGACCACCACGTACTCCGGGCCGCCGGCCACCAGGGCCTCGGCGGCCACGACCATCGCGGCCACGTCGTCCACCGGGCGTCCGGTGATCGCGGCGGCCTCCGCGCAGTTCGGGGTCGCCACAGTGGCGTACGGCAGCAGCCGCTCCACAGCGCCCACCACGCCGAGCCGGTGACCACTCGTGGCGACCAGCACCGGGTCGACGACGAGGTGAGGTAGCCGACCGTCCCGGGCGGCCTCGGCCACCACGTCCGCGATCGCCGGGGTGCCGAGCATCCCCGTCTTCACGGCGCAGACTGTGAAGTCGGTGAGCACGCTGTCCAACTGCTCGGTGACAGTGCGCGGGGGCAGCGGCAGCACCGCGTCGACACCGCGGGTGTTCTGCGCGGTGACCGCCGTGAGGACGCTGGTGCCGTACGCGCCCAGCGCGGCGAAGACCTTGAGGTCGGCCTGGATGCCTGCGCCGCCGCCGGAGTCCGAGCCGGCGATGGTCAGCAGTGTTCGCGGGGTCATCTTTCCTCTTTGGTTGCGGTTGGGGGCTGCGGCCGACAGTGCCCACTCCGGGCGGTCAGGCTTGATCCCTGCGTGGGCACGGTCGGCCGCAGCCCCCGTCGTGGAGACCTGGACGACCCCGCGCCGGGTTTTGAGAGCTTGGGGGTGACCGCCTTGGCATAGGCGCTCGTGAGGGTGGCGGCTATCGCACACGGGTCTTTGGCTCGCATTAGTGCGCCTAGTACTGCTACTCCGGTGGCTCCCGCCTCGACGCAGGCGGTTACCTGTTCTGGGGTTTCGATGCCGCCGAGGGCGAGCAGGGGCACCGGGCTGGAGCGGACCAGGCTGCCCAGCCCGGCAACATCCACTGGTGGGCCGTAGCCCGGTTTTGTCTTTGTGGGCCAGACCGGGGAGATGGTGGCGTAGTGCTCGGTGGTCAGGCGGTCCAGCTCGGGTTGGTGGTGGCAGGAGCGGCCGACCAGGCCGACGGTTGGCGGTGGGTACGGGCCGGCGGCGGGCAGGTGCACTGCGTCGCCGCCGAGCGGGTCGGGGCCGGCCACGATGAGGGTTCCGCCGACGTCGGCGAGGATCGCGCGCAGGTCGGCGGCGAGGGCGGCGCGTTCGGCGCGCGGCAGGTCCTTCTCCCGCAGCACCACCCAGCGCACTCCCCCGGCCACGGCCCCCGCCACCACCCGGTCGAGCCCGCCCCGCGCGACGAGCCGGTCGGTCAACACGACAACCCCGGACGGCGGGGTCACAGCTCGGGTCTTCCCTCGTCAGGGGTGGAGGCGAGCGCGTGGAAGCGGCGCTCGATCCGACCGGCCCGGGCCGCCAGTCGGCCCGCCTCGACCGCGTACCGCATCGCGGTGGCCATCGCCACCGGGTCGGCCGCCCTGGTGACAGCACTCGCCAGCAGCACCCCGTCACAGCCCAGCTCCATTGCCAGCGCCGCGTCGGACGCGGTGCCGATGCCGGCGTCGAGGATCACCGGCACGTCCACACCCTGCCTGATGAGTCGAATGTGGTGCGGGTTGCCGATGCCGAGCCCGGAGCCGATCGGCGACCCGGCCGGCATCACCGCGGCGCACCCGACGTCGGCGAGACGACGGGCGAGCACCGGGTCGTCGCTGGTGTACGGCAGCACCGTGAAGCCATCGGCGACCAGCTCCTCGGCGGCGCGGAGCAGTTCCACCCCGTCGGGCAGCAGCGTCCGCTCGTCGCCGATCACCTCCAGCTTGACCCAGTCGGTGTCGAACGCGTCCCGGGCCAACCGGGCCACTGTCACCGCCTCGGTGGCGGTGTGGCAGCCGGCGGTGTTCGGCAGCAGGCGTACGCCGCACCGGTCCAGCAACTCCAGCAGCCCACCGGTGGAGCCCGGCGCGGTGCCCACCCGGCGCAGCGCCAGCGTGACCAGCTCGGTGCCGGACGCCCGGATCGCCTGCTCCAGGACGTGCAGGTTCGCGGCGCCGCCGGTGCCGAGGATCAGCCGTGAGGTGAAGGTCTTCCCACCCAGTTCGAGGGGCACGCCGCTCACCCGCCCTGCGCCGCGGTGAGCACCTCGACCCGGTCACCGTCGCGCAGTGCTCGGGCCGGCCAGCCGGTCCGGGGCACCACCTCGCCGTTGACCGCGACCGCCACCCCACGTGGGTGCGCCACGATGTCGCGGACCAGGTCCGCCACTGACGCGCCGGCGGCGACGCTGCGCCCGGCCCCGTTCACAGTCAACTCCACAGGTCCCCCTCCAACGTCGGTTCAGGGCCGCCCGACGCGGCCACCGCGGCGGCAGCGCCGAAGCGGTCGGCCCGGAAGGGCGCGAGCAGCGGGTCGGGTACGCCGCCGAGCACCAGGTCGGCGATCAGGTCGGCGGTGATCGGGGTGAGCACGATGCCGTGCCGGTGGTGCCCGGTGGCGGCCAGGACGTCCGGTCGGCCGGGCAGCGGCCCGAGGATCGGCGCGTTGTCCGGGGTGCCCGGGCGCAGCCCGGCGACCGCCTCGACCAGGTCGTACTCGGCCAGTTCGGGAAGCAGGTCGACCCCGGCACGCAGCAGCCGTTGCACGGCACCGGCGGTGACAGTGGTGTCCGAGCGCTCCTCGACGGTCGCGCCGAGCACCACCTCACCGTCGGCGCGGGGCACCAGGTAGACGTGCTCACCGTCGGCGTACCCCCGGATCACGTGCCGGAAGCCCGGCGCGACGCCGTCGGGCGCGCGGAGCCGGAGGATCTGGCCCTTCACCGGCCGCACGGGCAGGCCGGTGAGCGCGGCCGCCCCGCAGCCGGCGGCGACCACAGTGACCGAGGCGTCCACATCGGACAGCGAGCGGACCGGCTGCGGCACGAGCACCGCGCCGGCCCGCTGCGCGGCAGTGCGCAGTGCCGGCACCAGCAACCGGGGGTCGACCTGGTGGTCGGTGGGCGCGAACGCGCCGCCGCGCACCCGCGGGGCGAGCGCCGGTTCGCGGTCGCGCAGCTCGCTGGGGCGCAACGGCGTCACGGGCAGACCCAACCCCTGCTGGTACGCCCACAGCCGGCGCGCCTCGGCCAGGTCGTCGCCGGTGAGCCCGACCATCACTGTGCCCTCGGTCCGGTAGCCGATCTCGACTCCCGTCGTCCCGGTCAACTCGGCGGCGAACGCCGGCCAGCGGGCGGCGGACGCCAGCAGCAACCCGGTCAGCTCCCGCTCACCGAAGTACGCCTCGGCGACCGGGGAGAGCATGCCGGCGGCCACCGCCGACGCACCCGAGCCGGGCGCCGGATCGTGCACCACCACCCGCAGCCCGCGGGCGGCGCAACGCCAGGCGATCGCCAGCCCGATCGGCCCCGCCCCCACCACTGCCACGTCCGGCCGGACCCGGTCGCGCGACGGCGGTGACGGGGACCGGCCGGTCAGCACGTCAGGGCCTCGATCAGTTCGGCGGTTGCCAGTGCCGGGTCGGCGGCGGCGGAGACGGCACCGACCACCGCCACCCCGTACGCCCCGGCGGCCCGCAGCGCCGGCACCCGGGCGGCTGTCACTCCGCCGATCGCGATGACCGGGACGTCGACGGCGTCGACGACGGCGCGTACTCCGGCGGGCCCGATGGGGTCCGGTAGGCCGGTCTTGGTGCTCGTGGTGTGACACGGCCCGACGCCCAGGTAACTGGCGCCCGCCGCGACGGCCTCGCGCGCCGGGCCCGGCGCGCGAGCGGTGGCGCCCAGCACACCGGCGGGGCCGAGCACCCGGCGGGCGGCGGCGACCGGCAGGTCGTCGGCGCCGACGTGCCCACCGGCGGCGCCGACCGCCAGCGCCACGTGCAACCGGTCGTTGACCAGGCAGGTCGCCTGGTACGGCGCGCAGAGCGCCAGCACCCGCCGGGTCAGGTCGTACGCCTCGCGGTCGGTGGCGGAATCCTCGACCCGCACCTGCACCACCAGGTCAGCGTGGGCCACTGTGAGGGCGGCGCGAACCACTGCGAGTGGGTCGCGACCCGGTCGGGTGTCGGTGATGAGATGCAATCGCCCCAGGGACGGCACGGCAACGCTCCTCCCTGCGCCGGCATTACCCGGATCAGGTTCGACGGTCGGGGGCTGTCAGCCCCCCTCTCAGCCCGGTACACCGGGCTCCCGTGGGTTACTTGCGTGTCACCGTACGACAGATCCGCCGGCCTGCCAAGGCGTGGGGTCGGCGGTGGCCGGCCGGCCGGGCCACGTCAAAACAAGCGAGATCCAATGGGGCACTTCATACAGTCCTGTTCGGAATGTCGCCCCCCGTTGCAGAACCGTTACCCGTCCGCATCTTGCCCGACATCGAGCCAGCCGAATTAATTTGTTCAGCGATTCGACAAAATGTCGGTGGGGGCACCCTGGCACGGTGTGACCACCGGCTCCATCAGGGAGGGCCTTCGGCGAGCCGACTCCCTCGAGCTCTGTCACTACGACACAGGAGGCGGCGTGTCCCGTTCTCGTCGTGCCCGCGTACCCATCACCGCAACCCTGATCTCCCTGGCCATGGCCTCGACCACCCTGTTCGGCGCGCCCGCGCAGGCGGCCGCCCAGGTTCCCCCACGGGATGCGAAAGCCGCAGCCCCGGTCAGCCAGGTGGCGCCGAAGGCGCCAAAGGCCGCAGCCGATCCCTTCTCCGTCCTGATCTTCTCCAAGACCGCCGGCTTCCGGCACGACTCCATCCCCACCGGCATCGCCGCCATCCAGCAGCTCGGCGTCGACAACGGATTCACCGCTGACAACTCCGAGGACGGCGCCGCATTCAACGACGCCAACCTGGCGAAGTACAAGGCCGTGATCTGGCTCTCCACCACCGGTGACGTGCTCAACGCCGACCAGCAGGCGGCGTTCGAGCGCTACGTGAAGGCCGGCGGCGGTTACGTCGGCATCCACGCCGCGTCGGACACCGAGTACAGCTGGGCCTGGTACGGCGATCTGGTCGGCGCGTACTTCGCCAACCACCCGCAGAACCAGACGGCGACGGTCAAGGTGGAGGATCACGCCCACCCGTCCACTGCCGGATTGCCGGACCGGTGGTCCCGGTTCGACGAGTGGTACAACTACCAGAGCAACCCCCGGCCGGACGTGCACGTGCTGGCCAGCCTGGACGAGAAGAGCTACACCCCCGGCGCCGGCGCGATGGGCGCGGACCACCCGGTCGCCTGGTGTCAGGACTACGACGGTGGCCGGTCCTGGTACACGGGCCTGGGGCACACCCGGGAGTCGTACGCCGAGCCCCAGTTCCTCTCCCACCTGCTCGGCGGCATCCGTACCGCGGCCGGCGTCGAGAACGCCGACTGCGGCGCCTCGAAGACCTCGAACTTCGAGAAGGTCACGCTGGACAGCAACACCAGCAACCCGATGGAGCTGGACATCGCCCCCGACGGGCGGGTCTTCTACATCGAGCGCGACGGTCGGGTGCAGATCGTGAAGCCGGACACCGGCAACACCGTCACCGCCGTCGACCTGGACGTCTTCACCGGTAACGAGGACGGCCTCATCGGCATCCGGCTCGACCCGGACTTCGCCACGAACAACTGGGTGTACCTGTACTACGCCCCGAACGACGGGGTCACCCGCAACCTGCTGTCCCGGTTCACAGTGACCGGCGACACCATCAGCCTGGCCAGCGAAAAGCAGGTGCTGCGGGTCGACACCCAACGCAACACCTGCTGCCACGCCGGCGGCAGCATGACCTTCGACGGCGACGGCAACCTCTACCTGGCCACCGGTGACAACACCAACCCGTTCGAGTCGAACTCGTACTCGCCGCTGGACGAGCGGTCGGGCCGCCAGGACTACGACGCGCAGCGCACCTCCGCCAACACCAACGACCTGCGCGGCAAGGTGATCCGGATCCACCCGGAGGACGACGGGACGTACACCGTTCCGACCGGCAACCTCTTCGCGCCGGGCACCGAGAAGACCCGTCCCGAGATCTACGCGATGGGCTTCCGCAACCCGTTCCGGATCGGCACCGACCCGAAGACCAACACGCTGTACGTGGGCGACTACGGGCCGGACGCCAACACGGACAACCCGAACCGGGGCCCCCGCGGTCTGGTCGAGTGGAACATCGTCACCCCGGGCAACTACGGCTGGCCGTACTGCACCGGAACGAACGAGGCGTACAACGACTACACGTTCCCGTCCGGCCCGAGCGGCGCGAAGTTCGACTGCGCGGCGCCGGTGAACAACTCGCCGAACAACACCGGCCTGACCAACCTCCCGCCGGTGGTCCCGGCGACTGTCGACTACGGGTACGCCGGTGACGCGCGTTACCCGGAGATCGGTGGCGGTGGCGCTCCGATGGGCGGCCCGGTCTACCGCTACGACGCCGACGTGAACTCGAACCGCAAGTGGCCGGCGTACTACGACGGCAAGGCTCTGCTCGGCGAGTGGAACCAGAACAAGATGTACACCATGCAGGTGACCCCCGACGGCAAGTCGCTTGTGGACATCAACCAGCTGCTCACCGGCATGAGCATGATCCGACCGATGGACTTCGAGTTCGGCCCGGACGGGGCGCTGTACCTGATCGAGTGGGGCAGCGGCTTCGGCGGCAACAACGACAACTCGGGCGTCTACCGGATCGACTACACCGCCGGTGACCGCGCCCCGATCGCCGCGGCGTCCGCCAACCCGACCTCGGGTCCGGCGCCGTTGACGGTGACCTTCTCCAGCGCCGGCTCCCGGGACCCGGACGGTGGCACGCTCACCTACGCCTGGACGTTCGGCGACGGGCAGACCTCGACCGAGGCCAACCCGACCCACACGTACGCCACGGCGGGCAACTACACCGCCCAGCTCACCGTCACCAACCCCAAGGGTCGGACCGCTGTGGCCAACGTGCCGGTCACAGTGGGCAACACCGCGCCGACGGTCTCCATCGAGTTCCCACCGGACGGCGGTTTCTTCAACTGGGGTGACCAGGTCCGCTACTCGATCAAGGTGACCGACCCCGAGGACGGGCAGATCGACTGTGCCAAGGTGGGGCTTCAGGTGCTGCTCGGTCACGACGAGCACGCCCACCCGCTGGAGCAGCACACCGGCTGCACCGGCACCGTCCAGACGTCGCTCGCCTCCGGGCACGGCGCCGAGGCGAACGTCTTCGCGGTCTTCGAGGCCACCTACACCGACGGGGGTGGTGCCGGCGGGTCCGGTGCCCTGACCGGCCGGCAGATCGAGGTTCTCCAGCCGAAGCAGAAGCAGGCCGAGTTCTTCACCGCCACCGGGCGTGCCCCGGTGAGCACCGGCGGCGGCGACGCCGGCGTGCAGAGGGAAGCGGCCACCGACTCCGCTGGTGGCGGTCAGAGCATCGCGTTCATCGAGGACGGTGACTGGTGGTCGGTCGCTCCGGCGGACCTGACCAACATCACCGAGATCCGCTTCCGGGCCGCCTCGGCCGCCGCAGGTGGTCGGATCGAGGTTCGCGCGGGTGCCGTCGACGGACCGGTGGTCGCCACTGCCGTCGTACCGTCGACCGGCGCGTGGCAGACGTACACGGACGTGAGCGCACCGGTCACCGGCGCCGCGAGCGGCTCGCTGTACTTCGTGGCCCGCGATCCGAACGGCGGAACGGGTTCGCTGTTCAACGTCAACTGGATGGACTTCGTCGGCCGCGGTGTCACCGAGAACGGGCCGCCGGTGGTCAGCGCCACGGCCACCCCGGCCACCGGCACCGCACCGGTCACCGTCGCCTTCGACGGCACTGCCACCGACGCCGAGGGCGACACCCCGTTGACGTACGCCTGGGACTTCGGTGACGGAGGCTCGGCGACCACACTGGACGCCAGCCACACCTACACCAGTCCGGGCACCTTCACGGCCACCCTCACGGTGACCGACAGCAAGGGCGCCAAGTCGTACGCCACGGTGCCGGTAAGGGTCGACGCACCTGACACGTCCTGCTTCGGGGCGCGTTCGGACGACTTCAACGGCAACAGCCTCGACAAGGAGCGCTGGACCAGCATCGTCCGGGAGAACCAGCTCTACTCGCTCAGTGGCGGTGCGCTGCGGCTGCCCACCGGCGTGGGTGACCTCTACGGTGCTCGCAACGACGCCACCAACCTGGTGCTCCAGGCGGCCCCGACCGGCGCGTGGGAGATGACCACCAAGGTCACCCTGCCGGTGACGGCCAACTACCAGCAGGCCGGCCTGCTGGTGTACGGCGACGACGACAACTACGCCAAGGTTGACCTGCTGTACAACGGCAGCCGTCGGGTGGAGTTCATCCGGGAGACGGCGGCGACGCCTCGCAACGAGGCCGCCGACGCCACCGCCGCACCTGCCGGTGACACCGTGTACCTGCGGATCACCAGCGACGGGACGAACCTGACCGCGTCCGCCTCGGGCGACGGGCAGACCTTCACCCCGGTCGGCCGTTCGGCAGCGCTCGCCGGCATCACCAACCCGCGGATCGGGGTCTTCGCCCTCAACGGAGGCACCGAGGCGCCGGTTGTCGACGCCGCGTTCGACTCCTTCCAGGTCACGCCGGACGCCCCGGCCGGCCCGGTCGACCCGTCGGACGAGTTCACCGGCAGCACGCTGGACAAGTGCCGGTGGGACGCCGTGACGCGGGAGGACCCGAGCGGTTACCGGGTCACCGATGGCGCGCTGCGGATCGACGTGCCCAACGGTGACATCTACGGCACCGACAACACCGGGCCGAAGAACTTCATCCTCCAGACCGCGCCGTCCGGCGACTGGACCCTGGAGACGAAGGTCGACGGCAGCCTGCTGAACGAGCAGTACCAGCAGGCCGGTCTGCTCGTGCAGGCGGACGACGACAACTACCTGAAGCTCGACTTCATCGCGGACAACCAGGCCGGCCAGGCGGTGACGCGGCGGATCGAGTTCCGCAGCGAGATCGCCGGGGTGGTCCAGAACCCGCAGCCCGAGGCGGGCAACCTGACCTCGGCGGTGTGGCACCTGCGGCTGGCCCGCACGGGCGACACGTTCACCGCGTCGTACTCGGCCGACGGGACGACCTGGACCGCGTTGACGGCGCTGACCAACAGCGCGGTCGGGGCAACCCCGAAGGTCGGGCTGTTCACCCTCGGCGCCAACCAGACGGCGTCGAAGACCGCCTCGTTCGACTACTTCCGGCTCAGCACGAAGGTGGCCGACGAGACGGCACCGGTGACCACCTCGGCGGTTTCCGGCACCCCGACCGACGGGTGGCACACCGGGCCTGTGACGATCACGCTCACCGGTGCCGACGAGGCCGGCGGTAGCGGGCTCGCCGGTACGGAGTACCAGTTGGACGGGGCCACCACCTGGACGGCGTACACCGCTCCGGTGGCGGTCAGCGGGGACGGCGAGCACGAGCTCCGGTTCCGCTCGACGGACAAGGCCGGCAACGTGGAGGCGACCAAGACCGTCTCGGTCAAAATCGATGCCACGGCGCCGGTGACCTCGGCGACGTTCGCTCCGGCGAACGACGCCGGTTGGCACAACGGGACCATCCCGGTCGTGCTGGCCGCCACCGACGCCGGTTCCGGCGTCAAGACGGTGGAGTGGTCGCTGGACGGTGGTGCGTGGGCGCCGTACTCGACGCCGATCGAGGTGACCGGTGACGGGCAGCACGAGCTGCTGTTCCGCTCGGCGGACAAGGCGGGCAACGTCGAGACGCTGAAGTCGGCGGTGCTGCGCATCGACGGCACCAAGCCGACGCTGCTGGTGTCCGGGCTGGCCGACGGCCAGCTCTACGGCGACAGCCAGGACGTCCGGGTGGCCTGGCAGGCCGTCGACCCGTCCTCGGGTATCGCTAGCGTGGTCGGTCAGCTCGACGGCCAGGCGTACACCAGTGGCACCCTGCAGGCCATGTACGACCTGTCACTCGGCCTGCACGAGCTGACGGTGACCGCAACCGACAAGGCGGGCAACAAGACCACCTCGACGGTCCGGTTCTTCGTCACCACCTCGTTCCGGGACATGCAGAGTCTGCTGGACCGGTTCAAGGCGACGGGGCGGCTCTCGACCAAGGCGCACAAGCAGCTGTCGAACAAGCTCGACGCTGTTCGCGCGTCCGAGGCGGCCGGCGACGACAAGGCTGCCGTCCGGCAGCTGACCGCGTTCCGGACGCTCGCCAGCGACGCCACGCTGGTGCCCGAGGCGGAGGTTCGGGACGTCCTGATCCGGGACGCCGACGCCATGATCGTTCGGCTCGGCGGCGCGGCCAGCAAGGCCGGGGTCAAGGCGAACGACGGTGACTCGGTCAAGGGCACCGGGCGGCTCGGTGGCGACGCCACCCGGCTGGCTCCCGGTCGTCAGCTCTGATCCGACGAGGCCCCTCCCCGACGCTGCGGCGTCGGGGAGGGGCTTCCCTCATTCGGTAGGGAGGGGATGTCCGTGACGGGTATCCGCAAGGTGTTTGCCGCCGTCCTCGTCGGACTGGCAGTGACAGTGTCCGCCGCCGCCCCGGCGGCGGCGCGGGCCGCTCAGGCCGCCCCGGCGGCTCAGGCCGACAAGCTCAAGCTCGCTGTGGCCGGCGACGGGGCTCAGGGCGTCACCATCCAGGCCAGCTACGCCGATGGTCGCCGGCTGGAGCAGGTGGTACGACTGGTCCTCACCGCCACCGGCCCCGACGGGCAGAAGGTCGGGCCTGTGCAGTTGGAACCGCAGCCCGAGGGGCACGGTTTCTACAGCAGCGGTCCGGTGCTGTCCACTGGCACCTGGAAGGTGACTGTGAACTCCCCCGCCCCGTTGCAGAGCAAGGCCACCGCCACGGTGCAGGCCCGCGCGGCGCAGTCGCCGCCGGTGCCCGAGCCGGTCGCGGTGAACAAGGCGACGGACGGGGCGGGCGGGGCGGGCGCCGGTTGGTGGCCGTTCGCGGCGGCCGGTCTCGTCCTGGTGGCCGCGGCGATGGGGGTGGCCATGCTGTTCGGCCGCCGCCGCACCGACTGATCAACCAACGCGCGTTCAACGACCGGGCCGGGCCGCGACGAGCGGCCCGGCCCGTTGTCGTCTGACCTGGGCGTGATCGACTCGACATTCATGAAGCCGCGCCTTCCCGGCCCCCGGGTCACCCCGACTTTCGGGAACACGAGTGGATCAAGGCGCCGAGCCCCGTCCCGCCGCGCTCAGAGGATGGCGCGCAGCGCCGCCAGGTCGTCGTCGCTGGGCTCCCAGGTGCCGGCGGCGGCGTTGGCACGCACCTGCTCGGGCGTGGTGGCACCGGCGATCACCGAGGTCACCGCCGGCTGAGCGGCCAGCCCACCGATCGCCACCTGGAGCATCGTCAGCCCCCGCTCGGCCGCGTACGCCTCGATCGCCTCGATGGTGTCCCAGTCGGCCGCGGCGAGCCGCTCCGCGTACCGGCCACCGCCGGAGAGCCGGCTGCCGGCCGGCGGCTGGGCCTCACGCCTGTACTTGCCGGTGAGCAGACCGTTGGCGAGCGGGAAGAACGGCAGCATGCCGAGGCCGAACCGCTCACACGCCGGGATCACCTCGGCCTCCACCGAGCGCTCCACCAGGCTGTAGTGGTTCTGCGCGCTGATGAAGCGGGACCGGCCGTTGGACGAGGCGACCCAGTCCGCGTCGGCGATCTGCCAGCCGGTGAAGTTGGAGTTGCCCAGGTAGCGCACCTTGCCGTCGCGGACCAGGTCGTCCAGGGCGGCGAGGGTCTCGTCGATCGGGGTGCCCGGGTCGGGCTCGTGCATCTGGTACAGGTCGATGTGGTCGGTGCCGAGCCGGCGCAGCGACGCCTCCACAGCGCGGGCGATGTAACGCCGCGCGCCACGAGCGCCGTAGTCCGGCCCGTTGAGGCCGTTCATGTCCATGCCGAACTTGGTGGCCACCACCACGTCGTCCCGGCGACCCTTGAGCGCCTGCCCGAGCAGTTCCTCGGAGCTGCCCTGCGGCTCACCGTAGATGTCGGCGGTGTCGAAGAGGGTGATCCCGGCGTCCAGGGCGGCGTCCACCACCGCCCGGGTGCCGTCGAGGTCGAGCTTGCGGCCGAAGTTGTTGCAGCCGATGCCGACCACGGACACCACGAGCCCGGAGTCGCCCAGCCGGCGATAGGTCATCTCAGTCACGAGATCCACCCTATGCCGGCCCGGCGCGGGCCACTGCGGCGGCGGCTCAGCCGACCACCTCGGTGACCAGCTGACGGGCAGCGTTGATGGTCGCGGCCAGCTCGGCCGGACTGCTGCCGACGCCACGGAGCAACGCCTGCGCCGGTGGGGATCACCCGACGTCCCAGACCGGTTCCGGGGTCTCCACCACCTCGCTGTCGCCTCGGAACAGCACGAACCGGTCGAACGAGCGGGTGAACCAACGGTCGTGGGTGACAGCGATCACCGTCCCCTCGAAGGCGTTCAGGCCCGCTTCGAGCGCTTCCGCGCTGGCCAGGTCGAGGTTGTCGGTGGGCTCGTCGAGCAGCAGCAGAGTCGCCCCGGAGAGCTCCAACAGCAGCACCAGGAACCGGGCCTGCTGCCCGCCGGAGAGCGTGCCGAAGCGCTGGTCGCCCTGCGCGGCCAGCTCGTAGCGACTGAGCACACCCATCGCCGCGTGCCGGTCCATCCCGGTGCGGTGCTCGTCGCCCCGCCAGAGGATCTCGACGAGTGTCTTCGACATCAGCTCCGGCCGGTCGTGGGTCTGGGAGAAGTGGCCGGGACGGACCCGGGCACCGAGGCGGGCCGTGCCCTCGTGCGCCACCGGGGCGAGCGCGCCCGCGCCGTCGACCGGCCCGTTCGCCGGGTCCGGGTCGGTGCCGCCGCGGGCCAACAGCCGCAGGAAGTGCGACTTGCCGGTGCCGTTGGCGCCGAGCACCGCCACCCGGTCGCCGTACCAGATCTCCAGGTCGAAGGGGAACGTCAGGCCGTCGAGCTCCAGCTGCTCGCAGACGACAGCGCGCTTGCCGGTCCGTCCGCCGGCCAGCCGCATCCGGATGTCCTGGTCCTTCGGCGGTACGGGCGGCGGCCCGGCCTCCTCGAACTTGCGCAACCGGGTCTGCGCGGCCTGGTAACGCGAGGCCAACCCGTCGTTGTACGCGGCCTTCTGCTTGTACATCAGCATCAGCTCGCGCAGCTTCTGGTGCTCCTCGTCCCAGCGCCGGCGCAGCTCGTCGAGGCGGGCGTGCCGAGCCACCCGAGCCTCGTGCCAGCTGGCGAAGCCGCCGGGGTGCACCCAGGCACTGCCACCCTCGACGGCGACCACCCGGTCGGCGCTCTGGGCCAGCAGTTCGCGGTCGTGCGAGACGTAGAGCACCGACTTCGTCGACTCGCGCAGTCGCGCCTCCAGCCAGCGTTTGCCGGGCACGTCGAGGAAGTTGTCCGGTTCGTCGAGCAGCAGCACCTCGTCCGGGCCGCGCAGCAGCAACTCCAGGGCGAAGCGCTTCTGCTGGCCGCCGGAGAGGGTACGCACCGGACGGTCCCGTACGGCGTCCCACGGTTGGCCGAGCACGATGGTCGCGACGGTGTCGAAGAGCACCTCGGCGTCGTACCCGCCGGCCTCACCCCAGGCGCCGAGCGCGTCGGCGTACGCCAGCTGGGCCTTGCCGGCGGCGTTGCTGAACTTGCCGTGGGCCTCGGCCGCCCGCATGGCCGCCTCGGTGTCGCCGAGCCGTCGGCCGGCATCGCGAAGCGCCGGCGGGGCCAGCGACAACGCCAGGTCGGCGAGGGTGGACTCGTCACCGATCATGCCGATGAACTGGCGCATCACACCAAGCCCGCCGGCCCGCGCGACGACGCCGCTGCGCACCGGCAGGTCGCCGGCGACCATCCTCAGCAGCGTCGTCTTTCCCGCGCCGTTCGGCCCGACCAGGGCGACCTTGCTGCCCTCCCCGACCCGGAACGACACGTCGGCGAAGAGTCCCCGACCGTCGGGCAGGATGTGCCCGACCGCTGCCACGTCCACGTATCCCACGCCGGGATCCTGCCCCAGTGAGGGCCGGGGGGTATATCCAATTACCGGGTGACGCGCAGCACCCGGAAGCCCTTTTGGCTGGCGTACCGCTCGACCTGCCAGCTCTGTTCGGTGAGCCAGCGTTGCAGCGAGTCGCCGCCGAGGTGCCGGGCGACGACCAACCAGCCGACGCCGTCCGGGGCGAGTCGGGGCAGCCAGCGCAGCAACAGGTCGTGCAGCCCGTCCTTGCCGATCCGGATGGGCGGGTTCGACCAGATCTGGGCGAAGCGGACGCTGTCCGGAACGTCGTCCGGCGCGCTGACCCGGACCCGGTCGGCGGCGCCGACCCGAGCCGCGTTGGCTGCGGTCAGCTCGCGGGCCCGGGCGTTGACGTCGACGGCCCAGACGGTGCTGGTGGGCGCGAGGTCGGCCAGCACGCAGCTGATCGGCCCGAACCCGCAGCCCAGGTCGAGCAGGTCGCCGGTGGTGTCGACGGCGGGCAGCTCGGCCTTGCGCAGCAGCACCGCGGTGCCGGGGTCGAGGCGGCTGGCGGAGAAGACCCCGCCGGCCGAGGTGAGCCGGTAGTCGCGGTCGGCGACGGAGAACTCGACCTCGCGCGCCGGGGCGTCGCTGGTGGGCTGAGCGGTGAAGTAGTGGTCGCCGGTCACCCGGCAATTCTCGCACCGGTCCGGGGCGGACCTGACACGGCCCACACGTACATTTCCCCGATATTACCCCCTAAAGGGACATTGACTCCTACTCTGGGCGACATGGTGTATCGGTACCAGTCCGATGAGGACGCTTTCGAGGAGTACCCGGAGCCCGGGTCCGACCTGTCGGTGCTCGGCGCCGGTCCGCCCCCAGCGGCCGGGCCCTCTCCGTCGCGCTTCCCCACGCCGTCGCTGCCCCGACCGAACCAGCTTTCGCTGCCCTCGTCGCAGCCGGCGCCGGCTCGTCCGCAGCTCGGGCCGGCCGCCCGCGCCGATGCGCCGCAGCCACTGCCGACGCGTGCCGACATCCCGCCCGCCCCGCCGCGCAGCCAGATCTACACCTCGGCCACGTCGGCGGAGCCGCCCACCCGGCGCGGCGGCGGCCGGCTGTGGCAGGTACTGATCGGCGGCGCAGCCGTCCTGGTGCTGCTCGCCCTCTGCGGCCTCGGCGCCGCCGCGCTGCTCATCAACCGCGACGAGCAGCCGCAGAGCAACCCGACGTACCAGCCGAACGCCGCCCCCACGTCGGCAGCGGCGGAACGGCTGGCCCTCGACTCCCGGGACACCGACCAGGCCCCGCTCACCGCCAAGGAACTCTTTCCCGGCAAGGAGCTGAAGCTCACCGACGGCCAGCCGAGCTACCAGGTGCTCAAGACACAGTCCAGCGGCAGTTGCGCCGTCGCCGCCACCGACGAGGTCGCCGACCTGCTGGTCCGGCTCGGCTGCAACCAGATCGTCCGGGCCACGCTGAGTACGCCCGACGACAGCCACCTGGTCACCACCGGCCTGTTCAACCTCACCGACAAGGTCAGCGCGGAACGAGCCCGAGACCGGCTCCGGCAACTGCTCGACGAGCGGCAGGGCCGTTTCCGTGGCCTCACCGCCGACGACGGCGACGGCACCGACGTCCTGGCCAACGCTCCGGCACGCGTCGGCTGGCAGGTCCGTGGCCACTACCTGGCGTACGCGCTGGTGGTCCGCAAGGACGGGGCGGCGGTCAAGGCGGGTGACGCCAAGGTCCGCGAGATCCTGTTCGACATGATCGAGCTGCACCTCAGCCGGGGCGTGCTGCAGAGCCGGGCCGACGGTGGCACCGCCGCACAACCGACGACGGCACCTACCGGCAGCAACGCCGACCAGGGCGATCTGCCGGGCGACTGACCCCGCCGACGGTCAACCCTCGATCGGGACCCGCAACCGGCGGGTGAGGGTGGCGCGGTGGGCGTACTCGGCCGGATCTGCCGGGTAGCCGACGGCGACCAGCGTCAGCCCGCGTGCGGGGGCCACAGTCACCTCGCTGGACCGCTCCCGCTGGGTGAGCAGAGTTCCCGGCCACTCGACCGGGCGGCGGCCGTCCCCGGCCACCAGCATCGCACCCACCAGGCTGCGCACCATCGCCTGACAGAACGCGTCGGCCTGCACGGTCGCGACCAGGATGCCGTCCGGGTCGCGACGCCAGTCCAGCCGGGTCACCTCGCGCAGCGTGGTGGCGTGCTCCTTGCGCCGGCAGTACGCGGCGAAGTCGTGCTCCCCCACCAGCCCGGCCGCGGCGGCGTTCAGCGCGGCCAACTCCAACGGCTTCGGCCAGGCCAGCACCTCGTGGCGGCGCAACGGCTCGGCGCCGAACGGCGCATCGGTGACCCGGTACTCGTAGCGCCGGAAGGTGGCCGAGAACCGGGCGTCGAAGTCGGCCGGCACCTCGGTCATCGCCCGTACCCGCACGTCGGTGGGGAGCAGCCGGGCCAGGCGACGCAGCAGCCGTCCCTCGTGCTGCCGCCACACGTCCACCGGCAGGTCCACATGGCACACCTGCCCAGTGGCGTGCACTCCCGCGTCGGTCCGCCCGGCCACCGTCAGCCCGGTGGCCGTACCGACGCCGAGGACCAGGTCCAGGGTCTCGACGAGCACCCCCGCGACGGTGCGCCTGGTCGGCTGGGCTGCCCAGCCGGAAAAGTCGGTGCCGTCGTACGAGACGTCCAGCCGCAGCCGGATCCGCTCGTCCACCTCGTACCTCCCGTTACGGGTCGGGCCCGACACCCCGATGGGGTGCCGGGCCCGACAATGCCCTTTGATCAGGCCTTGTTCTCGGTGGCCTCGTCGCTGTCCTCGCGGGCGGCGTCGGTGTCACCGGACGCCGACACCGGCGCCTCGGAGTCCTGGTCGGCCGGAGCCGACTTCGGGGCCTCGTCGGCCGGGGCGAGCGCCTCGACCTTGTCCTGCTGCGCGGCCTTGCGGGCGGCGGTCTTCTTGTTCGCCTTCGGCTCGGCGACCTGAAGCTCCTCCACCAGCTCGATGATGGCCATCGGCGCGTTGTCACCCTTGCGCGGACCGGTCTTCACGATCCGGGTGTAACCGCCGGGGCGGTTGGAGTACCGGGGCGCGATCTGGTCGAACAGGGCGTAGACCACGTCCTTGTCCTTGACGACACCCAGCACCCGACGCCGCGAGGCGAGGTCACCGCGCTTGGCCTTCGTGATGAGCTGCTCGGCCAGCGGGCGCAGCCGCCGGGCCTTCGTCTCGGTGGTCTGGATCTTCCCGTGCTGGAACAGCGCGGTCGCCAGGTTGGCCAGCATCAGCCGCTCGTGCGAGGGGCTGCCGCCGAGGCGGGGGCCCTTGGTGGGCGTGGGCATTTTTGGTGCTCCTCAGTTGTGGCGGCAGCGCGGACTAGAGCTGCTCGGTCTCGCGGTAGTCGTCGGTGTCGTAGTCGGCCTCGCCGAAGGTGTCCACGACGTTCGCCGGGTCGAAGTTCGGAGCCGAGTCCTTCAGCCCGAGACCCATCCCGGCGAGCTTCATCTTGACCTCGTCGATCGACTTCTGACCGAAGTTGCGAATGTCGAGGAGGTCGGCCTCGGTACGCCCGATGAGCTCACCAACGGAGTTGATGCCCTCGCGCTTGAGGCAGTTGTAGGAGCGGACGGTGAGGTCCAGCTCCTCGATCGGCAGAGCGAGGTCCGCCGCCAGCTGGGCGTCCTGCGGGGACGGCCCGATGTCGATGCCCTCGGCGGTCTCGTCCAGCTCCCGGGCGAGCCCGAACAGCTCCACCAGCGTCGAACCGGCGGAGGCCAGCGCGGTACGCGGACCCATCGACGGCTTGGTCTCGACGTCGATGATCAGCCGGTCGAAGTCGGTGCGCTGCTCGACACGGGTTGCCTCGACGCGGTAGGTCACCTTCAGCACCGGCGAGTAGATCGAGTCGACCGGGATCCGGCCGATCTCGGCGCCGGACTGCTTGTTCTGCGCAGCCGTCACGTAGCCCCGGCCCCGCTCGACGGTCAGCTCCATGTCGAGCCGGCCCTTGCCGTTCAGGGTGGCGAGCTTGAGATCCGGGTTGTGCACCGAGACGCCGGCCGGGGGCTGGATGTCGCCCGCGGTCACGTCGCCCGGACCCTGCTTGCGCAGGTACATGCTGACCGGCTCGTCGTGCTCGGAGCTGACGCACAGCTCCTTGATGTTCATGACGAGCTCGACCACGTCCTCCTTGACACCGGGGATCGTGGTGAACTCGTGCAGCACACCGTCGATCTTGATCGAGGTGACGGCCGCGCCCGGGATCGACGACAGCAACGTACGCCGCAGCGAGTTACCCAGGGTGTAGCCGAAGCCCGGCTCCAGCGGCTCGATGGCGAACCGGGACCGGGTCTCGTTGATCGACTCCTCGGAGAGGGAGGGTCGCTGGCTGATGAGCATCTTTTCTCTTCTCTTCCGGGGCGCCCGCTATTTGACGCCCACGACACAAACTGTTCCGGTGGCCCGCCCCGAAGGGCGGGCCACCGAACGAGCTCGGACTACTTGGAGTAGAGCTCGACGATCAACTGCTCCTGGACCTGCGTGTCGATGACCTGCCGGGCCGGGAGGGAGTGCACGAGCACCTTCATCTGGCTCGGGATGGCCTCAAGCCACGCCGGAACCGTCTTCGAGCCGGCCTGAGCCTGCGCGACGATGAACGGGGTGAGCTCCTTGCTCTTGCCCCGAACCTCGATGATGTCGTGCTCCTTGACGCGGTACGACGGGATGTCGACCTTCTTGCCGTTCACAGTGAAGTGACCGTGCTTGACCAGCTGGCGGGCCATGTCCCGCGAGTGGGCGTAGCCGGCCCGGTAAACGACGTTGTCCAGCCGCGACTCGAGGATCTGCAGGAGGACCTCACCGGTCTTGGCCTGCTTGCCAACGGCTTCCTCGTAGTAACCGCGGAACTGCTTCTCCAGCACGCCGTAAACCCGACGGGCCTTCTGCTTCTCGCGGAGCTGGAGCAGGTACTCCGTCTCCTTGGTGCGGCCGCGGCCGTGCTGCCCGGGCGGGAACGGCCGGGACTCGAACGGGCACTTCGGACCATCGCACTTGCTGCCCTTGAGGAACAGCTTCATCTTCTCCCGCCGGCAACGGCGGCAGTCTGCACCGGTGTAACGAGCCATCTCTCTCTACCTCTCAGACCCGGCGACGCTTCGGCGGACGGCACCCGTTGTGCGGCTGCGGGGTGACGTCGGCGATCTGCCCGACCTCAAGGCCCACTGCCTGCAGCGAACGGATGGCGGTTTCCCGACCGGAGCCGGGGCCCTTGACGAACACGTCGACCTTGCGCATGCCGTGCTCCATGGCGCGACGCGCGGCAGCCTCGGCGGCCAGCTGCGCAGCGAACGGAGTCGACTTGCGGGAGCCCTTGAAGCCGACCTGGCCAGCGGAGGCCCAGGAGATGACCGCACCGGTCGGGTCCGTGATGGACACGATGGTGTTGTTGAACGTGCTCTTGATGTGCGCCTGCCCGTGGGCGACGTTCTTGCGTTCCTTGCGCCGGACCTTCTTTACAGCGGCTCCGGCACGAGCCTTCGGTGGCATAAGTCTGTGCGCTCCTAGTTGACTTTCCGGATTGGGTTGCGGCCTGACCCACCTCGGCGGCGGCCGACCCCGTCATCCGGTCAAGAACTACTTCTTGCCGGGCTTCTTCTTGCCGGCGACGGTCCGCTTCGGGCCCTTGCGGGTCCGTGCGTTGGTCTTGGTCCGCTGGCCACGCACGGGCAGGCCCCGGCGGTGCCGGATGCCGGCGTAGCAGCCGATCTCAACCTTGCGGCGGATGTCAGCGGCGACCTCGCGGCGCAGGTCGCCTTCAACCTTGTAGTTGCCCTCGATGTGGTCGCGGAGCTGCACGAGCTCCTCGTCCGTGAGGTCCCGAGCGCGCTTGTCCGGCGAGATGCCGGTAGCGGCGAGTGTCTCCAGGGCGCGGGTGCGACCGACCCCGAAGATGTAGGTGAGCGCGATCTCCAACCGCTTTTCGCGGGGGAGATCCACGCCGACTAGACGTGCCATGTGCGGGCGTACTCCTCGTGATGTGTGGCGGAGGTGTGGACCCGTCCCACCCCGCTACCGGCCGTCCCGTCTTTCCGACGCGGTGAGCGCCGGCGACCGGGATCGGTCGCTGCCCGAGCGGGCCCCGGCCTCCGACCGGGGGTCAACCACGCAGAGGTACGTCTGGCGTACCGCTCGCGGCTGGGACGAGCATGTGTGATGTGTGTGTCGCTGGGGATCTGCCTGGACCAACGCCACCCGGCCTTTGCTCCGGCCGGACGGGCTGAGTCAGCCCTGGCGCTGCTTGTGGCGCGGGTCGCTGCAGATGACCATGACCCGGCCGTGCCGGCGGATAACCCGGCACTTGTTGCAGATCCTCTTGACGCTCGGCTTGACCTTCACGGTTGCCTTACTTCCCATCTGGCCCGGCTACGCGCTCAGCGCGACGCCGGACGTCGAAGACGGACACGGGACTTCCCGGCCGTCGTCAGGACTACTTGTAGCGGTAGACGATGCGCCCGCGGGTCAGGTCGTACGGCGAAAGTTCGACGACGACCCGGTCCTCCGGAAGAATGCGGATGTAGTGCTGCCGCATCTTGCCGCTGATGTGAGCCAACACCTTGTGGCCGTTCGCGAGCTCCACCCGGAACATGGCGTTCGGCAGGGGCTCGATGACCCGACCCTCGATCTCAATGGCTCCGTCTTTTTTCGGCATGTCCTCCGCTGTCCTGACGTCGATTGCTCCGGGCGGCCCACAACGTCTTACACGGAAATCTGATCAGAATCAGAAGCCCGCGCCAGCCGCGGCTCCAGCTCCCACCGAAGCGCAGGGTGGGCATGCCGGAGTGGACGCTGTGCGCCGATCTGAAAGTGTACGCCGGCCTGCAGTCCCCCGCCAAACCGACCACCCACCAACCCGCGCGTCACCCCGACCGACCGCACCTCCAGCCCTGTTGATCATGAAGTTGTTGCCACCAACCCCGGCGTGTCATGGCAATAACTTCATGATCAACGAAAGGGGGGCGGCAGGGCCCCGGGGGGGGGTTATTGGGGGTTGTCTGGGTTGATGGCGCGCTTTGCCTGTTTGCGTTCTCGGCGGCGCTGGCGCTTGATGGCCTGGCGCTGGGGCTCGCGCCCGGCCAGCCCGGTAACCGTGCGGACCACCAGCACCGCACCCCACGGCCCGGCCACCCAGGCCGGCCAGAAGTAGAGCAGATCCTGGCTGAGCACCGACGCCACCGCCCAGATGGTCACCACGATGGCGATCACCCGCAGGTACGGGAACCACACCTCAGCCAGCCAACGGGCGGTGGCGCCCCGGGTGAGGGCCTGACCGAGCGGGTCACCCAGCGGGCTCACCGTCGGCCCGGTGGTCGGAGCCAGGCCGGACCACTGCGTCGGCGTCACCGGCGGCAGGTCGGTGAGCAGGGCTCCAAGATCGGCATACGTGCGTGCCGCATAGGCCCGCTGCAACCGCTCGTCATACTCGTGCAGGTCCAGTCGGCCCTCGTCGAGGGCGACCCGCAATCGGTCGGCCACCGCCGCACGGTCCGAGTCTGCGGCCCGCAACCCGTCGCGCCCGTCCATCCCGTCGCGCCCGTCCATGCCGGCAAGCATGCCACCGTCGCGCCAGCCCATCCGACCCCGCACTTCGGTCGATCATGAAGTTATTGCCAGCCTCACCGGCGTGTCAGGGCAATAACTTCATGATCAACGAGGGTGGGGGTGGGGGTTAGGGTGTTTTGGTGGCTGCGGGTTGGCGGGCGGTCACCAGGTCGCCCAGGCGGGCGCGGCCGCCGTCGAACGCGGTGAGCACCCAGACGCCGTCCGGCAACAGCGCCATCGAATGCTCGACGTGCGCGGCCACCGAGCCGTCCCGGGTGACGACCGTCCACCCGTCGGCCAACTCGACGGTACGCGGAGACGCCATGGTGATCATCGGCTCGATGGCCAGGGCCATACCGGGGACCAGTCGCGGACCCTTGCCCGGCCGACCGTGGTTGAGCACGTGTGGGTCCTGGTGCATCTCGGTGCCGATGCCATGCCCGCCGTAGCCGTCGACGATGCCGTACCGGCCGCCCTTGCGGACAGCGGTCTCCACCGCGTGCGAGATGTCGGTGAGGCGGCCCTTGCCGCTGGCCGCACCACGCGCGGCGGCGGCGATGCCGGCCCACATCGCGTCCTCGGCGACCTCAGCCATCTTCAGCAGCGCCGGGTCGACGTCACCGACCCCGACCGTGATCGCGGAGTCGCCGTGCCACCCGTCCAGCACCGCGCCGCAGTCGATGGAGACTAGGTCACCGGCCTGGAGCACCTGCTTCGGCGACGGGATGGCGTGCACGATCTGCTCGTTGACCGAGGAACAGATCGACGCCGGAAAACCGTGGTAGCCCTTGAACGACGGAACGCCGCCCGCCTCGCGGATGGTCGCCTCGGCGATGGCGTCCAGATCGGCGGTGCTCACACCGGGGGCGACAGCCTCCCGCATCCGGCGCAACGCCTCGGCCACCACCAGCCCGGCGGCCCGCATCTTCTCGATCTGGTCAGGGGTCTTCAGCTGGATGTCCAGCTGGGGACGACGCATGGAGCGGTTACCTTTCGTTGCCGAACAGCGGGGCACATAACGCGTACCCCGCTGTTCGCACTCTATCCGCCGTGGCCCGGCCGGACCTCAGCCGCCGTACGACCGCAACGCGTCGATGGCCCGGGTGGTGACGTCCTCCACCGGCCCGGTGGCGTCGATCCCGACCAGCTTGCCCTGAGCGCCGTAGTAGTCGACCAGGGGTGCGGTCTTCTCGCTGTATTCGCGGAGCCGCGTGGCGATGGTCTCCGGCTTGTCGTCGTCGCGCTGGAACAGCTCGGCGCCGCACCGGTCACAGATGCCGGGCCGGGTGGTGGCATCGAACTCCACGTGCCAGATCTTGCCGCAGCCCCGGCAGGTACGCCTGCCGGAGAGCCGCCGGATCACCTCGTCGTCGTCGACCACCAGCTCCAGGACCAGATCCAGGGCGGTGCCCAGATCGGCCAGGAGCTTGTCCAGAGCGGCCGCCTGCGGAGTCGTCCGCGGGAAGCCGTCGAGCAGGAAACCCTCGCTGGCGTCGGGCTCGGCCAGCCGGTCCCGGACCATGTTGATGGTGACCTCGTCCGGAACCAGCTCGCCCGCATCCATGTACCGCTTCGCCTCGACACCGAGCGGCGTGCCCTGGGTGACGTTCGACCGGAAGATGTCTCCGGTCGAAATCTTCGGCACCGAGAGGTGCGCGGCGATGAACTCGGCCTGCGTGCCCTTGCCCGCGCCCGGCGGGCCAACCAGAACGAGTCTCATCTACCGCAGGAACCCTTCGTAGTTCCGCTGCATGAGTTGGCTCTCGATCTGCTTCACGGTCTCCAGACCGACGCCGACCATGATGAGCACAGCGGTGCCGCCGAACGGGAAGTTCTGGTACTGCTGGTTGTCCAGCCAGATGAAGAAGAAGTTCGGCAGGATCGAGATGACGCCGAGGTAGAGCGCGCCCGGGAGGGTGATCCGGCTGAGGATGAAGTCCAGGTAGTCGGCGGTCGGCTTGCCCGGGCGGATGCCCGGCACGAACCCGCCGTACTTCTTCATGTTGTCAGCGACCTCGGTCGGGTTGAACGTGATCGAGACGTAGAAGTACGTGAAGAAGATGATCAGCAGGAAGTAGACCGAGATGTAGATCGGGCTGCTCGGGTTGACCAGGTTGTCCCGGATCCAACTCACGGTCTTGCCCGGGTCGTTCTGGTCGAAGAACTGCAGCGCCAACTGCGGCAGGTAGAGCAGCGACGAGCCGAAGATGACCGGGATCACACCCGCCTGGTTGACCTTGAGCGGGATGTAGGTCGAGGTGCCGCCGTACATCCGCCGGCCGATCATCCGCTTGGCGTACTGCACCGGGATCCGGCGCTGCGCCTGCTCGATGAAGGTGACCGCCGTGATGACCACCAGGACCAGCGCGATGACCAGGGCGAACATGTCCCAGCCCTTGCTGGTCTTGATCTGCCAGCCCTCGCTGGGCAGCCGCGCCGCG
The DNA here is from genome assembly GCF_040649495.1 of Micromonospora sp. NPDC048947. NCBI lineage: Bacteria > Bacillati > Actinomycetota > Actinomycetes > Micromonosporales > Micromonosporaceae > Micromonospora > Micromonospora sp. NPDC048947. The sequence continues at coordinate 87,526 of NZ_JBEZFO010000024.1, forward strand.
ATCGAGGTGAAGATCAGGACGGACATGCCGTTGCCGACGCCGCGGTCGGTGATCAGCTCACCGAGCCACATGACCATGCCGGTGCCGGCGGTCATCGTCATCACCAGGATGGCCAGGGTCAGCCAGTCCGGGATGCCGGTGCCGGTGGGGATGATCGGGAACTGGTCGCACTTGTTCTGGAACAGCTGGCCCGAGCGGGCCAGGGCCACGAACGCGGACGCCTGCAGCACACCGAGACCAAGAGTCAGGTAGCGGGTGTACTGGGTGATCTTCGCCTGACCGGCCTGGCCCTCCTTGCGGAGCTGCTCCAGGCGGGGGATCACGACGGTCAGCAGCTGCAGGATGATCGACGCGGTGATGTAGGGCATGATGCCCAGCGCGAAGACCGAGAGCTGTAGCAGCGCTCCGCCGGAGAAGAGGTTGAGAAGGTTCACCACCCCGGTGGTGTCACCCTGGATGGTGTCGAGGCACTTCTGCACGTTGCCGTACGAGACGCCCGGGCTGGGGAGCGTTGCACCCAGCCGGTAGACCGCGATGATGCCTACTGTGAACAGCAGCTTCTTGCGCAGGTCAGGCGTACGGAACGCACTGAGAAAGGCGGACAGCAACTTCTTCCTCCTGCGCGAGGCGGGCCGCCGGTGATCCCTGGCGGGTCGGGGTGGATCACGAGCGAGTGCCCGCAATCCATGGCTGGGATGGGACTCTAACAGCCTCACCCCGGTCCGGGCAGATGCGCCCGACTACATAAATCGATTCCGATGTTACCGGGCGCTCAGGCCCCAGGCAGACCACGGCGCCCGCCAGTTGCTCTCAACTGGACGGGCGCCATGGTCGTAGGCCTTACAGCTCGGTGACGGAGCCACCGGCAGCAGCGATCTTCTCCTTGGCCGACGCACTGAACGCGTGCGCGGACACCTGGAGCGCCACACCGCCGAGATCCCCGGTGCCGAGGACCTTGACCGGGTGACCCTTGCGGACCGCGCCGGACTCAACGAGCTCCAGCGGGCCGACCTGACCACCATTCGGGAACAGCTCAGCGAGTCGGTCCAGGTTGACCACCTGGAAGACCACCTTGAACTTGTTCTTGAAGCCCTTCATCTTCGGCAGGCGCATGTGGATGGGCATCTGCCCACCCTCGAACGCCGCCGAGATGTTCTTGCGGGCCTTGGAGCCCTTGGTACCGCGACCAGCGGTCTTGCCCTTGGAACCCTCACCGCGACCCACACGGGTCTTCGCGGTCTTGGAACCGGGTGCCGGGCGCAGGTGATGCACCTTGATCGTCATTACTCGACCTCCTCGACCTTCACGAGGTGGCTCACAGTGAAGATCATGCCGCGGATCTCGGGCCGGTCCTCCTTGACCACCACGTCGTTGATCCGCTTGAGACCGAGCGAACGCAGCGACTCACGCTGGTTGTGCTTGGTCCCGATACCGGACCGGAGCTGGGTGACCTTCAGGCGTGCCATCAGTGCGCCACCCCCGCACGCGACGCCAGCATGGCGGCCGGCGCGACGTCCTCCACCGGCAGACCACGACGCGCCGCGACCTGCTCGGGGGACTCAAGCCCCTTCAGGGCCGCCACCGTGGCGTGCACGATGTTGATCGGGTTCGACGAACCGAGGCTCTTGGAGAGCACGTCGTGGATCCCAGCGCACTCCAGCACGGCACGCACCGGTCCACCGGCGATGACACCCGTACCGGCCGAGGCCGGCTTGAGCAGCACCACACCAGCGGCGTCCTCACCCGTCACCGGGTGCGGGATCGACTGACCGATCCGCGGGACCTTGAAGAAGTGCTTCTTGGCCTCCTCGACGCCCTTGGCGATGGCCGCGGGCACCTCCTTGGCCTTTCCGTAGCCCACGCCGACCGTGCCGTCGCCGTCGCCCACGATCACCAGGGCGGTGAAGCTGAAGCGACGACCACCCTTCACGACCTTGGCGACGCGGTTGATCGCGACGACCCGCTCAAGGTGCGGGGTCTTCTCGACGGGCGCGTTTCCGCGGCCGCCCTCACGGCGGTTGTCGCGGCGACCACCCTCGTTGCCACCGGACCCGCCGCCACGGCGCTGTTGACCTGGCATCAGCAGCCTTCCTTCTCTCTCGTGACGGGGTTGTTAGAACTCGAGCCCGGCTTCGCGGGCGGCGTCGGCAAGCGCGGCGACTCGCCCCGCGTACCGGTTGCCGCCGCGGTCGAAGACGACCTTGGAGACGCCGGCGGCCTTGGCCCGCTCGGCGAGCAGCGCGCCCACCTTGCCAGCCAGGGCGCTCTTGTCGCCCTCCGCACCGCGCAGCGAGGCGTCCAGGGTCGACGCCGACGCCAGGGTGTGACCCTTGGTGTCGTCGACGATCTGGGCGACCATGTGCCGCAGCGAGCGGGTGACGACCAGGCGCGGACGCTCGGCCGTACCGCTGACGTTCTTGCGGACGCGGAAGTGTCGACGCGCACGCCCAACGGCGCGCTTGGCGGCGACACCGCGGCGGCGCTTGAGCAGCGTGGCGCTCACTTCTTACCTGCCTTTCCAGCCTTGCGGCGGATGACCTCGCCCTGGTACTTGACGCCCTTGCCCTTGTAGGGCTCCGGCGGGCGGATCTTCCGGATGTTGGCGGCGACCTCACCGACCTGCTGCTTGTCGATGCCAGCCACGTGGAACAGGGTCGGCCGCTCCACCGTGAAGGTGATGCCCGCCGGGGCGGGGACGACCACCGGGTGCGAGAACCCGAGCGCGAACTCGAGGTCCGAACCCTTGGCGGTGACCCGGTAACCGGTGCCGGCGATCTCCAGGCTCTTGCGGTAGCCCTCGGTGACCCCGACGATCATGTTGGCAACCAGCGTACGGCTCAGGCCGTGGAGTTCCTTGGCCTTGCGCTCGTCGTTCGGCCGGTTGACGCTCAGCTGCCCATCCTCGGCCCGCTCGATCGTGATCGGCTCGGCGAGGGTGTGCTGGAGCTGGCCCTTGGGGCCCTTGACCTTGACGGTCTGCCCGTCGATCGTGATGTCGACGCCGGCTGGCACCGGGATCGACTTACGTCCAATTCGCGACATTTCTACCTGTCTCCCGTTACCAGACGAAGGCGAGGACTTCCCCGCCAACACTCCGCTTGCGGGCCTGCCGGTCGGTCAGCAGCCCCTGGGACGTCGAAATGATCGCCACGCCCAGCCCACCGAGCACCCGCGGGAGCCCGTCCGACTTGGCGTACACCCGGAGACCGGGCTTGGACACGCGCTTGATGCCGGCCAGGCTCCGCTCGCGGTTCTGGCCGTACTTCAGCTCGACGACCAGTCGCTTGCCGACGGCGCCCTCCTCGGGCTCCTCGACCGACCAGGTGGCGATGTAACCCTCGGCCTTCAGGACCTCGGCGATGTTCGCCTTGATCTTGGAGTAGGGCATCTTCACCTGATCGTGGTACGCCTGGTTGGCGTTACGCAGACGCGTGAGCATGTCTGCGATCGGGTCGGTCATCGTCATGGATTTCGTCAGCCTTTCTCGCCGGGGTTCCCGGGGCATCAGCCCCGGGCCTACGGCGAAGAGCAATACCTAATCGGTGCAGGAGTTCCCGGCCGACGGCCGGGACGCGGTCGCCCTTACCAGGAAGCCTTGGACACGCCCGGCAGCTCACCGCGGTGAGCCATCTCCCGGATGCAGACCCGGCAGAGCCCGAACTTGCGGTAGACCGCCTTCGGACGCCCGCACCGCTGGCAGCGGGTGTACGCGCGAACCGAGAACTTCGGCTTCGCGGCCGCCTTGATGATCAGCGCCTTCTTGGCCATCTCAGTTCTCCTTGAACGGGAAGCCCAGGAGCTTGAGCAGCGCCCGGCCCTCGTCGTCGGTCGTGGCGGTCGTGACCACCGTGATGTCCATGCCCCGCTGGCGATCGATCCGGTCCTGGTCGATCTCGTGGAACACCGACTGCTCGGTCAGACCGAACGTGTAGTTGCCGTGCCCGTCCAGCTTGCGCCCGTCCAGGCCGCGGAAGTCGCGGATACGCGGCAGCGCGATGGAGAGCAGCCGGTCCATGAACTCCCACATCCGGTCGCCGCGAAGGGTGACCTTCGCGCCGATCGGCATGCCCTCGCGGAGCTTGAACTGCGCGATGGACTTGGTCGCCCGACGCACCTGCGGCTTCTGGCCGGTGATCGTGGCGAGGTCGCGGACCGCGCCGTCGATCAGCTTGGCGTCGCGAGCAGCCTCGCCGACACCCATGTTGACGACGATCTTGACCAGCCGCGGCACCTGCATGGGGTTGCCGTAGCTGCGCTGCTCACGCAGCTGGGCCACGATCTCGTTGCGGTACCGCTCCTTGAGGCGCGGCAGGGTCTTTTCGGTAGCCGTGGTCATCACAGGTCCTTACCGGTGCTACGCGCGATGCGGACCTTCTGGCCGTTGTCGTCGATCCGGTAACCGACGCGGGTCGGCTTGCCGTCGGAGTCCAGGACCTGCACGTTCGAGACGTGGATCGGGGCCTCCTGAGTGACGATGCCGCCGGTCTTGGCGCCACGCTGGGTGGTGCTGATGCGGGTGTGCTTCTTGACCCGGTTCACGCCCTCGACAAGGACCTTGTCCTGCCGCGGGTAGGCCTGAATGACCTTGCCCTTGGCACCCTTGTCCTTGCCGGCGATGACGACGACCGTGTCGCCCTTCTTGACCTTCACGGTCACAACACCTCCGGCGCGAGGGAAATAATCTTCATGAACCGCTTGTCCCGCAGCTCCCGGCCCACCGGGCCGAAGATACGGGTTCCACGCGGGTCCCCGCCGTCCTTGATGATGACGGCGGCGTTCTCGTCGAAGCGGATGTACGAGCCGTCCGGACGACGCCTCTCCTTGGCCGTGCGAACGACGACAGCCTTGACGACGTCGCCCTTCTTCACACCGGCACCCGGGATCGCGTCCTTGACCGTGGCCACGATGACGTCGCCGATGCTCGCGTAGCGCCGACCCGAGCCACCGAGAACCCGGATGCACAGGATCTCCCGAGCACCCGTGTTGTCGGCGACGCGCAGTCGCGACTCCTGCTGAATCACGTCTATCTCCTATGTCTGCCGGTTCTCCGGCCGCCGTAGCGGCCGGAGCCTGGCGGAACCTACGCCCGACGCAACGCCGGGCGAGCTCGAGCCTTCGCTACTTGGCCTTTTCCAGGATTTCCACGATCCGCCAACGCTTGGTGGCGCTCAGCGGCCGGGTCTCCATGATGAGAACCCGGTCACCGGTGCCAGCGGCGTTCTGCTCGTCGTGCACCTTCAGCTTGGCCGTGCGGCGCATGATCTTGCCGTACAGCGCGTGCCGAACCCGGTCCTCGACCTCGACCACGACGGTCTTGTCCATCTTGTCGCTGATCACCAGGCCCTCGCGGACCTTGCGGCGCGACCGCGCGGCGGCGGTGGCGGTCTCTTCGGTCATGATGCAGTCACCTCAGTCGGCGCGGCCGAGAGCCCCAGCTCGCGCTCACGCATGATCGTGTAGATCCGGGCGATCTCCCGACGGATGACCTGCAACCGCCGGTTGTTGTCCAGCTGCCCGGTTGCGGCCTGCACGCGGAGGTTGAACAGCTCCGCCTTGGCCTCCCGCAGCTTCGTGACCAGCTCCTCTTCGGAGAGCTCACGCAGCTCGGTCGCCTTAACGCCCGCTGCCATCAGGATTCACCCACTTCGCGCGTAACAATGCGGCACTTCATCGGGAGCTTGTGGATCGCGCGACGCATGGCCTCTCGCGCGGTCTGCTCGTTGGGGAAGGACATCTCGAAGAGAACCCGCCCCGGCTTGACGTTGGCAACCCACCACTCGGGCGAACCCTTACCGGAACCCATCCGGGTCTCGGCAGGCTTCTTGGTGAGGGCCTGGTCCGGGAAGATCGTGATCCAGACCTTGCCACCACGCTTGATGTGGCGAGTCATCGCGATACGTGCCGACTCGATCTGCCGGTTCGTCACGTACGCCGGCTCGAGAGCCTGGATCCCGAACTCGCCGAACACCACCCGGTTACCACCCTTGGACGCGCCACTGCGGTCCGGGTGGTGCGGCTTGCGGAAGCCCTTCGGGGGCTTGCGCGGCATCAGCATCTGTCAGCCCTCCTGCTGCGTTTCTGCCGGAGCAGCAGTGGCGGCGACAGCTGCGCTGTCCACCGGCTCGCCGCTCGGCGTCTCGGCCTGCTGCGCGATGGTGGTCGCAGCAGCCCGACCGGCCTCGGTGCCACCAGCCGTGGTGCCGGACGAACCCGACCGGCCACGGCGCGGACGCTCGGGACGGTCGCCGCGCTCACCACGACGCGGGCGGGACGGACCGGCCTCGGCCGGAGCTTCCCGGCCCGGGACGGCGTCGCCCTTGTAGATCCAGACCTTCACACCGATCCGACCGAACGTGGTACGGGCCTCGAAGAAGCCGTACTCGATGTTGGCCCGCAGCGTGTGCAGCGGAACCCGGCCCTCACGGTAGAACTCGGTCCGGCTCATCTCAGCGCCGCCGAGGCGACCCGAGACCTGAACCCGGATGCCCTTGCAGACCGGGTTCTTCATCGCCGACTGCATGGCCTTGCGCATCGCCCGACGGAAGCTGACCCGGCTGGACAGCTGCTCGGCCACGCCCTGCGCGACCAGCTGAGCGTCCGACTCGGGGTTCTTCACCTCGATGATGTTCAGCTGAACCTGCTTGCCGGTGAGCTTCTCAAGCTCGCCGCGGATCCGGTCGGCCTCCGCACCCTTACGGCCGATGACGATGCCCGGCCGGGCGGTGTGGATGTCGACCCGGACCCGGTCGCGGGTGCGCTCGATGTCGACCTTGGAAATCCCGGCACGCTCGAGGCCCTTGGACATCATGCGGCGGATCTTGACATCCTCGCCGATGTAGTCCTTGTAGAGCTTGTCCGCGAACCAGCGGGATTTCCAGTCGGTCGAGATGCCGAGCCGGAACCCAGTGGGGTGAACCTTCTGACCCATTACTCGGCGTCCTCCGTCTTGCTCTGCGCTTCGGCCGGTGCGGCCTCCGTGGCCGGGGCGGCCTTCTTCGCCGCGGCCTTCCTCGGCGCTGCCGGCGCGACCGCTTCGACCGCCACAGTGATGTGGCAGGTGCGCTTGCGGATTCGGTACGCCCGACCCTGCGCCCGCGGCTGGAACCGCTTCATCGTCGGGCCCTCGTCCACGAAGGCCTCGCTGACGAGCAGCGCGTCGGGGTCCAGCCGCTCGTTGTTCTCCGCGTTGGCGATCGCGCTAGCGAGCACCTTGTACACCTGCTCGCTCGCAGCCTGCGGCGCGAACTGCAGCACCGTGAGCGCCTCCTTCGCGGGCAGGCCGCGGACGAGGTTGACCACCCGGCGCGCCTTCATCGGCGAGATGCGCACGTGCCGCGCAACCGCCCGCGCGCCCGGAAGCACCGGAGCGTCGCCCTTTCCTGGCATCGCTGTAACCCCTTGTTCCCTCTATCCGTATGCCCGCGGCGTCAGCGCCGACGGCTCTTCCGGTCGTCCTTCTCGTGACCCTTGAACGTGCGGGTCAGCGCGAACTCGCCGAGCTTGTGCCCGACCATCGCCTCGGTCACGAACACCGGGACGTGCTTGCGTCCGTCATGCACGGCGATCGTGTGCCCCAGCATCTCGGGGATGATCGTCGAGCGCCGCGACCAGGTCTTGATCACGTTCTTGGAACCCTTGTCGTTCTGAACTTCCACCTTCTTGAGCAGGTGGTCGTCTACGAACGGGCCCTTCTTCAGGCTGCGAGGCATGTCTTATCTCCCTCAGCCGCGCTTACGCGTGGCGTAGCGGCGGCGGACGATCAGCCGGTCACTCGGCTGGCCCTTACGGCGGGTGCGGCCCTCGGGCTTACCCTGCGGGTTGACCGGGTGGCGACCACCGGAGGTCTTACCCTCACCACCACCGTGCGGGTGGTCGACCGGGTTCATGGCGACACCACGGACGGTCGGGCGCTTGCCCTTCCACCGCATCCGGCCAGCCTTACCCCAGTTGATGTTCGACTGGTCGGCGTTGCCGATCTCGCCGACGCTGGCGCGGCAGCGCACGTCCACCCGCCGGATCTCGCCGGACGGCATACGCAGGGTCGCGTACGCGCCCTCGCGGCCGAGCAGCTGGATGCCGACGCCGGCGGAACGGGCCAGCTTGGCCCCGCCACCCGGACGCAGCTCCACGTTGTGGATCGTGGTACCGACCGGGATGTTGCGCAGCGGCAGGTTGTTACCCGGCTTGATGTCGGCGCCCGGGCCGGACTCGACGCGGTCGCCCTGCTTCATGTCCTTCGGCGCGAGGATGTACCGCTTCTCGCCGTCGGCGTAGTGCAGCAGCGCGATGCGCGCCGTGCGGTTCGGGTCGTACTCGATGTGAGCGACCTTCGCCGGCACGCCGTCCTTGTCGACCCGCTTGAAGTCGATCAGACGGTACTGACGCTTGTGACCGCCACCGTGGTGCCGCGTGGTGATCCGGCCGTGGGCGTTACGCCCGCCCTTCTTCGGCAACGGAGCCAGCAGCGACTTTTCCGGCGTGGACCGGGTGATCTCGGCGAAGTCAGCGACACTGGAGCCACGTCGGCCCGGCGTCGTCGGCTTGTACTTACGGATAGCCATTGTCTACACCCCTCAGCTGACCGGGCCGCCGAAGGCCTCGATGCGGTCACCGTCAGCCAGCTTCACGATCGCCCGCTTGGTCGCCTTGCGCTGACCGAAACCGGTCTTGGTGCGCTTGCGCTTACCCTGGCGGTTGAGCGTGTTGACCGTCAGGACGCGGACGTTGAAGATCTGCTGGATAGCGATCTTGATCTCGGTCTTGTTCGCGTCCGGGTGCACCAGGAAGGTGTACCAGTTCCGGTTCAGCTCGCTGTAGCTCTTCTCCGAGACGACCGGCGCCACGATGATGTCGCGCGGGTCGGCGATCGTGCTCACTTGCCACCCTCCTCGGTGGTCTCGGCGGGCACGCCCAGGAACTCGTCCAGGGCGTCCTTGGTGAAGACCACGTCGTCGGCCACGAGCACGTCGTACGTGTTCAGCTGGCCGGACTCGATCAGGTGCACCCGCGGCTCATTGCGCAGCGACACCCAGTTCAGTTCGTCGGTGCTGCTCAGCACGACCAGGACCCGACGGGCCTCGGTGAGCTTGGTCAGCGTGGCCAGGGCCGCCTTGGTCGACGGCTTCTCGCCCGAGACGAACGCCTCGACGACGTGCACCTGCCCGGCGCGGGCCCGGTCGGAGAGGGCACCCCGCAGAGCGGCGGCCTTCATCTTCTTCGGGGTCCGCTGGCTGTAGTCGCGCGGCACGGGACCGTGCACGACGCCACCGCCGGCGAACTGCGGCGCGCGGATCGAGCCCTGCCGGGCGCGACCGGTGCCCTTCTGCTTGTACGGCTTCTTGCCGCCACCGGCGACCTCGCCGCGGGTCTTGGCCTTGTGCGTGCCCTGTCGGGCCGCCGCGAGCTGGGCCACCACGACCTGGTGCATCAGCGCGACGTTGGCCTGCACGTCGAAGATGTCCTCCGGCAGCTCGACGGAGCCGCTGGTGGTGCCTTCGACGGTGCGCACGTCAACGGTGGTCACTTGGCCGCACCGCCCTTCTTCACCTTGCTCTTGGCCGCGGTACGGACCAGAACGAGCGCGCCCTTGGGACCAGGAATGGCACCCCGGACGAGCAGCAGGTTGTTCTCGGTGTCGACCGCCTGGACGGTGAGGTTCTGCACGGTGTACCGCACGCCACCCATACGACCGGCCATCCGGGTGCCCTTGAAGACACGACCCGGAGTGGCGCAGGCGCCGATGGAGCCGGGCGAGCGGTGCTTGCGCTCGACGCCGTGCCCGGCGCCCAGACCGTGGAAGCCGTGCCGCTTCATCGGGCCGGCGTAGCCCTTGCCCTTGGTCTTGCCGGTGACGTCGATGGTGACGCCGGCCGGGAACTCCTCGACAGTGACTTCCTGGCCGAGCGAGTATTCCCCAGCGTCAGTGGTGCGCAGCTCGACGATGTGCCGGCGCGGCGCCACGTCCGCCTTGGCGTAGTGCCCGCTGATCGGCTTCTTGACCTTGCGCGGGTCGATGGTGCCGTACGCGAGCTGGACCGCGGAGTAACCGTCCTTCTCGGCGCTACGAACCTGGCTGATGACGCACGGGCCGGCCTCGACCACGGTCACGGGAACAACACGGTTGTTCTCCCAGACCTGGGTCATGCCGAGCTTGGCGCCCAGGATCCCCTTGACTTGCCTGTCCATTTGTCCGGTCCCTACAGCTTGATCTCGATGTCGACGCCAGCCGGCAGGTCGAGGCGCATGAGCGAGTCGACCGTCTTCGGGGTCGGGTCGATGATGTCGATCAGCCGCTTGTGCGTGCGCATCTCGAAGTGCTCGCGCGAGTCCTTGTACTTGTGCGGCGAGCGGATAACGCAGAAACGGTTGATCTCCGTGGGCAGCGGCACCGGGCCCGCGACCTGCGCCCCGGTGCGCGTCACCGTCTCGACGATCTTCCGAGCCGAGGAGTCGACGACCTCGTGGTCATAGGCCTTGAGCCGGATGCGGATCTTCTGTCCCGCCATGGTGGCTTCTGTTCCTTCTCTCGATGCCGCTGTGTTGCGGGCGCCTGTACCGGCTGGCACAGGCCCACTTCGCCGACCCCCGCGGTCGGGCGTGTCGCGCCCTCGGGCCGAGCTCCGCCCCTAGGTACCGGAGTGGTGCTGACCGCACGGGGGGTCAAGGCGCCGATCGCATTACCGCGACCTGAACGCCGTACGAGGGTGGTTGGCGACTGGGCCGCCAACCACCCTACGCTCGACTGCCTCGCCACCCGGAGGTTCAGCGAAAGCCGAACACAGGCGACGAACTGTCGTTACGCAACCTGACTAGTATGCCGCACGACCGGCGGCGGGTCTAATCGGGGTTACCTAGTTCACTTGTTAATCTTGGTGACGAACCCGGCGCCGACGGTGCGGCCACCCTCGCGGATCGCGAACTTGAGGTTCTCCTCCATGGCGATGGGCTGGATCAGCTTCACCGACATGGAGGTGTTGTCACCCGGCATGACCATCTCGGTGCCCTCGGGGAGGGTGACGACACCGGTGACGTCAGTGGTCCGGAAGTAGAACTGCGGACGGTAGTTCTGGAAGAACGGGGTGTGACGGCCACCCTCCTCCTTGGAGAGGATGTAGACCGTCGCCTCGAACTCCGTGTGCGGGGTGTTCGAGCCCGGCTTCACGACGACCATGCCGCGCTCGACCTCGTCGCGCTTGGTACCACGCAGCAGCAGGCCGACGTTCTCGCCTGCGCGGGCGTCGTCCAGGGTCTTCCGGAACATCTCGATCGCGGTGACCTTGGTCTTGAAGCTCTTCTCCTTGATACCGACGAGCTCAACATCCTCGTTCGGCAGGAGAACGCCGCGCTCCACGCGACCGGTGACGACGGTGCCACGACCAGTGATCGTGAAGACGTCCTCAACCGGCATCAGGAACGGCTTGTCAACCTCGCGCTCCGGCTGCGGGATCGAGGTGTCGACAGCGGTCATCAGGTCCAGCAGCTTGCCGGTCCACTCGGGGTCACCCTCGAGGGCCTTCAGCGCCGAGACCCGAACGACCGGCAGGTCGTCACCCGGGTACTCCTGCGAGGAGAGCAGCTCACGGACCTCGAGCTCGACGAGCTCCAGGAGCTCCTCGTCATCGACCATGTCGCTCTTGTTGAGCGCCACGACGATGTACGGCACACCGACCTGACGGGCCAGCAGCACGTGCTCGCGGGTCTGCGGCATCGGGCCGTCGGTCGCCGCGACCACCAGGATCGCGCCGTCCATCTGCGCGGCACCGGTGATCATGTTCTTGATGTAGTCGGCGTGCCCAGGGCAGTCGACGTGCGCGTAGTGCCGCGACTCGGTCTGGTACTCGACGTGCGCGATCGAGATCGTGATGCCGCGGGCCTTCTCCTCCGGCGCCTTGTCGATCTCGTCGAACGGCGTGTAGGGGTTCAGGTCCGGGTACTGGTCGTGCAGGACCTTGGTGATGGCCGCCGTCAGCGTCGTCTTACCGTGGTCGATGTGACCAATGGTGCCGATGTTGACGTGCGGCTTAGTCCGCTCGAACTTAGCCTTCGCCACTGGTGTCCTCCTGTGGACTTCTTGGTTCGTACGCCCGGCGCGCCGGTCGGCGCTTAGGACTCTGTCGACAGCCTTTCCGGCCTGACGGCCGGAGAGCCTTTGTGGGTTCTGCGGCGATGAAGCCTACAGGCCCGGTCTCACGCGATCCGATCGTGGTGGCCGCGGGCGGGTGAACCCTCCCGCGACCAACCACGAATCACCTGCTCAGAGCGTTACTCGCCCGTTGCCTTGGCGATGATCTCCTTCGCGACGCTCTGCGGAACCTCGGCGTAGGAGTCGAACTGCATGCTGTAGCTAGCCCGGCCCTGGGTCTTCGACCGCAGGTCGCCGACGTAGCCGAACATCTCCGACAACGGCACCAGAGCCCGGACGATGCGGGCGCCGCTGCGCTCCTCCATCGCCTGGATGATGCCGCGGCGGGAGTTGAGGTCACCGATGACGTCACCCATGTTCTCCTCAGGAGTGGTGACTTCAACGGCCATCATCGGCTCGAGCAGTGCCGGATCGGCCTTGCGGGCCGCGTCCTTCATCACCATCGAGCCGGCGATCTTGAATGCCATTTCCGACGAGTCGACCTCGTGGTACTGGCCGTCCAGCAGGGTCAGCTTCACGCCGACCAGCGGGAAGCCCGCCAGGATGCCGTACTGCAGCGCGTCCTGCGCACCGGCGTCCACCGAGGGGATGAACTCCCGGGGGATGCGGCCGCCGCTGACGGCGTTGGCGAACTCGTAGGTCGGCGAGTCGTTGTCCAGCGGAAGCGGCTCGACGCTCACGATCACGCGGGCGTACTGGCCGGAACCACCGGTCTGCTTCTTGTGGGTGTACTCGACCTTGTCCACCTTGCGGCGGATGGTCTCGCGGTACGCCACCTGCGGCTTGCCGACGTTCGCCTCGACGTTGAACTCGCGGCGCATACGGTCGACCAGGATGTCCAGGTGCAGCTCACCCATGCCGGAGATGACCGTCTGACCGGTCTCCTCGTCCAACTGGACGCGGAAGGTCGGGTCCTCCTCGGCCAGGCGCTGGATGGCAGTGCCCAGCTTCTCCTGGTCGGACTTGGTCTTCGGCTCGATCGCCACCGAGATGACCGGCTCCGGGAAGGTCATCGACTCCAGGATCACCGGGTTCGCCGGGTCGGAGAGAGTGTCGCCGGTGGTGGTCTGCTTGAGACCCTGCACGGCGATGATGTCGCCGGCCTGCGCCGACGGACGCTCTTCCCGCTTGTTGGCGTGCATCTGGTAGATCTTGCCGATCCGCTCCTTGCGGTCCTTCGTGGAGTTGACCACCTGGGAACCGGAATCGAGCGTGCCGGAGTAGACCCGCACGTAGGTGAGCTTGCCCAGGTGCTTGTCCGTCTGGATCTTGAAGGCCAGGCCGGAGAAGGGCTCCGAGTTGGACGGCTTACGCAGCAGCGGGGTCTCGCCGTCGGTGGCCGTACCCTCGATCGCCGGAACGTCCAGCGGCGACGGCAGGAAGTCGACAACGGCGTCGAGCATGGGCTGAACGCCCTTGTTCTTGAACGCCGAGCCGCAGAGCACCGGGTTGGCCTTGCCGGCGATGGTGGCACGCCGGATGGCGGCCTTGACCTCCTCGACGGAGATCTCGTCGCCCTCCAGGTACTTCTCCATCACCGCGTCGTCGACGTCGGCGAGGGTCTCCATCAGCTTCTCGCGCCACTCGGCCGCGGAGTCGGCCAGCTCGGCCGGGATCTCCTCAACCGCGTAGTCCTCACCCTTCTGGGTCTCCCCACGCCAGGTGAGCGCGCGCATGCCGATCAGGTCGACGACACCGATGTGGTCACCCTCGAGCCCGATCGGGATCTGGAGCACCAGCGGGGTGGCGTTCAACCGGTCGATCATCATCTGCACGCAGCGGAAGAAGTCGGCGCCGGTCCGGTCGAGCTTGTTGACGAAGCACATACGCGGGACGTTGTACTTGTCGGCCTGCCGCCAGACGTTCTCCGTCTGCGGTTCCACGCCGGCGACACCGTCGTAAACCGCTACCGCACCATCCAGGACCCGCAACGACCGCTCGACCTCGACCGTGAAGTCGACGTGGCCAGGCGTGTCGATGATCTGGATCGTGTGGTCTTTCCACTCACACTTGGTAGCAGCGGAGGTGATGGTGATACCACGCTCCTGCTCCTGCTCCATCCAGTCCATGACGGCAGCGCCCTCGTGGACCTCACCGATCTTGTACGTGATGCCGGTGTAGAACAGGATTCGCTCGGTGGTCGTGGTCTTACCGGCATCGATGTGCGCCATGATGCCGATGTTGCGTACCTTGGCGAGCGCGTCTGCGGCGGCCACTTCAATCCCTACTTATCGTCGTCTCGACTCAACTGGTGGCGGTTCCGGCGCCCGGAGGCGCCGGAACCAGGGTGTTACCAGCGGTAGTGCGCGAAGGCCTTGTTCGACTCGGCCATCTTGTGCGTGTCCTCGCGCCGCTTGACGGCGGCACCGAGGCCGTTGCTCGCGTCCAGCAGCTCGTTCATCAGCCGCTCGACCATGGTCTTCTCGCGCCGGGCGCGGGAGTACGTGACCAGCCAGCGCAGGCCCAGGGTGGTCGCCCGGGTCGGGCGGACCTCGACCGGAACCTGGTAGGTGGCGCCACCGACACGACGGCTGCGCACCTCGAGGGTCGGCTTGACGTTGTCCATCGCCCGCTTGAGGGTGACGACCGGGTCGGTGCCGGACTTCTCGCGGCAGCCCTCGAGGGCCGCGTACACGATGGACTCGGCGAGCTGACGCTTGCCGCGGAGCAGGATCTTGTTCACCAGCTGGGTGACCAGCGGCGAGTTGTACACCGGGTCAGCGACCAGTGGCCGCCGCGGAGCGGGTCCCTTACGCGGCATGTCAGCTCTTCTCCTTCTTCGCGCCGTACCGGCTGCGCGCCTGCTTGCGGTTGCGGACACCCTGGGTGTCCAGCGAGCCGCGAACGATCTTGTAACGCACGCCGGGGAGGTCCTTCACCCGACCGCCGCGAACGAGCACGATCGAGTGCTCCTGCAGGTTGTGACCGACGCCGGGGATGTAGGCGGTCACCTCGATCTGGCTGCTGAGCTTCACGCGAGCGACCTTGCGCAGCGCCGAGTTCGGCTTCTTCGGGGTGGTGGTGTACACGCGGGTGCACACGCCGCGCCGCTGAGGGGAACCCTTCAGCGCCGGGGTCTTGGTCTTGGTCGTCTTCGCCTGGCGGCCCTTTCGGACCAGCTGCTGGATCGTGGGCACCGGGTTTCTCCGCTCCCTTCGGCCGCATCCGCGGCCGCGCCGTCTGCTCGTTAGCCGGCCTGATGACCGGCTCTCCTACATTCCGACCAGGGTCGCCTTGCGGAGACCCCGGCACCCGCGGTCGGGCGTGTCGCCCTCGTCACGGCCCCGTTGCGACGCTCTCGCGTTCGTACCGGGTTTTGTCACCGGCACGCGGGTCGCCCCGCCCCGGATCTTTGGCTTGTCGTGCCGCCGCCCGTAAGCCGGAAACAGCGCACGCACGAGTTGCCCGGGCATGCCCGGGCACAAGGGGAAAGAGTACCTACCACAACCGCCCAGGTCAAAACGGAATGGCCCGGCGACTGTCTCACACCCGCCGGCCGGATCTCGTCCTGCCCCGTCGCCCGCGATGGGCACCTACGAATACAAGTGTACCGGCTTCCCCGCAGAAGCACCCATCGCCCCCGGGGTGACCGGAAGCCTTCCGCGGAAAACCCCCGTCAGGTGCCGGATCTCTCGGTGACGACCCTCACGTCAGTGTGAGAAGCAGGGCAAGACCCAGGCCCAGCAGGCTGAGCAGTGCCCCCGCCGCGCCGCAGCTGATTCCAGCCATCGCCAACCCGCGGCCGGTGAACTGGACCGCGGAGGGCGCTGTGGGCCGCCCGATCTGCCGCCGGCCGAGCAGCCCGATGACGACCGCCGCCCCGCCGGCCAGCACACCCAGCGCGGCGAACGCCCCGGAGGCCCAGGCCCCGCCGTCGTTCTTGAAGGCCACTCCGAAGCAGATCACCAGCAGTGAGACCAGAAGTGAGGCGATCCCCGCCACCAGCGCCCCGATGGCCAGCCCGGAGGTGACCGGCGCCACGTCCAGGTGCACGACGCCGAACGGCGTACCCGAAACCGCCTCCACCCGCTTCGGCGGCCGACGCTGGTCGTCGGTGGGCGGCGGTACCGAACGCCCCGGTGTGCCACCCCACCCCGGGCCGTGCCCCGGCGGCGGTGGACCCCAGCCGTACGGCGCCCCGGGCCCTGACGACGGCGGACCCCATCCGGGCGGCGTCCCGGGCCCTGACGACGGCGGACCCCATCCGGGCGGCGTCCCGGGCCCAGACGACGGCGGACCCCAGCCGGGCGGCGTCCCAGGCCCTGACGACGACGGACCCCAGCCGTACGGCACAGCCGGCGCAGAAGACGACGGACCCCAGCCGGGCGGCGCAGAAGACGACGGACCCCAGCCCTGCGGCGTCGAGGTCGGTGCGCTGGAGACCGGGTACGGCTGGTCGGAGCCAGGCGTCGCGGTGGTGCCCCAGCCGTTCGGACCCCAACCGGGGTGCGGCGCCGCAGGGGGCGGTGGGCCCGGGTTGGAGACCGGTTGGTGCGTCTCGCCGCTCGGGCCGGGTCGCGCCCAGTCGCTCGGCTCGGATGGCGGAGCCGGGGGGTCCGGCGGGCCGGCCGGTTCGTCCGCAGGGGGCCGCGCCGGTTCCGTCACGAGGTCCTCCTGTCGAAAGGCCGCCACCGCCACTCGGCGGACACCGGCCAGGCTACCGCCGCGAGCACCGCCGTCCGCGCCGGGCGCGGCCACCGGTGGCTCAGTCCATGTTCGCCGGGTAGTCGTGGCCGAACGGGGTGCCGGCCAACCGGACCACCCCGATGACCACCGCGGCCACCACGCTGACCGCCACCAGCACCAGGCCGGTCCAGGCCATCCACTCCCCCCGTCGCAGCCAGACGCCGCCGGTCAGGAAACCCCCGGAGGCGTACGCCTCCCGGCGCGCCTGCCGGGCCAGTTGCAGGGCCACCGTGGCCGGCACCACGCCACCGATGAACAGCCCGGTCAACATGCCGAGCAGGCCCAGCGCGAAGACCGCCCGTGCCTTCGTGGCGCGGGCCGGGTCCGGGTCCAGCGGGTGGCGCATGCCCTGCTGGGCGACGGACACCTGCCCGGGTGCTGTCGTCATCTCCCCATCATGCCGAACCCGGCGCAGGGGTGGGTGGGCACGGACACGACGAGGCCCCCGGCTTTCACCGGGGGCCTCGTCGTGTGACTGGTGCTTAGCGGTACGACCCGAAGTCGAAGTCGTCCAGCGGCACTGCCTGCCCGCTGGCCGGCCCGAACCCGTAGTCGGTCTCCGGGTAACCGGTCATCGAGTAGACCTTGGCCTTGGCCTCCTCGGTCGGCTCGACCCGGACGTTGCGGTACTTGCTGATGCCCGTACCGGCCGGGATGAGCTTTCCGATGATCACGTTCTCCTTGAGGCCGACCAGCGAGTCGCTGCGCGAGTTGATCGCAGCGTCGGTCAGCACCCGGGTGGTCTCCTGGAAGGAGGCCGCCGAGAGCCAGGAGTCGGTGGCCAGCGAGGCCTTGGTGATACCCATCAGCACCGGACGACCGGCGGCGGGCTCGCCGCCCTCCGAGACGAGCCGGCGGTTCTCCGACTCGAACAGCGCCCGGTCGACGAGCACACCCGGCAGGAACTCGGTCGAGCCGGAGTCGATGACCGTCACCCGCTTGAGCATCTGGCGGATGATGATCTCGATGTGCTTGTCGTGGATGAGCACACCCTGCGAGCGGTAGACCTCCTGGACCTCACTGGTCAGGTGGACCTGGACCGCCCGCGGACCCATGATCCGCAGCAGCTCGTGCGGGTCGATGGTGCCCTCGGTCAGCTTCTCGCCGACAGCGACGTGACCGCCGTCGTGGGTACGGAGCTTGACCCGCTTCGAGATCTTGTCGTAGACAATCTCTTCGCTGCCGTCGTCCGGCACCACGATGATCTTGCGCGAGCGCTCGCCATCCTCGATCCGGATCCGACCGGGGGTGTCGGCGATGGGCGCCTTACCCTTCGGGACCCGAGCCTCGAAGATTTCCTGAACACGCGGCAGACCCTGGGTGATGTCCTCACCCGCGACACCACCGGTGTGGAAGGTACGCATCGTCAGCTGCGTACCGGGCTCACCGATGGACTGGGCGGCGATGATGCCGACCGCCTCGCCGATGTCGACCGACTTACCGGTCGGCAGCGACCGGCCGTAGCAGGCTGCGCAGACGCCCAGCTTCGACTCGCAGGTGAGCACGCTGCGCACCCGGACCGTCTCCACACCAGCGGCGACGATCTTGTCGACCCCGATGGAGTTGATGTCCTGACCGCGCTCGGCCACCACGGTGCCGTCCGGCCCCTTGATGTCGTCGGCGAGGGTCCGGGCGTGCACGCTGGTCTCGGCGTGGGTGTGGACGACGAGCTTGCCGTCCAGCTTCTCGCCGATCTGCATCGGGATCGCCCGGTCGGTGCCGCAGTCCTCTTCGCGGATGATGACGTCCTGCGAGACGTCCACCAGACGACGGGTCAGGTAACCCGAGTCGGCGGTACGCAGCGCGGTGTCGGCAAGACCCTTACGGGCACCGTGCGTGGAGATGAAGTACTCCAGCACGGACAGACCCTCCCGGTAGCTGGCCTTGATCGGCCGCGGGATGATCTCGCCCTTGGGGTTGGCCACCAGACCACGGATCGCCGCGATCTGCCGGAGCTGGAGCAGGTTACCGCGAGCACCCGAGTTGATCATCTTCCACAGTGGGTTCTCCTGCGGCAGCGCGGTGTCCATCTCCTTGGCGACCTCGTTGGTCGCCTTGGTCCAGATCTCGATGAGCTCGCCGCGACGCTCCTCGGCGGTCATCAGACCACGCTGGTACTGCTTGTCGATCTGGTCGGCGTCCTTCTCGTACCGCGCCAGGATCTCCGCCTTGCGCGGCGGAGCGATGACGTCCTCCATGCCGATCGTCACGCCGGACCAGGTGGCCCAGTGGAAACCGGCCTCCTTGAGCCCGTCCAGGGTGGCGGCAAGCGCCACCTTGGGGAAGCGCTCGGCGAGGTCGTTGACGATCGCGGAGAGCTGACCCTTGCGGATCTCGTAGTTCACGAAGCGGTAGCCCTGCGGCAGCGTCTCGTTGAACAGCACCCGACCCAGCGTGGTCTCCACGGTCAGCGGGTCACCCTCGACCCAGCCCTCCGGGGCGCTCCACGCCTCGGAGCCGTTGCCGTTGTCGACACCGACCACGCCGCGCAGGCGGATCTTCACCGGCGCCTGGAGGTGCAGCTCGCCGTTGTCGAAGGCCATCCGCGCCTCGGCGTCCGAGCTGAACGCCCGGCCCTCGCCCTTCTCACCGGCGGTGAGGTGGGTGAGGTGGTACAGACCGATGACCATGTCCTGGGTAGGCATGGTGACCGGCTTACCGTCGGCCGGCTTGAGGATGTTGTTCGACGACAGCATCAGGATCCGCGCCTCGGCCTGAGCCTCGGCGGACAGCGGCACGTGCACCGCCATCTGGTCACCATCGAAGTCGGCGTTGAACGCGGTGCAGACCAGCGGGTGGATCTGGATCGCCTTGCCCTCGACCAGCTGCGGCTCGAAGGCCTGGATGCCCAGGCGGTGCAGGGTCGGCGCCCGGTTGAGCAGCACCGGGTGCTCGCCGATGACCTCTTCCAGCACGTCCCACACGACCGGGCGCTGACGCTCGACCATCCGCTTGGCGGACTTGATGTTCTGCGCGTGGTTGAGGTCGACCAGCCGCTTCATCACGAAGGGCTTGAACAGCTCCAGCGCCATCTGCTTGGGCAGACCGCACTGGTGCAGCTTGAGCTTCGGGCCGACCACGATGACCGAACGGCCGGAGTAGTCGACGCGCTTGCCCAGCAGGTTCTGGCGGAACCGGCCCTGCTTGCCCTTGAGCATGTCGGACAGCGACTTCAGCGGGCGGTTACCCGGGCCGGTGACCGGCCGGCCGCGACGGCCGTTGTCGAACAGCGCGTCGACGGCCTCCTGGAGCATCCGCTTCTCGTTGTTGACGATGATCTCGGGCGCGCCGAGGTCGATCAGCCGCTTGAGGCGGTTGTTCCGGTTGATCACGCGGCGGTACAGGTCGTTCAGGTCGGAGGTCGCGAAGCGGCCACCGTCGAGCTGCACCATCGGGCGCAGGTCCGGCGGGATGACCGGGACGCAGTCCAGCACCATGCCGAGCGGCGAGTTGCGGGTGTTCAGGAACGCCGCGACGACCTTGAGTCGCTTGAGCGCCCGGATCTTCCGCTGGCCCTTGCCGGACCGGATGGTCTCCCGCAGGCTCTCGGCCTCGGCGTCGAGGTCCATGTTCTGGACCAGCGCCTTGATCGCCTCGGCGCCCATGGAACCGGTGAAGTACTCACCGAACCGGTCGCGCAGCTCGCGGTAGAGCAGCTCGTCGGTGACCAGCTGCTTCGGCTCCAGCTTGCGGAAGGTGTCCAGCACCTCGTCCAGGCGGTCGATCTCGCGCTGGGCCCGGTCGCGGATCTGGCGCATCTCGCGCTCTCCGCCCTCCTTGACCTTGCGCCGGACGTCCGCCTTGGCACCCTCGGCCTCCAGCTCGGCCAGGTCGGCCTCGAGCTTGGCGGCCCGCTTCTCGATCTCCGAGTCGCGGCTGTTCTCGGACTGCCGCTTCTCGGCCAGGATCTCGTTCTCGATCGTCGAGAGGTCGCGGTGACGCGACTCCGCGTCCACGCTCGTCACGACGTACGAGGCGAAGTAGATGATCTTCTCGAGGTCCTTGGGAGCGAGGTCCAGCAGGTAACCCAGCCGGCTCGGAACGCCCTTGAAGTACCAGATGTGGGTCACCGGAGCGGCGAGCTCGATGTGCCCCATCCGCTCACGGCGGACCTTGGAGCGAGTCACCTCGACGCCGCAGCGCTCACAGATGATGCCCTTGAACCGGACGCGCTTGTACTTACCGCAGTAGCACTCCCAGTCCCGCTGCGGACCGAAGATCTTCTCGCAGAAGAGCCCGTCCTTTTCCGGCTTCAGGGTGCGGTAGTTGATCGTCTCAGGCTTCTTGACCTCGCCGTGCGACCACTGACGGATGTCGTCGGCGGTGGCGAGACCAATGCGCAGCTCGTCGAAGAAGTTGACGTCGAGCACTATGTCCCCTATGTCGTCGTCTGTACTGCTAATTCTCGGGTGGGGTCGGGGGCCGCTCGGTAGTTACCGCCGCCGACGTCCACCGACTGGCCGGCCGTGACCACTGCGGCGGCGGCGCTGATGGTGCAG
>NZ_JBEZFO010000024.1:108861-112861 GCF_040649495.1 Micromonospora sp. NPDC048947
TTGGGGGGGGGGGGGGGGGGGCCGCCGCCCCCCCCCCCCCCCCCGACCGCTCACCTCAGACCTCTTCGACCGAGCTCGGCTCGCGCCGGGACAGGTCGATGCCCAGCTCCTCAGCGGCCCGGAACACCTCGTCGTCGGTCTCGCGCATTTCCAGGGCCACACCGTCGCTGGAGAGCACCTCAACGTTGAGGCACAGCGACTGCAGCTCCTTGAGCAGCACCTTGAACGACTCCGGGATGCCCGGCTCCGGGATGTTCTCGCCCTTGACGATGGCCTCGTAGACCTTCACTCGGCCGAGCACGTCGTCGGACTTGATCGTGAGTAGCTCCTGCAGGGCGTAGGCAGCGCCGTACGCCTGCATCGCCCAGCACTCCATCTCACCGAAACGCTGACCACCGAACTGCGCCTTACCACCCAGCGGCTGCTGCGTGATCATCGAGTACGGGCCCGTCGAACGAGCGTGGATCTTGTCGTCGACCAGGTGGTTGAGCTTCAGGATGTAGACGTAGCCGACCGCGATCGGGTCCGGCAGCGGCTCGCCGGAACGACCGTCGAACAGCTGCGCCTTGCCGGTACGACCGATCAGCTGCTTGCCGTCCCGGTTGGGCAGGGTCGACTCGAGCAGACCGGAGATCTCCTCCTCGCGGGCACCATCGAAGACCGGGGTGGCCACGTTGGTGTCGCCCTCGGACTCGTGCGCGTCGATCGAGCGCAGCTGACGCTTCCAGTCGGCGTCGTCACCCTCGACCTTCCAACCGGTCTTGGCGACCCAACCGAGGTGGGTCTCCAGCACCTGGCCGATGTTCATCCGGCTCGGCACACCGAGCGGGTTGAGCACGATGTCGACAGGGGTGCCGTCCTCAAGGAACGGCATGTCCTCGATCGGCAGGATCTTCGAGATGACACCCTTGTTGCCGTGCCGGCCGGCGAGCTTGTCGCCGTCCTGGATCTTGCGCTTCTGGGCGACGTAGACCCGGACCAGCTCGTTGACACCCGGCGGCAACTCGTCGCCGTCCTCGCGGGAGAACGTGCGCACACCGATGACCGTGCCGGTCTCGCCGTGCGGCACCTTCAGCGAGGTGTCCCGAACCTCACGCGCCTTCTCACCGAAGATCGCGCGGAGCAGACGCTCCTCCGGGGTCAGCTCGGTCTCACCCTTGGGCGTGACCTTGCCGACCAGGATGTCACCGGGGACGACCTCGGCGCCGATCCGGATGATGCCGCGCTCGTCGAGGTCAGCGAGCATTTCCTCGCTGACGTTCGGGATGTCGCGGGTGATCTCCTCCGGACCGAGCTTGGTGTCCCGGGCGTCGACCTCGTGCTCCTCGATGTGGATCGAGGTGAGCACGTCCTGCTGCACGAGGCGCTGCGACAGGATGATCGCGTCCTCGTAGTTGTGGCCCTCCCAGCACATGAACGCCACCAGCAGGTTGCGTCCGAGTGCCATCTCGCCCTCGTCGGTGCACGGACCGTCGGCGATGACCTGACCGGCCTCGACGCGGTCGCCCTCGAAGACGACAGGCTTCTGGTTGACGCAGGAGCCGGCGTTGGAGCGGCGGAACTTGTGCAGCAGGTACGTCCGGCGGTGGCCGTCATCCTGGTGGATGGTGACGTAGTCGGCGCAGAGATCCTCGATCACACCGCCGACCTCGGCGACCACCACGTCGCCAGCGTCGACAGCGGCCCGGTACTCCATGCCCGTACCCACGAGCGGCGCCTCGGCCTTGACCAGCGGCACCGCCTGGCGCTGCATGTTCGCGCCCATCAGTGCCCGGTTGGCGTCGTCGTGCTCGAGGAACGGGATCATGGCGGTCGCGACCGAGGTCATCTGCCGGGGCGAGACGTCCATGTAGTCGACGGCACCGGGGACGACGTCCTCGGTCTCGCCGCCCTTACGACGGCAGAGCACCCGGTCCTCGGCGAACGTGCCGTCAGCCTTCAGGCGCGCGTTGGCCTGGGCCTTGACGAACCGGTCCTCCTCGTCCGCGGTCAGGTAGTCGATCTGGTCGGTGACCCGACCCTCGACGACCTTCCGGTACGGCGTCTCGATGAAGCCGAACGGGTTGACCCGGGCGAAGGTGGACAGCGCGCCGATCAGGCCGATGTTCGGGCCTTCCGGCGTCTCGATCGGGCACATCCGGCCGTAGTGGGACGGGTGCACGTCGCGGACCTCGAAGCCGGCCCGCTCCCGGGACAGACCACCCGGGCCGAGCGCGCTCAGCCGACGCCGGTGGGTCAGGCCCGCCAGCGGGTTGGTCTGGTCCATGAACTGGGACAGCTGGGACGTCCCGAAGAACTCCTTGATCGCCGCCACCACCGGGCGGATGTTGATCAGGGTCTGCGGGGTGATCGCCTCGACGTCCTGCGTGGTCATCCGCTCGCGGACGACCCGCTCCATCCGGGACAGGCCGACCCGAACCTGGTTCTGGATCAGCTCGCCCACGGTACGGAGGCGCCGGTTGCCGAAGTGGTCGATGTCGTCGGCCTCGTAGCCGTCCTCACCGGCGTGCAGCCGGCACAGGTACTCCACGGTGGCGACGATGTCGTCCTCGGTCAGCGTGCCAGTGGTGATCGGCACGCCAACTTCGAGCTTCTTGTTGAACTTGTAGCGCCCGACCTTGGCGACGTCGTACCTCTTCGGGTTGAAGAAGAGGTTGTCGAGCAGGGTCTGGGCGTTCTCGCGCGTCGGCGGCTCGCCAGGGCGCAGCTTGCGGTAGATGTCGAGCAGAGCCTCGTCGGCGCCGGCGATGTGGTCCTTCTCGAGCGTGGTCATCATCAGCTCGGACCAGCCGAACTTCTCACGAATTCGCTCGGCCGACCATCCGATGGCCTTGAGCAGGACGGTGACGGCCTGCCGACGCTTGCGGTCGATGCGCACACCGACCGTGTCGCGCTTGTCGATGTCGAACTCCAGCCAGGCACCCCGACTCGGGATGACCTTGACGCTGGAGAGGTCGCGGTCGGAGGTCTTGTCCGGCTGCTTGTCGAAGTACACGCCCGGAGACCGGACGAGCTGGCTGACCACGACGCGCTCGGTGCCGTTGATGACGAAGGTGCCCTTGGGCGTCATCATCGGGAAGTCACCCATGAACACCGTCTGGCTCTTGATCTCGCCAGTGGTGTTGTTGGTGAACTCCGCGGTCACGAAGAGCGGAGCGCAGTAGGTCAGGTCCTTCTCCTTGCACTCCTCGATCGAGGCCTTGACCTCGTCGAAGCGCGGCGCTGAGAAGGAGAGCGACATGGTGCCGGAGAAGTCCTCAATGGGACTGATCTCTTCAAGGATCTCCGCGAGACCCGATCGTGCGTGCGGGTCGTCCGCCGACCGGCCCTGCCAAGCCTCGTTGCCGACGAGCCAGTCGAAGGACTCGTTCTGAATGGCAAGGAGGTTGGGGACCTCGAGGTGTTCGGTGATCCTGCCGAATGAAACTCGGCGGGGAGCGAATGCGCTCGACGTACGACTGGTCTTCGCAGGGCGGGAAGCTGCCAAGATGCGTCCTTCCGAGGACCGGTGCTGCAGAACGGCTGGTACGCGTGCACTCCAATGACCCCACCAGAAATATCCGTAAACGGACATTTCCGAGCAGGGGTCAAGTCGGAAGGCAGCGCAAACTAGCAGTGTAGCCGAGAGGCTAACCGCTGTCCAGCCCACCCCGCAGGTTGTTTGCGGAGCGCGCCTCGGCCCCCGTCAACCGGGGTCTGCCGGGCCGCTCAGAACGCAACTCCCCACTGGGCCGCTCGGGTTACAGCGGCTGATGGTGCCGCCGCTGTCATACCCACGTCGTGGCCGTCGCAAGCGCGGTGTCTTGCTGGTGTCAGCGTGCCTGGCAGCCCCGGGCCGCGTCAAGGGCCGGTATCCGGGTTGTCCCTTGTTTCCCACTGGAGGGCGACAGGCCACGCTCGTTCGGGTCAAGGGTACCCATGGTCGGAGCCCAGCTCAGGACCGGTCGCAGCCAGATCCACCAATACGGCGGGGGGGGTTACGTGTGCGATGAAACCCCCC
>NZ_JBEZFO010000024.1:112871-116058 GCF_040649495.1 Micromonospora sp. NPDC048947
CGCTTGCGTACCTGCTGCTGTTCGTGGCGACCCGGGGCGTGCTCGGCGCGCAGCCGGCGAACCTGCTGGCGCTGCTGGTGACCGCGGTGTCGGATCACCGCCCGCCGCGACGCGATGGTGTCCCAGCTCACGAGCCGGGTACGCGTTGGTGGAACGTCAGGTCACTTGAGGGTGACCTTGGCGCCCTCACCCTCGAGCTTGGCCTTCGCCTTGTCGGCGGTCTCCTTGTTGACCTTCTCCAGGATGGCCTTCGGCGCGGACTCAACCGCGTCCTTGGCCTCCTTGAGGCCCAGGCCGGTCAGCTCACGCACGACCTTGATGACCTGGATCTTCTTGCCACCGTCAGCCTCGAGGATGACGTCGAACTCATCCTGCTCCGGCTCGGCCTCGGCAGCAGCGCCGCCGCCGCCACCACCCTGGGCGATCGCGACCGGAGCGGCAGCGGTGACCTCGAAGGTCGTCTCGAACTGCTTCACGAACTCAGAGAGCTCGATCAGCGTCATCTCCTTGAACGCGTCGAGCAGCTCGTCGGTGCTGAGCTTCGCCATATCTGGCGTCCTTTCCTGATTCTGTTAAGTAAGAACTGGTGCGCCGTGGGGGCCTCAGGCCGCCTCGGCGCCCTCCTTCTCGCGCTTGTCCTGCAGTGCAGCCGCCAGACGGGCGGTCTTCGACAGCGGGGCCTGGAACAGGGCCGCGGCCTTGCTCAGGTTGCCCTTCATCGCGCCGGCCAGCTTGGCCAGCAGCACCTCGCGGGACTCAAGGTCGGCGAGCTTCGTGACCTCGGCCGCGGTGATGGCCTTGCCCTCGAAGACACCGCCCTTGATGACGAGCTTCGGGTTGGCCTTCGCGAAGTCGCGAAGCCCCTTCGCCGCCTCGACGACGTCGCCCGAAACGAAAGTCAGCGCGGTAGGACCGGTGAACAGCTCGTCGAGGCCGGTGATGCCCGCGTCCGTCGCAGCACGCTTGGCCAGCGTGTTCTTCGCGACCGTGTAGCTGGTATCGGCGCCGAGCGAGCGCCGAAGCTGGGTGAGCTGGGAAACCGTCAGACCGCGGTACTCGGTCAGCACGGTGGCGCCCGAGCTGCGGAAGCTCTCGGTCAGCTCAGCGACGGCCGTGGCCTTGTCGGCCCGGATCGGCTTGTCCGCCATGTCCCTCCTCTCTCGTTACTCGAGGCTGGTCCCCGTCTCGGCCGAAGCCGGAACGGGGGCGGAGGCAGCGCGACAACGAAAAAGCCCCGGCGCAGGGCGCACGGGGCGAGGGCCGGCGGATCGTCATGGTCGGCGGACCATGCTCACTGCCGAGTTACGCTTGCCGCCCTACGCGGGTCGCCCGTTGTCGCGGGACCTTCGACCGTGCCGAAACACGGTGACCAGCGGTCTCTGGGTGGTTCCTCATCCATGAGAACACGGATGACTGTTGAAGACTACGCGCCCCGACCAGCAGCGCCAAATCGCGCCTGGTGAGCCGCGTCACCCGCACCAGGGCCGGTCATCCCTGGGCCCGCCGACGCCACAGGTAGCCGCCGACGACAGCGGCGCTCCACGCCAGCGCCCACCCGCTCAGCCCCAGCATTGTCAGCGCGGCGGCGTCGCCGGCGGTGGTGCGAGCGGCCGCCATGATCGGCGGTGCCAGCCAGGGGGCCACCGAGCCGGTCAGACCGAGCACCACAGCGCCGACCCCTCCGAGGGCCAACACCGCGACGCCGTACCCGGCGCCGCCGACCGACGCGCGGCTGGCCAGCGCCCCAAGAGCAACCGCAGCGGGTACGACCAGCACATGCGCCCACAATCCCAGGGCGAGCCCGACCGGAATCGACCGGTCCCCCGGGTCGACCGGGCCGGATACCCCGCCGACCAGCCACGGAAAGAGCAGCGCGACGGCCACCGTCACCAGCGCCGTCACCACTGCGGCGAGCAGCCCGGCCAACCGCTCCCGGGCCACCCCGACGGTCACCTGCGCCAGCCGACGCTGCACGTCCGGCTCGACGTCCAACAGGATCTTGGTCTGCCAGGCGAGCACCGGAAAGAGCACTACCGCGGAGACGCCGTACGCCTCCGCCGGCTGGGCGCGGCCACCGCCGTAGAGGGTGCCGAGCGTGATCAGGCCGGCGAGCAAGGGCGCCAACGCCCGGCCGGTCCGCAGGAAACCGGCCAACCGCATCCGGACCAGGGCGCTCACCGGGTCTCCCCCGCTGCCGACTCGACCGCGGCGTCAACGGCGTCGGGCCGCTCCGCTGTCAGCTCCCCGGCCATCCCGAGCGGCGGCTCGGCGGGTCGGGCGGCACCGGCCGACCGGGGCTGCTCGACGGGTAGGGCCTGGGCTGCGGCGGTGGAGGCGTCGGAGCGTACCCGCAGCACCTGGTGGCCCTCGGCGCGCAACCGGGCGACGGTGCCGGCGACCCGCGCGGCCGGCACCGCGACCTCGACCACAGCGATCGTCTCGTCCGTCGACGACGTCTCCTCGCAGAGCGAGCCGTCGGCCACCAACCAGCGGCGCGCGGCCGGGAGCCGGACCGTCTCGCCGCGGTGGTCGCTGACCAGGACCGACCCGTCGGCCGCGAGCACCTCGGCGATCAGTTCGGGCACCAACTCACGGGTGGCGGCGTCCAGCCCCTCCCACGGCTCGTCGAGCACCAGCAGGCCCGGTGGGCGCAGCAGCGCCTGGGCGAGACCGACCTTCTGCGCGGTGCCCTTGGACAGTTCCGGCAACCGGACCGAGCGGAACGCGGACAGCCCGAGCCGGTCCGTCCAGGAGGCCACCGCCTCGTCGGCCGCAGCCCTGCCCAGCCCCGCCACCCGGGCCATCCCGGTCAGATAGCGGGTGACAGTGAACGGTTGGTCCGCGGGGAAACGCTCCGGCACCCAGCCCACCCGCGTCGGACGGTCGGTGACCCGGCCCCGGCCCGGGCGGAGGACCCCCGCGGCCACCTGGAGCAGTGTCGACTTGCCCACCCCGTTGCGACCCAACACGATCGCCACCTCGCCCGGACCGATCCGCACGTCGATGCCTTGCAGCACCCACGGCCCCCGCCGGTGGTACCGCAACCAGACATTCTCCAGCCGCATGGCGTCGAGCCTGCCACACCTGAAACGCGCCGGGGGGGGGGGGCCCGGGGCGGGGGGGGCGCCCGCGGGGGGGGTAAGGGTAAAGGGCGCGGCGGCGGGCAAAAAACGCGGGTATAAAAATA
>NZ_JBEZFO010000025.1:0-112368 GCF_040649495.1 Micromonospora sp. NPDC048947
TGCCCGGGGGGCGGTCCGGGTCTGCCCCCTCTCACCCCCCCCCCCGCCCCCGGCCATCCGTTGGTTGTATAACCTGGTTTGCGTCATCATCGCCCCGCGAGATGACGCAAACCTCTTGATCGTCTGTGGGGGAGTGGACCGGGATGCGGGTGCTTGTCGTCGGGGGTAGCGGTTTACTGGGGCGGTCGGTTTGTCGGCGGGGGGTCGACGCCGGGCTCTCGGTGGTGGGGACGTTTCACTCGGGTGAGATCGCTGTGCCGGGTGTCGTGGCGAGGCGGCTGGACGTGACCGATCGGGCCGCCGTGCGCGCGCTGGTCGCCGAGGTGCGGCCGGACGCCGTGGTCGGGACCCCCTATCGGTACGGCGACTGGGCGGTCACCGCCGATGGGGCCGCCCACGTGGCGTTCGCCGCCGCCGAGGTGGGTGCCCGGCTGGTGCACGTGTCCAGCGACGCGCTGCACGCCGGACGACCCGTGCCGTACGCCGACGACGAACCACCCACGCCGGTGCACGCGTATGGTGCCGCGAAGGCGGCGGCCGAGACCGCCGTACGGGCGATCGACCCGAGCGCGGCGCTGGTGCGGACCTCCCTGATCGTGGGGGAGGGCAGCAAGCAGATCCAGCTCTGCCGGGACGCGCTCGCCGGCCGGGCCACCCTGTTCAGCGACGAACTGCGCTGCCCGATCGACGTCACCGACCTGGCCGACGCCGTGCTGGAGCTGGTCGCCTCGACGTACGCCGGTCTGCTCAACGTGGCCGGCCCGGACGCGGTCAGCCGGGCCGAGCTGGGCCTGCTGGTGGCCGCGCGATACGGCCTGGATCCGGCCGGGCTGAAGACCACCACCAGCGCGGCCACCGGGCTGGTCCACCCCCTTGACGTACGCCTCGACTCCACCCGCGCCGCCGGCCTGCTGCGGACGCGACTGCGCGGGGTACGCGAACTCCTGGCGCCCTAACCCGCCCCACCCCAAGCGCGCGGCCGTCCCACCCCCGCGATCTCGCACTTCCGGTGGCGACAAAAGGGTCTTCAGTGAGCGAGACGAAGACCGAAACCGCAAGATCGCGGAGAGATGTATGCACAGTTTCTATGCACAAGCGTTGTGCATAGAAACTGTGCAGAGATAGTGTGCAGTCATGGCGAACGACGAAGACGTCCCGCAGCCAGCGCTGCGTGAGGTGCGGATCGACAAACGGCAGGTCCGGGTGCTGGCGCACCCGCTACGAATGCGGTTGATCGGAGCGCTGCGCGTGAAGGGGCCCGCCACCGCGACCACCCTCGCCGAACTGCTCGGCACCAACACCGGTGCGACCAGCTACCACCTGCGCCAACTCGCCGAGGTCGGGCTCGTCATCGAGGACCCCGACCGGGGCAGCGGGCGGCAACGATGGTGGCAGGCGGCGCACGACGTCACCAACTGGGAGCCGTCCGACTTCGACGACGACCCCGACGCCCGGGCCGCGATCGAGTGGATCCAGGGCGACCAGGTGCGTCTCCTCGCCGAGACCGCCGACCGCTGGTTCGCCACCCAGCACGAATGGTCACCGGCCTGGCGGGACGGCTTCGGCATGAGCGACACCCTGATGACCATCCCACTGGCCCGGCTCGACGAACTCAAGAACGAGGTGTGGCAGTTGCTGGAGCGGTACCGCCAGGAGGCCGAAACCGCGGACCCGACCGATCCGGAGGCCCAGCCCGTGCAGATCTTCCTGGCCGCCTACCCGCTGCGCGAGGGCCTCTGATGAGCGCGAGGAGTGAGCCGGTGCTGCGAGCCCCGCAGTCGAGAAGTGAGGGATTGTCATGAGTGCGCTGACCGTACGTCAGATCCGACGTCGTTACCTCACGCTCTACGGCCTGCGCTGGCTGCCCACCGGTCTGATGATTCCGGTGATGATCCTGCTGATGCAGGAGCGGGGCCTGTCGCTGCCGCAGATCGGTCTGGTCGGCACCGCGCAGGGGCTGTTGGTGCTGGCGCTGGAGCTGCCCACCGCCGGGATCGCCGACGCGGTCGGCCGCCGACCGGTGCTTCTCGCCGCCGGGGTGCTCAACCTCGCCTCGCTGGCGCTGTTCGCGGTGGCCGACTCGTTCTGGCTGTTCTTCCTGGTCTGGGCCCTGCAGGGGGTCTACCGGGCGCTGGACAGCGGCCCGTTGGAGTCCTGGTACGTCGACGCCACGCTGGCTGTCGACGCGGAGGCCGAGTACGAGCGTGGCCTCGGGCATGCCGGCACCGTGGTCGGCGCTGCGATCGGTGGTGGCGCGTTGCTCAGTGGCGGTCTGATCGCGCTCGGCCCGATCGGGCCGGTCAGCGCGCTCACGGTGCCTGTCCTGGCCGCCATCGTCGCGCAGGCGGCGGCGCTCGTCGCACTGGTAGTGCTGCTGGTCGAGCAGCGGTCGGCCACCGGGGTCGCGGCGCTGCGGACCTCGGCCGCCCAGGCGCCCCGGATGATCGGCGAGGCGCTCGGACTGCTGCGCCGGTCCCGGGTGCTGCTGGCGCTGGTCGCGGTGGAGCTGTTCTGGGGCTTCGGCATGGTCACCTTCGAGTCACTGCTGCCGGTACGGCTGGCCGAGGTGATCGGCGACCCGGAACGCGCCGCCGCGCTGCTCGGGCCGGCGAACTCGGTCGCCTGGCTGGCCTCGGCCGCCGGCGCGGCGCTGACCCCACTGCTGTTGCGCTGGTTCGGCGCTGCCCCGGGCGCGGCGCTCCTGCGCATCCTGCAGGGTGTGACGGTGGTCGGGATGGGGTTGTTCGCCGGGCCGGTCGGGGTGCTGGTGGCGTACCTGGCCTGCTACGCCGTGCACGGGGCGTCCAATCCGCTGCACAGCGGGCTGCTGCACCGGCAGGTGGACGGCCCGTACCGGACCAGCGTGCTCTCGCTGAACTCGATGATGGCGCAGCCGGCCGGTGCGCTCGGTGGGGTGGCGCTGACCGCGCTCGCCGCTGCCACCAGTGTCGGCACCGCGATGGTGGTCGGCGCTGTGGTGCTGGCCGTCGCCGCTCCGCTCTACCTGCCCGCCTGGCTGGCCGGCCGTCGGGCCGCACCCGCCGTCGAGCCGACCCCGGTCCCAGTTCCCGCCGCCGACCGGTAGGGAACACCCCTCGCCTGACCGGCCGCCGGCCGGTCAGGCGAGCGGTCGGGCTGAGCGGGACCGGGCGGCCGTGGCACTGGTGCCTCCACCGTGGAGATTGGCGAGTCGACCGATTGGGTACATCATGCGCCGACCTACTGGGAACCCCCACCGGAGGACCGACATGCTCGCCATTCTCGCGGCCATCGTCTTTGGCTTCGCCCTGCTGCTCGACCTGCTCGGCACCGACTTCGGAGCGCCGGACCTGTTCAACTGGAACACCCTCGTACTCATCGGGCTCCTTCTCCTCTCGCTCTACCTGGCCGGTGTGGGCAGCGGCCCGCGCGGCGGTGGCGGCGGCCGCTGGTACCGGGGCCGTCGCCCCGGGCGTGGCTGACCGGAACCGATCACCGGTGGCGGGCCCGCGGCGCGATTCCGGCGTCGTGGGCCCGGCCCGGTACTGTCTTCGTGATGGAGTCCGACGCCCTCTTCTCCCTCGGTGAACCCGCCGGGTCGCGCAGCGCGCCCGACGGTCCCGCCGGTGTCGACGGCTTCACCGCGGTGGCCGACGATTCGCCCCTGCCCGTCCGGATGCGCCCGGTGACCCTCGACGAGTTGGTCGGGCAGGAGCACCTGCTCGCTCCCGGCGCACCCCTGCGGCAACTGGTCTCCGGCGGGGCTCCGATGTCGGTGATCCTCTGGGGCCCGCCGGGCAGCGGCAAGACCACAATCGCGCACCTGGTGGCCGGTGCCACCGACCGCCGCTTCGTCGCCATGTCGGCGCTCTCCGCCGGAGTGAAGGACGTCCGGGCGGTGATCGAGGCGGCACGCCGCCAGCGCCGTTCCGGTGGCCCACAGACGGTGCTCTTCATCGACGAGGTGCACCGGTTCAGCAAGACCCAACAGGATTCACTGCTCGCCGCCGTCGAGGACCGCACTGTCACCCTGCTGGCGGCCACCACCGAGAACCCGTACTTCTCGGTCATCTCACCGCTGCTGTCGCGGTGCGTGCTGCTCACCCTGCAACCGTTGGACGACGAGGCGGTGCGGGGCCTGCTGCGCCGCGCGGTCGCCGACAAGCGTGGCCTGGACGGCGCACTGGCCCTGACCACCGAGGCCGAGGATCACCTGGTCCGGCTGGCCGCCGGCGACGTCCGTAAGGCACTCACCGCCCTTGAGGCGGCGGCGGCCTCCGCGACGGCCCTCGGCGGTGGGCGCATCGACCTCGCCACCGCTGAGCAGGCCGTCGACGTGGCGGCAGTGCGCTACGACCGCGACGGCGACGCCCACTACGACGTGGTCAGCGCCTTCATCAAGAGCATGCGCGGCTCGGACGTGGACGCGGCGGTGCACTGGCTGGCCCGCATGCTGGTCGCCGGTGAGGACGCCCGGTTCATCGCCCGTCGTCTGGTCATCTTCGCCAGCGAGGACGTCGGCATGGCCGATCCCGGGGCGCTGAGCGTGGCGACGGCCGCCGCGCACGCGGTCGAGTACGTCGGGCTGCCCGAAGCGCAGCTCAACCTCGCCCAGGCGGTGATCCACCTGGCCACCGCGCCCAAGTCGAACTCGGCCACCACCGCCATCGGCGCCGCCATCGCCGACGTCCGGGCCGGTCGCGGTGGCCCGGTGCCACGCGGGCTGCGCGACGCGCACTACGCCGGTGCCCGAGGGTTGGGCCACGGGACCGGCTACCGCTACCCGCACGACGACCAGCGCGGCGTGGTCACCCAGCAGTACGTCCCGGACGACCTGGTGGGCACCGACTACTACCAGCCCAGCCCGCACGGCGCGGAGCGGTCGGTGGCCGGCAGGTTGCCGCTGCTGCGCCGGATCGTGCGCGGTCTGCCGGCTCCTGCCGGGCGTCCGCAGACGCCGACATCCGAGCCGTCCGTAACGGCGCAGACCGCGCCAGCGCTATCCCCGGGGGCCGCCCGTCCGACGACGGGCACGGATGCCCCCGGCACGATGCAGGACAGCGGCACCGACGCCGCAGGAGAGGGTCAACAGTGAGATCGCGTGGTGGGGACCGCCCGGACGAGGGCCCGGACGAGCGGCGCGATCCCCGCGCCAAGACCCGCCGTTGGGGTCGCGGCCGGGCGGCTGAGCCCGAGCCGGAGGAGCCGGTCGCCGGCGAGGAGTTCGGCTGGATCGACGACCTCCGCTCGGCCAAGCAGCAACGCACCGAGCTGGGCCCGGACGGCGCGCCGGCGGAGCCGAACCGGCAGCGCGGGGGCATGCCGCCGGCAGACCCGGCCGGGCCGCCGGCACAACCCACAGCGCGTACGGCGGGAGGGCCGGCCGGTGCGCGCGGCAGTGCCCCGGAGTCCCCGGCGCCGCCGGCCTCGCGCCAGCCTGAACAGGGCGGTGCCGCCGCCCGTCGACCTGTCGACGGGCCCTGGCCCGGGGAGACGCCACCAGCGGATCGTCGCCCGGACAACCGGCCACCCGCCGCCGGCCCCGCACCCGGGCAGCCGCCGCGCCGCGGCGTGCAGCCGGTGCCCGGCGCCCGCGCCGCCGTACCCCAGTCGCCACCCGCCGCCCGCCCGGGCGGGGGTGACCCGGCCGGCCCGCCGGTGCCTCGTTCGGCACCCGACGCGCCCGGCGGCCCGGCCCGTTCGCGCGGTGCCGCCGCCCCTCCCGGCCCACCCGTGGGCCCACCGTCCTCGGGCCCCCAGGCCGGTCGTCGCCCGGACGCCCCCGCGTCGCCGGCCCGCCGTCCGGACGCCGCTGTTCCGCCGGGCCGTCATCAGGACCCCGCCGCGCCCGACGCCATGCCGCCGCTGCGCCGTCCGGATGCCGGTCCGCCGGTCCGCCGACCCGGCCCGGAGCAACAGGTCGAACCCGGTCGTGCCCGGCCGCCCGCCGACGGCACGCCCGCCGGTCGCCGCGCCGCCGGCTCGGCACCCGACCCGACGCGGGCCGGCGGAGCACCCGCCGCCCCCGGGCCGGCCCGCTTCGACGGCGCGCCGGCTGGTGTCGTGCCGCCGGCCGCGGACAGCCTGCGGCCCGACCCCGCCATCGACAGTGACCCGCGTACCGCCCGGCGTCGTCCGGGCCCGGCCGACCCCGGTGCACCCGAGCCCGCCGGGCGCGCGTCGGAGGGTCGCCGTCCGACAGCCGGCGGGCGTCGCCGCGCCGCGGAACCCGACGAGCCGGTGGTGCCCCGCTCGGGTAACGCGCCACCCGTGCCCCGCTCGGGGAACGCGTCGGCGGTGCCCGAGGCGACCGGCGCGCACAGCGGCGCCCTGCCCACCACCGGCCCCGCCGACGGCACCGGTCGCCGCCGGGTCGTCTCCGATGAACCGGAACGCCGAACGCCGCCCGGCGGCGAACCCCGCCCGGACCGGCCGGACCGCCCGGAGCGGCCAGCGGACTGGCTGCGCCAGGCCGGCCGCCTGCCACACACCGACCCCGGCCTGCCGGTGGTCAACCGTCGAGACGGCGGTCCGCCGGCCGGGGGTCGCCGTCCGGCGTCGCCCACCGGGTCGGGAGACCTCGTCGACCAGGCGTCCGGTCGGCTCGCCGTGCCCGACCCGGCCGCGGAACGCGGCGCCGCCCGCCGGCCCGCCGGCCCGCCGGCCGACCCGGGTGCGGACGCACCGAACGGTCGTCGGGCGGTCCGGCCCGACGGGTCGGGATCCACCGGAGAGCACGCCCTCACCTACCCCCCGCCGCCCGGTGACCGCCCCGCCCGTGGGCGGGGCGCTGCGGCGGTCCCGACTCCGGACCCCACTGTCCAGCGCGGCCGTGCCGTGGCGGGGCCCGGCCCGGACGCACCGCCCGCCCCGGATCCGACCGGCCGACGACGGCGTGGACCGGCCGAACCCGGTCCCGACGGTACGGCTGTCCCCGGCCGACCCGGGCCGGTGAGCGACCACGGCGACGACCCCTACGCCGGTGGTCGACCCGGCGCCGGTCCCGCCGCTCGGGGCGCTGCCCGCTCCGTCCCACCGGGCCGGGCCCGCCCCATCCCGGGCGACGCGCCGGCACCCGGCGCCGCGCGCCGTGGCGCTGACGGCCCCCTGCGCCCCGGCCCGGGTGGCGATGCGGCACCCCGGGACGCGACCCGTCCGGACGGTCCGGCTCGTGCGGCAGTGCCGCCGGGTGTCGACGGTCCGCCACGTTCCCGTCCGGACGGTCCGGCTCGTGCCGCCGTCCGCCCACCCGGCGGGCAACCGCCAACCGACGACCGGGCGACCGGTGAGCCCGGGCCGGCCCGTGGTGCGACGCCGGCCGGGCGACCCGCGCCGGCCGACCGTGCCGCCGGACGCGCAGCGCCTCCGAATCGGGAGCCCGGCCGTGCCGAGCCGAGCGGTGTCGCACCCGTGCCGCCGCCCGGACGCGCCGCCGAGCCCGTCGGCGTGGCCCGCGCCGCCGCCGTGGTGCCCTCAGTGCCCGGCCCGGTGGACCGGCCGGAACCGGAACCCTCCGACGGGCCGCCGCTGCGCCCGGCCGGTCAGGACGCGCCGGACGACGACGCCGCACCGGGCGCCCGCTCCGAGGAACGCCGGCAGACCCGTGAACGACGCCGCCTGCGCGCGGCGGTGTTGGTGCTGGTCAGCATCGTGCTGCTCGGCGCGCTGCCGCTCTTCTTCGGCATCCGGACGCTGAGCCGTGACCCGGTCTTCGACAACCTGGACCAGCTCGGCGTGCCCGGCTGGGCGGCCGCGAAGACTGTCGACGACGTCAGCGGCAGCCGCTGGTGCCTGCTCGACTGCCGGCTGCGGGAGCGCACGGTGACCTCGGAGAAGGCGCCAAAGGAGACGGCGCAGGTCTACGAGGACGCGCTGCGCCAGGACGGGTGGCAGCCGTGGAAGGTGAGCCGCTGCCCGGAG
The DNA here is from genome assembly GCF_040649495.1 of Micromonospora sp. NPDC048947. NCBI lineage: Bacteria > Bacillati > Actinomycetota > Actinomycetes > Micromonosporales > Micromonosporaceae > Micromonospora > Micromonospora sp. NPDC048947. The sequence goes on from NZ_JBEZFO010000025.1 coordinate 7,900, forward strand.
CAGCAGACGAAGGGCAGCTACACCTGCTGGCGTCGCGACGAGTTGACCCTCGACCTGTGGGTCCGCGAACCGACCTGTGTGCCGCCGCCGGTGGACGGCGAGCCGGCGATCGTGCCGTCCGGCGACCCGTCGGCCGCTGCGACCGAGTGCACCGGCTCGTTGGTGTCGGTGAAGGTGCGCAATGCGATAGACGACGAGCGGACCAGGCCGCAGCCGACCACCGACCCGTCACTGACCGGTGAGGATCCGTTCCCAACTGTCAGTGCGGATCCGCTGGGTGAGCAGACACCCTCACCGTCCTGAGCCGGTCTCCATCACGGACGGTAGGGTCTGGGGCTGGCGGGCACGCCCGTCACCGGTGACCGCCGACGGCTCGGCGGCCGGTACGGGTGGCATGGTTGTGCGTTCCGGGGACGTCGGGTCCTGCGGAACTTCTGCTTGAGGAGGACAGGCGTGGGCGACATTGGAGCGATCGCGGCGCTGATCGCGGCATCCGCGTTCGCGGTGCTGGTGCTCATCCTGACGCTGCCCATCCTGCGGCTGCGGCACACGGTTGACGCCACCACCCGCATGATCAACGACCTGAACGACCGGACCGCGCCGCTGCTCGGTGACGTGAACACCACTGTGAAGAACGTCAACACCGCCCTGGAGCAGGTGCAGACCTCGCTCGACGGTGTGAACCTCCAACTGGCGAAGGTCGACACCATGACCAGCCACGCGCAGAACGTCACCGCCAACGTCGCCAACCTCGCCACCGTCGTCTCCGCCGCGGCCGCCAACCCCCTGGTCAAGGTTGCCGCATTCGGCTACGGCGTGCGCAAGGCCGCCGCCGGCCGCCGGCACGCCGAGACCGAGCGCGAGGTACGCGACACCATCAAGCAGCAGCGACGGGCCGCGCGACGCGGCAACAGCTGACCGACCCGGCGCACCAGGAGGTAGCGGGACATGAGGCGCTTGTTCTGGCTCGGCATCGGGGTGGCCGTCGGGGTGATCGTGGTCCGCAAGGCGACCCGGACCGCGCAGGCGTACACGCCGGCGGGCATCGCCAGCTCGCTGACGGAATCCGCTGGCGGGCTCGTCGAGTCGCTGCGTAGTTTCGTGGAGGACGTCCGGGTCGGGATGGCCGAACGCGAGCAGGAGATCCACCACGCGTTCGCCCAGGGCGAGGCGTTCGACGACAAGTTCGCCGACCTGCGGGAAGACCCGCGAATCGGCGATCGAGAAATCTTTCCGGAGGAACACCAGCGATGAAGACGGCGGAGATCAAGCGGCGGTACCTCGCGCACTTCGAGGCGAATGGCCACACCGTGGTGCCGTCCGCTCCGCTGCCCGCCATCAGCGACCCGAACCTGCTGTTCGTCAACGCCGGCATGGTGCAGTTCGTCCCGTACTTCCTGGGTCAGCAGACGCCCGCGTACCAGCGGGCGGTGAGCGTGCAGAAGTGCATCCGTACCCCGGACATCGACGAGGTCGGTAAGACCAGCCGGCACGGCACGTTCTTCCAGATGAACGGCAACTTCTCCTTCGGTGACTACTTCAAGGCCGGCGCGATCCCGCTGGCCTGGGAGTTGTCCACGAAGCCGATCGCCGAGGGTGGGTACGGGCTGGATCCGGAGCGGATCTGGCCGACGATCTACCTCGACGACGACGAGGCGTACGAGATCTGGCGGTCGGTCGGCGTGCCGGCCGAACGGATCGTGCGCCGGGGCAAGGCTGACAACTTCTGGTCGATGGGCATTCCCGGGCCGTGCGGTCCGTCGTCGGAGCTGTTCTACGACAGGGGCCCGGAGTACGGCCGGGAGGGCGGTCCGGCGGTCGACGAGGACCGGTACATGGAGTACTGGAACCTCGTGTTCATGCAGTTCGAGCGGGGTCCGGGCACGACCAAGGAGGACTACCCGATCCTGGGTGACCTGCCGGCGAAGAACATCGACACCGGCATGGGCCTGGAGCGGATGGCCTCGATCCTGCAGGGTGTGGACAACCTGTACGAGATCGACGAGGTCCGGCCGATCCTGGCCCGGGCGGCCGAGCTGACCGGTAAGCGCTACGGCGCGCACTCCGGGCACGTGGCCAGCGAGTCGCACCCGGACGACGTGCGGCTGCGGGTCATCGCGGACCACGTGCGCACGGCGCTGATGCTGATCGGCGACGGCGTGACCCCGTCCAACGAGGGCCGCGGCTACGTGCTGCGTCGGATCATGCGCCGGGCGATCCGGTCGATCCGGTTGCTGGGCTGGCAGGACCGGGCGCTGCCTGAGCTGCTGCCGGTGGCGCGGGACTGCATGGCGCCGTCGTACCCGGAGCTGGCCACCGACTTCGACCGGATCGCTGATTACGCGTACGCGGAGGAGGAGGCGTTCCTGTCCACTCTGCGGGCGGGCACGACGATCCTGGACACCGCGATCGCGGAGACCCGCACGGCGGGTGGCTCGGCGCTGTCCGGCGCGAAGGCGTTCCAGTTGCACGACACCTACGGCTTTCCGATCGATCTGACCCTGGAGATCGCCGCGGAGCAGGGCCTCACCGTCGACGACGAGGGTTTCCGGCGGTTGATGGCCGACCAGCGGACCCGGGCGAAGGCGGACGCGCAGGCCCGCAAGACCGGGCACGTCGACCTGTCGGCGTACCGGTCGGTGCTCGACGCGGGTGGTCCGGTGACGTTCACCGGGTACAGCGAGGTGTCCCGCGAGTCGACGGTGCGGGCGCTGCTCGGCGCCGACGGCCCGCGCCAGGCGGCGACCGAGGGCGACACCATCGAGCTGGTGCTGGACACCACCCCGTTCTACGCCGAGGGCGGTGGTCAGCAGCCCGACCACGGCATGATCACGGTTGGTGGCGGGCAGGTCGAGGTGCTCGACGTGCAGCAGCCGGTGCCCGGCCTGATCGTGCACCGCGCCCGGGTGGTCCGGGGTGAGGTGCGCGCCGGTGAGGCCGGCTTCGCCGAGATCGACGCGACGCGGCGTCGGGCGATCTCCCGGTCGCACACCGCCACGCACCTGGTGCACCAGACCATGCGCAACTTCCTCGGCGAGTCGGCCACGCAGGCCGGGTCGTTGAACGCTCCCGGTCGGCTCCGGTTCGACTTCAACACCCCGACCGGGGTGTCGCCGAGCGTCCTGCGCGACGTGGAGCAGCAGGTCAACGAGGTGCTCCTGGCCGACCTGGAGGTGCACGCCTTCATCACCTCGTTGGAGGAGGCGCGGCGGATCGGCGCGATGGCGCTCTTCGGCGAGAAGTACGGCGAGGAGGTGCGGGTCGTCGAGGTGGGTGACTACGCCCGGGAGCTGTGCGGTGGCACGCACGTGGCCCGTTCGGCCCAGCTCGGCCTCGTGAAGATCCTCTCCGAGTCGTCGATCGGGTCCGGTGTGCGCCGGGTCGAGGCGCTGGTCGGCATGGACGCCTTCGGTTTCCTGGCCAAGGAGCACCTGCTGGTCTCCCGGTTGGCCGAGCTGTACCGGGTGCCGAACGATCAGGTCGCCGACCGGGTGGAGCAGACCGTCACCCAGCTTCGGGACGCCGAGAAGGAGCTGGAGAAGCTACGGGCCCAGCTGGTGCTGGGTGGCGCGGCGGCGCTCGCGGCGCAGGCCAAGGACGTGCGCGGGGTCGCGTACGTGGGCACCGAGGCGCCGGAGGGCGCGGCCGGCAACGACGTGCGCACCCTGGCCCAGGAGATCCGCGGCAAGATCGACCCGGCGCGGCCGGCGGTCGTGGCGGTGGCGGCGCGGTCGAACGGCAAGGCGTCACTGGTGGTGGCTGTCAACGCGGCGGCCCGCAGCCGGGGCCTGGCCGCGTCGGATCTGGTGAAGGCGGCGTTCTCCGGGCGCGGCGGTGGCAGCCCCGACCTGGCTCAGGGTGGCGGTCTGCCAGCGGCCGAGGCACCGAACCTGCTGCTCACCGTCGAGAAGGCGATCACCGAGGCGTGATAGATCATCACTGTGAGTCAGGGCGGGCCGATTGGTCCGCCCTGGTTCGTTCCCGGCCGGCGGTGACGTTCGGTGGCTGAGTCGACGCGTGGTGTGCGGATCGGCGTGGATGTCGGTCAGGTGCGGGTGGGCGTCTCCCGCTCGGATCCGGACGGAATCCTGGCAACGCCGCTGGTCACCCTGGCCCGCGATCTCACGGCAGCGCCGGACGCGGTGCCGAGCGACCTCGCCGAGCTGGCCGCGCTGGTGGCCGAACACGAGGCCGTCGGGGTTGTCGTCGGTCTTCCGGTCAACCTCGCCGGCAAGCACGGCCCTGCGGCCGTCCATGTGAAGGCGTACGCTGACCGACTGGTCGATGTGATAGCGCCTGTCCCGGTAACGCTCACTGACGAGAGGATGTCGACCGTGGTCGCTTCTCGTAGGCTTGCCGAGCGTGGCGTCCGAGGTAAACGTCAACGTGCGGTTGTCGATCAGGCGGCCGCGGTGGAGATCCTGCAGAGCTGGCTGGACGCGCAGCGGAGGCGGACGTAATGATCGACGATCTGGATCTTGGGTTCGACGAGCCGGAGCGGGGGGAGAAGGGTCGGCACCGGCGCGGCTTCCGCAAGGGCAAGAGCGGGTCCGGCGGCGGCGGCCGGGGCAAGACATTCCTGGCCCTGCTGATGGCCCTGTTGCTGTTGGGCGGCATCGGTGGCGGCGCGTTCTACGGCTTCGACCGCATCCAGAACTACTTCGTCACCCCCGACTACGACGGCAGCGGGGCCGGTGAGGTCACCGTCGAGATCAAGAACGGCGCGTTGATCGCCGACATGGCCGACGCCCTCGTCGCGGCGGACGTGGTAAAGAGCCAGAAGGCGTTCATCGAGGCGGCCGAGGCCAACTCGCGCAGCAAGAACATCCAGCCGGGCACGTACAAGCTGCGCAAGCAGATGAGCGGCACGAACGCGGTGACCGCGATGCTCGACCTGAAGAACAAGATCGTCAACGGGCTGACCATCCCCGAGGGCCGCACCAGCTTCAACATCTACAAGTTGCTCTCCGAGAAGACCAAGATCCCGGTCAAGGACTTCCAGGCCGCCGCGAAGGACCCGGAAGGGCTCGGCGTTCCGGACTGGTGGTTCAAGCGCGGCGACGGCAAGAAGAGCGTCAAGTCCGTCGAGGGCTTCCTCTTCCCGGACACGTACGAGATCCCGCCGAAGTCCACCGCCGAGAGCATCCTCAAGCTGATGGTGAACCGCTTCCTGTCGGTGACCGGTGAGATGAAGTTCGCCGACCGGGTGCAGGAGGAACGCAAGGTCAGCCCGTACGAGGCGCTGATCGTGGCATCCCTCGCCCAGGCTGAGGCGGGCAACAAGGACGACCTCGGCAAGGTCGCCAGGGTGGCCTACAACCGCGCGTACGGCGAGTTCCCGTGCAACTGCCTGGAAATGGACGTCACCGTCAACTACTACCTGGAGTCGATCGGTAAGCCGACCAAGTCGTCCAAGCAGATGACGGCGGCCGAGTTGGACGACCAGAAGAATCCGTACAACCGCAAGCTGCCGGGCATGATCCCCACCCCGATCAACAACCCGGGCAAGCAGGCCCTGGAAGGGGCGATGGACACGCCGGCCGGCAAGTGGCTCTACTTCGTGGCCATCGACGATAAGGGTCATTCCGCGTTCGCCGAGACGTACGAGCAGCACAAGCGCAACGAGAACAAGGCCAAGGAGGCCGGCATCATCTGACCGGCCGGGTCACGCCGTGAAGGCTCCCTTCCCACTGCTACCGCAATTATGGTCGCCGCCGGGAAGGGAGTCTTTGTGGTTCAGGTGCCCTTTTTGGTCGGCCCTTCCGTCGCCGAAACTGCTTTTACCAACGTCGATGGGGCGGCATGCGATGACGCGGTCGCCCGGGGTTGCCGCAGAGCCGGTTGCCTGGTGCCCGGGCCGGAGTGCTGGGTACTGTCGATTCCGACGTGCGCGGGAGAGCGGGGAAGTGATGTCGACAGTGACCGGGCCACCGGCCGCGACCGGCGGTGATCGTGTCGATCCGTAGGGCCGCGGTGCTGGGCAAGCCGATCGCGCACTCCCTCTCCCCGGTGATCCACACCGCGGGTTACGTCGCCGCAGGGCTGACCGGGTGGTCGTACACCCGGATCGAGTGCGCGGCGGCGGAGCTGCCGGATCTGGTCGCCGGCCTGGGCCCGGAGTGGGCCGGGTTGTCGGTGACCATGCCGGGCAAGGAGGCCGCGCTCGCCGTGGCCGACGCGGCCTCGCCGGTCGCCGTCGCCGTCGGCGCGGCAAACACGTTGGTACGCCGTCCGGACGGCTCCTGGTACGCGGACAACACCGACGTCGCCGGCATGGTGCGGGTGCTCACCGATGCCGGCGTGACCGCCGGCGCCACCGTCACGGTGCTCGGCGCCGGGGGGACCGCCCGCGCCGCGCTCGCCGCCGCCGCGCAGCTCGCGTGCTCATCGGTGACGGTGGTGGCCCGCCGACCCGAGGCGGTCGACGAGCTGCGCCCGGTGGCCGGCGCGCTCGGTGTCGCGCTGACGTTCGCTCCGTGGGCTGATGCCCCCCGGCAGTTCGTCGCCGCCGACGTGGTCGTCTCCACGGTGCCCAAGGGGGTCGCCGACCCGCTGGCCGGCGCGGTGGCCTGGCGGCCGGGCGCCGTGTACTTCGATGCGCTCTACGACCCGTGGCCGACCCCGTTGGCGACGGCCGCGAACGGGGCCGGCTGCCGGATCGTCTCCGGTCTGGACCTGCTGCTGGCCCAGGCCGTCGGGCAGTTCGAGCAGTTCACCGGCGTGGCCGCGCCGAGGGCGGCGATGGCTGCCGCGCTGACTGCCGCTCGCGCCGGCTGACGGACCGGACAGGCAGCCCAGCCATCGAGGGCGTTGACTGCGAACGGGGTTCCGGGGCGGCGTTTGCGCGCCGGCGGGCCGCGGTACTACTACGCCATGCGGGCGGATGAGCGAACTGAGGGGCCGTACAGCAAGCGCACGATGCGCGTTCTCGGTGCGGCATCCGTCGCACTGAGCATCCTCGTCGTGGTCTGGGGAGCGGTGGAGGTGGCCACCGGCGGCGAGAGCGGTGTCCGGATGATCGTCATCGGGGGGATCTGCGCGGTGGTGACAGCCATCGCCATTCCGCTGGCGATCCGACGCGGTCGCCTGTAGTCGCACCGGCTGGCAGGCCCCAACCCGGGCCGTTGACTCCGCGCGTGCTCCGCGGGCAAGGTGTGTGGCGGGCATCGGTCGCACCTGCGGCCAGCGGCAGTGATTTCCCCGAGGCGTTTCTTAGCTGACGATTAAGACGCGCTTACGGAAAACTGTCCTACCTGCCACATGTCCTGGTCATCGATACGCTGCTCACCGTTACGGACGCAGACACAGGGAGTTTCCTTGACCAGGCACGGACTGCACCGCATCACCCGGTTCCGCTCCGGACCCCGGCGTAAGGCGATTGCCATCGGCGTGGTCGGCGGTTCGGTGGTGGCCGGCATCGTGGCGACGATGATGCCGCTGCTGGCCAGCGACGACCTGTCGATCCGGGCGGCGGCCGACACCACCGCCACCGCTGTCTCACAGGACGGTGACAACGCGGCCAAGTCGACCCTCGCGACCTGCGCGACGCGCTGCGACGGCAACCCGCGCGGTGGCCGCGAGGCGGTCATCGAGTTCGCTGTCACCACGGTGCCGGCCACCGCAGTCAACATCCGGGCGACGCTGCGGGTGCACGCCTGGCAGCAGTTCGCCGCCACGGTGACGGCGCACGCGTCACCGCTGAGCGCCCGCGAGTCGCGGCCGCCGCTGACCTCGGCCGGCGCCGCACTGGACAGCGTGACAAGCGTGTCCAAGGGCGTCAACGAGTGGGACGTCTCCAAGCTGGTCACCGGCAACGGCACCTGGACGGTCTCGTTGGCGCAGAGCGGCCTGGAAAGCCGGATCTACTGGGCGTCGGTCGAGAACCGCAACCCGGACCTGCGACCCAGCCTGCTGATCAGCTACGACCTCGGGTCCCGGCCGTCGCCGGTGACCCCCACCCGGCCGGCACCGCCGCCGTCGCCGAGCGCGTCGCCGACCACCGCCGCGCCGAAGCCGTCGCCGACCATCGCTCCGACCCGGACGGCGACCCCGAGCGCCAGCGGCACCCTCCCGTCCGGCAAGTGTGGGTCCGTCTCGGACAAGCTCGTCCCGTCCTGTGGCGCCTGGTGGGGCATGTACTCGCCCGCCGGGGCGGCCGGTGGCTGGGACCACGGCAAGGCCGTCGTCGACGTGGAGACGCAGGTCGGGCGCAAGTTCGACATCGTGCACCGCTACCACGACTTCTCCAACGCCGGCAGCAATGGCGCCTTCCCCGACATGTACGAGCAGCAGCAGATGCGCGAAGGCCGGTTGATGTTCTTCGCCTGGGAGTCGCGTGACTTCTCCGCCGGCACCACCCTCAAGTGGTCGGACGTCTACGGCGGCAAGCAGGACGACACCATCGACGCGGTCGCGGGCCGGATCAAGGCCGCTGGCGTTCCGGTCTTCATCGGCTTCGACCACGAGCCGGAGGACGAGCCGAACAAGGGCAGCGACGCCGACTTCGTCAGGGCCTGGCGTTACGTCCACCAGCGGTTCGCCAACGCAGGCGCGACGAACGCGGTCTGGGTCTGGACGATGATGGGCTGGTCCGGGCACTACTCGCGGTACGCCGGCCTGTACCCGGGCGACCAGTACGTCGACTGGGTGGCCTACGACCCGTACAACTTCCACGTCTGCAACGGCAGCACTGTGTGGAAGAGCCCGAGCACGACTGTCGGTGGCTTCTACCGGTGGCTGGACGACAACGGCATCGGCGCGGGCAAGCCCCGGATGCTCGCCGAGTTCGGCACCAACTTCAACTCCGCCGACCTGGGCGCGAAGCAGCGCTGGTTCCAGGAGTTCCCGGCGGCGCTGAAGGCGCACCCGAAGATCAAGGCGGCGATCTACTTCAACTCGGCCGGCATGACCAGCCGCACGTCGACCTGCGACATGACGATGAACCACGACGCCTCGGCGGTGGCCGGCTTCGCGAAGGCCGGCCAGGACCCCTACCTGCGGCAACCCACCGGAGGTAACCGCTGACGTTCGAAACGGGCTGACCGGACGGCGGTCGCCGGGGGGTCGGACAACCGATCCTCCGGCGTTCTGTCGGCTTGCGGATTCATGCACCGCCCAATCGGCGGATTTTGTTAACCAGGCTGGACGAGGCACGCTACCTCGGGTTCTCATCCAATCTGGAGGCGCAGCGTGCCCAAACTCTCGCACTTGTGGCGTTTTGCAGGACGACGTCGTACTCGGGCGGGGATGGTCGCGTTGGCGATCATCGCCGCAGCTCTGGGCGTGCCCACTACCGCGTCGGCCGCTGTGGTACCGGTCCCGACCACGGCGACCCTGGTGTCGGCGAACCCCGCCGACGCGACCCCGCACGCCCGAGACGGTGAGACCCGTGCCTTCGCGCAGGTGGGCAACACGGTCTTCGTCGGCGGCAGCTTCACCCAGCTCCGGCAGACCGCGAGTTCTGCGTGGATCACGCAGCGCTACCTCTTCGCGTACGACCGGACCACCGGCACCATGTCGACCACCTTCCTGCCGGTGCTCGACGGCGCTGTCAACACCCTCATCGCCGGTCCCGGCGGCACGCTGATCGTCGGCGGCACCTTCAAGAACGTCAACGGCGTCTCCCGGAAGAACCTGGTGGCGCTCAACCCGTCGACCGGCGCGATCATCGACAGCTGGGTCGGGCGCTCCGACGGCGGCACGGTCCGCGACCTGGCGCTGGACGGCAACTGGCTCTACGTGGCCGGGGCATTCAACTGGCTCAACGGCACCGCGCACGCCGGTCTCGGCCGGCTCAACGCGACCACCGGCGCGATCGACCCGAGCTTCAGCATCGACGCCACTGTGGGACGGCACAGCACCACGTCGTACGTCTGGACCATCGACGTCGCGCCGGACGGCGACACCCTGGTCGTCGGCGGCAACTTCACGCTCGTGAACGACCTGCCGCGCAACCAGATCGCACTGGTGGACGTCTCCGCGACGCCCACGCTGATCGACTGGAGCAGCGACAAGTTCGTCGCGCCGTGCGCGTCACCGGCGACCTTCGTGCACTACGTACAGGACGTGAAGTTCGGCGGCGACGGCACCTGGTTCGTGGTCGGCACCAACGGCGGCGCCGGCTGGCCGTCCGCGTACTGCGACGCCCTGGTCCGCTTCGAGACCGCGGCGCGGGGCGGCGGCCAGCTCGCCACCTGGGTCGACTTCACCGGCAACGACACCATCACCTCAGTCGAGGTGGCGGACAACGTGATCTACCTGGGCGGGCACTTCCGCTGGCTGAACAACCCGAACGCCAGCGACAACGCGGGCGCGGGCGCGATCGACCGGCTCGGCATCGCCGCCGTCACCCCGGCGACCGGTATGCCGGTGAACTGGAACCCGCGCCGCAGCGGCAGCGCGTCGATGCCGTCGGGCACCAGCAGTTGGGGTTCGGCGGTGCCCGTGCTCTGGCGCGGTTCGGACGGCCTCTACTTCGGGCACAACTCCGATGGCATGGGCGAGGAGTACCACGGCCGGCTCGGCATGTTCCCGCTCGCCGGCGGACGGACCTTCACGGCGAAGAACCCGCCGTCGGCCACCACCGGCAACCTCTACCTCGGCACCGCCTCGGGCACCGTGGCGAAGGTGCCGTTCGACGGCACCGCGCTGGGCACCGCCACCAGCGTCAGCCAGCCCGCGTACACGGCGGCCGGCGCGACCTGGCGGGTGGACGACCGGATCTACTGGTCGCACACCGTGGCCGGCACGCCCACCGGCAGTCGGATCGACATCTCGCTCTTCAACGGAGGCGCGATCGGCTCGCCGTGGGAGGCGTCCGGCTACAACGACTGGTACAACCCGGCGTTGCTGACCGGCGCCTTCTTCCTCGACGGCCGGCTCTACTACACCCGTACCGGGGCCAACAACCTCTACTACCGCTACTTCGAGATCGACGGCAACTACCTCGGTGCCACCGAGTTCACCCTGCCGACCACTGGTGTGACCTGGTCCGCGGTGCGGGGCATGGCCTGGGTGGGTGGCCGGATCGTCTACGGCTCCACCGACGGCGCGCTGCGCAGCGTGCCGTTCGACCCGACGGCCGCCCCGACCGCGGTGGTCAACGGCACCACTGCGACAGTCATCAGCAGCGCGACGCCCGAGTTGTCCTGGTCTACCCCATCGACATTCTTCTCCGTACAGTAAGGGTCAACCGTTCGTAACGGAGCATCGGTAGATTGTTCACGTTGGGCCGGTGGCGGGTACCACCGCCGCCGGCCCGCGATGGTGGGGGAGGGTCGTTGCTCGGCGCCGCTGGCATCCGAACGAGACGTGTGGTGCGTCTGGTCTTCGCGGTCAAACGCGGCTGGTATCAGCTCCGTTATCGACGGTTGACGCTTGGTCGGGACGTGGAGATCCGGGGCCGCATCCGGTTGCGGCGTGGTGTGCGGGTGACAATTGGTGACCGCACCCGGTTGAACAAACTCGTCCGCTTCGCCGGCCCCGGCGAGGTACGCGTCGGCGCGGACTGTCTGCTCAACGCCACCTGGATCGGCACCTGGACGTCGGTCACAGTGGGGGACCGGTGCCTCCTGTCGGACTGCGAGTTGCTCGACAACGACTTCCACAACCTGCCCCCCGGGCAGCGGCACGCCCCGCCCGGCCCGCTCACCCGTGCCCCGATCGTTCTCGAGGAGAACGTCTGGGTCGGTGCGCACGCCCTGGTCCTGAAGGGCGTGCGGGTCGGCCGGGACAGCGTCGTCGGCGCGGCGACGGTGGTCCGCACTGACGTACCGCCCGGCGTCGTGGTCGTCGGTAATCCTCAACAGACGGTGAAGAAGTTCCATGACTGATGCAGCGCCCGCCCCCTGGCCCACGGACGGCCCGTCCTCCGGCACCTCCCGTGCCGTGACACTGACCGACCTGCTGCGGGTGCCGATGCACCGGCTGCGGTTGGTGGCGGCGGTCGCCATGGTCGGTCTGCTCGCCGCGCTCGGCTACGTGCTGCTGGTGCCGGCGGCGCTGTCCGCGAGCGCCGTTGTCGCGGTCCGGCCGGTGGTGACCGACGCCTTCACCCCCAGCGGCGCGGGCGCCGACCGCGCGGTCAACATGAACGTGGAGAGCGGCATCGCCACCGGCACCGAGGTGGTGCAGCGGCTCGCCGAGTCGGCCGGCGGCGACCCGCGCGACATCCGTGACGCGCTCGAGGTCGAGGTGCCCACCGGTGGGCAGATCCTGCGCTTCACCTACCAGGCCGGCGAGGCGCACCAGGCCGTGCAGAGCGCCAACATGGCCGCCGAGGCCTACCTGAGCGTGCGTCGCACAATGTACGAGCAGCAGCGCGCCGAGATGCTGCGCTCCTACGACGCCAGCATCACCAAGGTCGCCGCCCAGCAGACCGCCCTGCAGAAGCGGGCGAACACCGCCAAGGACACCGCCGCCGGTGACGCGCTGGTGGCCGAGCTGGCCGGGATCAACAACCAGCTCACCCAGCTCAACGCCGCCCGCACCGAGATCGCGGCGGTCGACGTCAACCCCGGCTGGGTCACCCAGACAGCCGAGAAGGCGCTGGTCACCTCCGCCGGGCACCGGCCGCTCTACCTGGTCGCCGGCCTGCTCGGCGGCGCGCTGATCGGCATCGTGCTGGCGTACCTCTGGGAGTCGACCGACCGGAGGGTCCGCTCGGTCGCCGACGGTCGGGAGGCCTCCGGCCTTCCACTGCTCGGCACCGTACGCCGGCCGGCGTTCCGGGGTAGCCCCCGGGCGGTCGACGCCGACGTCCGGTACGTGGCGATGGCGGTCGCCGAGCGGGTCCGGCAGCCGGCCCGGGTGGCGCTGGTCACCGCCCGGGAGGACGCCACGGCGCTCACCGCCGGGCTCGCTGTGGCGCTCGCCGTGGACGGCCGGGAGGTCTTCGTCGCCGACGACAGCGGACGGATCGAGCGGCTACGGGCCACCGTTCTCGCCGACCGGGGGCGGCTGCCCATCGACCCGTCCCGGCCGCTGGTGCCCAAGCCCCGGCCGGCCGGCAGCACACCACCCGCCGCTGCTGCCGCCACGGAGAGCACGCCCGCCCGTCGGCCCTCCCCGCACCCGCCCGGTGCCCGCCCGTCCACCGACCCCGATGCCACACTCACGCTGCCGAGGGTGTCGTCCGCCCGCCCGGAGAACACTCGCGTCGTCACCCCCGACGAGGTTGTCGTGGGTGTGGGCAGTGTCCGGTTCGGCACCTGGCGGCAGGGCGCGGACCACGGCCTGGTCCTGTTCAACGCACCGCCGGCCGAGTCCGACGAGCGTGGCGTGGCAGTGGCCCGGCAGGGCAGCGCGGTGGTGGTCGTGGAGCGCGACCGCACCCGGCAGAGTGACCTGCGACGCCTGGTGGAGCGGTTGCGCGCCGCCGGGGTCACCCCGCTGGGCTTCGTGCTCACCCGGAACGGCCGGGCCTGAGCGTGTCGGTGACCCGCGCCCCGGCGACCGAACCACCACCCGGAGGCGCTCCCCAGGAGCCAGCGCCGGTGCCGTCGTTCGCGCCGCCGCAACTGCCGCTCTGGCCGCTGTCGATGATGTTCGGCCTGGTGCCGCTCTGGTGGCTGTTCGGCGCGTTCTACCTCGGCTGGCCGCTGCTGGGCGCGCTGCTGTTCGCGTTGCTGCTCACCCGGGGGCGCGTGCCGCTGCCGCCGGCGGCCGGCATCTGGCTGCTCTTCCTCGCCATCGTGGTGGTCAGCGCCACCCAGTTGTCGTCGCCCGCCTCGCTGCTCACGTTCGCCCTGCGGCTGGCCTTCTACCTGACCGCGTTGGTGGTCGGCGTCTACGTCTACGCGGCCGCCCGGGAACGCGCCAGCCTGGTGGCGGTGCTCACCCCGCTCTGCGCGTTCTGGTTCGGGCTGGTGGCGCTGGGCTGGCTCGGGGTGCTCGTGCCCCGGCTGGCCATGACGACCCCGATGGAGATGCTGCTGCCCGGTGGGGTGGCCGGCACCCCGTTCATCCAGGACATGGTGCACCTCACCACCGCTGAATACAGTGCCCGTTCGCTCAACCCGATCTATCGGCCGGCCGCGCCGTTCGCGTACACCAACAACTACGGCAGCGCGTACGCGATGACCCTGCCCTGCGTGGTGGCGTTCGCGATGCTGCGCCGGCAGGGGCTGCTGCGCTGGGCGCTGCTGGCGTCGCTGCCGCTGTCGCTGGCGCCGGCGTTCCTCACCCTCAACCGGGCGATGTTCCTCAGCCTCGGCGCCGGGCTGGCGGTGCTCGGAGTGCGGGCCAGCCTGCGCGGCAACGTCAGGGTGGCCGCGTCCATCGTCGGGGTCGTGGTGATCGGCGGGTTGGCCACGCTGTTCATCCCGATCACCGAGCTGATCAGCAGACGGGTCGACTCCAGCGACACCAACACCGACCGGCTCTCGCTCTACACCGAGGTGATCCGCCGCGTGCAGGAGTCGCCCTGGTTGGGCTACGGCGCTCCGGTGAACGTCGACACCGTGTCGGCGGCCGCGCCGATCGGCACCCAGGGGCAGCTGTGGATGGTGCTGTTCAGCCACGGCGTACCCGCGCTCATCTGCTTCCTGGCGTGGTTCGTCGCCGCGGCGGTGATCTGCGCGCGGGCGACGTCGGCGGCCGGGCAGTGGCTGGCGGTGGTGCCGGTGGTCTGCCTGGTGCAGGTCCCGTTCTACGGCATGGCGAACCAGAACCTGGCTGTCGCGTTCTTCGCTGTGGCCTTCGCGATGGCGCTCACCGAACGCGAACGGCTGACCCGGTTGGCCGGGTCGTCGCCGACGCCCGCGCGGACCGCGCCGGTGCCCGCGTGACCGCCGCGACCCGTCCGTCGGCCGGCGCCGACGAGGGCCGGTCCACGCCCACCCCGGTCGAGGGTCAGGCCGCGCCGTCGCCCGCTGGGGACACCGGCTCCGCCGAGACCCGCCGCAGCGCGCGCAGCGGCGTGGCCGGGCTGCTCGGCGCGGCCACCAGCGGCCTGTTCGGGTTCGTGCTGGCGGTCGTGATCACCCGAAGCTACGGCCCGGCCGGCGCTGGCGCGTTCTTCGCCGCGATCGGGGTGGTCACGGTGGCCACCGCGATCTGCACGCTCGGCGCGGAAACCGGTCTGATGTGGGCTCTGCCGCGCCGCAGCGCCGGTGTGCGCGGTGATGCCGCCCGGGTGCTCCCGGTGGCGCTGATCCCGCCGCTGGTGACCGGGCTGCTGGTCGCCGGCGCGGGCGTGCTGGCCGCCGACGCCCTCGCGCCCCGACTGCTGGGCGGCTCCGGCGCGAGCGGCGGCGCGCTGCTCACCGTCACGTTCGCCGCGGTGCCGGTGGTGGTCACGATGACCCTGCTGCTGGCCGCGCTGCGCTGTGTGCGGCCCATCCGGGCGTACGTCGGGGTGCAGTTCCTGCTGCTGCCGATCGCCCGCCCGGCGCTGGTCGGCGCGGCCGCCCTGGCCGGTGGTGGCCTGCTCGCCGGCATGACCGGCTGGTTGGTGCCGGCGGCGTTGGCGCTGCTGGCCTGTCTCATCCTCGTCGCCGGCCCGCTCGGGCTGGCCCGGGGCGCGACGCTGCGTCCGCGCCGCGCCGACTGGTCCACGTTCTGGCGCTTCGCGCTGCCCCGGGCCGCCTCGGCGGCCATCGACGCCGGCAGCATGTGGGTGGGCGTGCTGCTCACCTCGGTGCTGGCCGGCCCGGCGGACGCCGGTGTGTTCGGCGCCGTCGGCCGGTACGTGCTGGCCGGTCAACTGGCCATGCAGGGGCTGCGGGTGGCGGTGTCGCCGCAGCTGTCCCGGCTGCTCGGGCGGGGCGAGCGGGCCGCGGCGGCGGCGGTGCACCGGCAGTTGACCACCTGGGGGCTGGTGCTGTCCTGGCCGGTGTACCTGCTGCTGGCGGTGTTCGCGCTGGCCTTCCTCCAACTGTTCGGGCCGGAGTTCACCGCCGGTGTGCCGGCGATGACGGTGCTCGCGCTGGCGATGCTCGTCAACACCGGAGTGGGCAACGTGCAGAGCCTGCTCCTGATGGGCGGACGTAGCGGGCTGCACCTGGTCGCCACAGTGGCCGGGTTGACGGTGACCGTCTCGCTGGGCCTCTGGCTCATCCCGCGCTACGGCGCGACGGGCGCGGCGGTGGCCTGGGCGGCCGGCATCGCCACCGAGAACCTCACCGCCGCCGGGTTCGCCCGGTCGGTGGTTCGGGAGCCGCTGTTCGACGCCGCGATGGTGCGTGCCGCGGCGGCCACGATCGCCGGTGTGGGCCTGGCCGCCGGGGCCGGCGTGCTGGTGGGCGGTCGCGGCCTGCCCGGCCTCGCGGTGGCGTTGGCGGTGCTGCTGACCGGCTGCGTCGGCATGTTGACGTTGCCCCGGGTGCGCGCCGGCATCCGGGGGACCATGAGACAGATCCGTGGAGGGGACAACGCGGCCACGGCCGCCGAGCCCACCTCGGCATCGACGAGAGGCAGGTGAGGTTCGGCGTGGTGTCCATCCGTGACCGGGTCAAGCAGTTGGTTCCGACCCAGGTGACCACCCGGGTGAAGGAGTCGCTTGTCGACTACGGCGTTCGCACCAGCGACCGTCGGCCGCTGCCGGACTTCCTGATCATCGGGACCAAACGGGGTGGCACCACCTCCCTGTGGAACTACCTCATCCAGCACCCGTTGGTACCCCGGCTCTTTCCCGCGTGGAACACCAAGTCGGCGCACTACTTCGAGGAGCACTGGGGCCGCGGCGAAGCGTGGTACCGCTCGCATTTCCCGACCGAGCGGCAGCGCGAGGCCCTGGCCAAGCGGCACGGCGGCCCGGTCCGGGTCGGTGAGGCCGCCCCGCTGTACATGTTCCATCCGCTCGCCGCGCAGCGGGTCGCCGGGCTGATGCCGTCGGTGAAGCTCATCGTGCTGCTGCGGGACCCGGTGGAGCGGGCGTACTCGCACTGGAAGGAACGCCGCACCCACGGCATCGAACCACTGGACTTCGCCGCCGCCCTCGCCGCCGAGCCGGAACGCACGGCGGGGGAGCGGGAGCGGTTGATCGCCGAGCCGGAGTCGTTCAGCGAGCCGTACGACTGGTACACGTACCGGGCTCGGGGGCGTTACCTGGAGCACCTGGAGCCGTGGCTGGAGCGCTTCGACCGGGAGCAGATCCTCTTCCTGCCCAGCGAGGATCTGTACAGCGACTCGCGGGCGACCTACCGACGGACCCTGGACTTCCTTGGTCTGCCGGCGTACGACCTGCCCAACTTCAAGGTCTACAACGATCGGCGCTCGGCACCGCTGGAGCCGAACGTGCGCGCTGAGCTGACCGACTACTACCGGCCGTACAACGACGCCCTGCGTCAACGGCTCGGGCTGGACCTCGACTGGGCGGACCGGGCGGCGTGACGACAGGGGTGGGCCCGGCCACCGACCCGCGTTCACGGGTGGACGGCCTGGGTTGGGTGAGCCGCGCGGTCTTCCCGGACGACCGGGTCGGCCTGACAGTGGCCGGCGCCCCGCCGGCCGGTCACCAGGCGGTGGCAAGGTACGCGGTGGTGCCGTCGGTCGCCCGGGCCCGGTTCCTGGTGCCGTTGGGCGCGCCCCGGGCCGGGGCGGCGTCCCTGTTGGCGTACAACGCCCTGCGGCCACCGAAGGTGCGCGCGCTTCGGGCGGTGCTCGGTGGGCTGGCCCGGTTCGGCCGGGTGGGGCTCGCGTCCTTTCCCACGTTGACCGTCTCGGTGCCGGCCGGGGTGCCGGCCGCGGAGCTGCTGCTCAGCGAGCGGCTCTCCGCCGACCTGGGTGACACGCCGCTGCTGGCCGCGTTCGGGGTCCGGCCACCCGACCCGAACGGCAAGCCCACCCTGCAACTCTTCAGTGCCGACGGGCGTCCGCGTGGCTACGCGAAGATCGGCTGGAACGACGCGACCCGCGCGCTGGTCAGCGCGGAGGCGGCGGCGCTGCGGGCGTTGCGCGAGGTGGTCGGCGTCGCCGACCATCCGACGCCGCCGCGGCTGCTCACCGAGACGTCCTGGGCGGGCCAGGTGGTGGCGGTGATCGAGCCGTTGCCCCCGGCGGTACGCGGTGTGCCGGTGGACGACCCGCCCCGGATCGCGGCGTTGCTCGCTGTCGCCCGGCGAGGCGACGGGGCGGGCACGCCTCGACCGCTCGCCGACTCGACGTTCCTGCGCCGGCTGGCCGACCAGGCCGGCCGGGCCGCCGCGACCGAGCCGGCCGGTGCGCGGGCGGTCGCCGCGGTCTCGGCGTTGGCCCGCCGGCATGGCGACACCAGCGTCGAGTTCGGTCACTGGCATGGTGACTGGGTGCCGTGGAACCTGGGCTGGCACGCCGGTCGGTTGGTCGCCTGGGACTGGGAGCACAGCGGGCCGGACGTGCCGGTCGGCTTCGACCTGGCGCACGACGCGTTCCAGCGGGCCCTCGTGCTGCGCGGGGAGCCGGCCGACGTGGCCGCGTCGGCGGTGGACGGATATCTGAACCGGCACGGCGAGCGGCTCGGCCTCGACGCCGCGCAGCGTCGGCTCGTCGCCGACGCGTACCTGGTGGAGATGTGGTTGCGGACGTGGCGGCTGGCCGACGCGGGCGCGGGCTGGAACGCCGCCCTGCATCCCGCACTCTTGGACGTCATCGAGAAAAGACATAGCGGCTGATCTGGAGGAATCGCGGCGGCGACGGTGCGCCGCAGAGTGACGACAAAATCGCAGGTGGTGATGACGATCGATGGACCTCGGACGTTCGGTGCACCGCACCGCCCGCCGTGGAGATCGTCATCTCGGCCGGTCGCGCTATTCAACGACCGGGAATCGTGTGATCTGCTTCAGCCTGGCGTGAACTGAAATTCCAAGCGAACTTGTGGGGAGTCGCGTGGACACGAACAACGACGACAGTGGGGCACCGGTGCTGCTGCTGGTCGGCTCCAGCGGCGGCCATCTGGCCCAACTACTGGCCCTGCGGCCCTGGTACGAACAGCGGCGGCGCTGCTGGGTCACCTTCGACACCCCGGAGGCGGTGTCGCTGCTGGCCGGCGAGGACCTGGTGCCGGCGCACCACCCGACCACCCGCAACGTGCCGAACCTGCTGCGCAACGCGCTGCTGGCCTGGCGGGTGCTGCGGGCCCGGCGGGTCGCCGCCGTGGTCACCACCGGCGCCGGGGTGGCGGTGCCGTTCGTGGTGCTGGCCCGGCTGCGGCGCATCCCGACCGTCTACATCGAGGTGTACGACCGGATCGACACCCCGACGTTGACCGCTCGGCTCTGCCGGCCGTTCCTGTCCTCGATGCTGGTGCAGTGGGACGAGCAGCGCCGGCAGTACCCCGAGGCGACAGTCGTCGGGACGCTGCTGTGACCGGGGAGACGGGCACCGCCCGGCGTCCGCAACCCCGGCCGGCCACCGAGGCGGCCCGCCTGCCGCGCCAGCGCGACAGCTCGGCGGTCGCCCAGCTCCGACTGCTGGTCGCTGTGGGCACCGACAAGCACCCCTTCGACCGGCTCGTCGACTGGTTGGCGCAGTGGCACGCGCAGGCTGCCGGCCCGGTCGGGCTGACCATGCAGCACGGGCACACGAAGGCGCCCCAGCTGAATGGCGCGGTGCCGTTCCTCGGCCACGACGCGTTGCAACAGGCGATGATCGATGCCGATCTGGTGGTCTGCCACGGTGGCCCAGCGACCATTCTGGAGGCCCGCCGCCACGGCCACCTGCCCATCGTGGTGCCCCGCGATCCGGCTCGCGGTGAGCACGTCGACAACCATCAGCTCCTCTTCGCCCGCCGGCTCGGCGCCGCCGGGCTGGTGGCGCTCTGCGAGACCCGGGAGGCCCTGCACGACGCGTTGGCCGCCGGGATGGCAGACCCGTCCCGGTACGCGGTGGCCGCCGACCCGGAGGCACACGAGGCGCGACGGGCGGCGGTGGCCCGGGTCGGGCAGATCGTCGACGACCTGGTGGCCCGTTCGACCCCGCGCCGACCCCGGTGGCGGGCCTGGTCCCGGCCGCGCCCGGGTACGGAGGAGATTCGATGACCCAGCAGCCGACCGTCAGCGTCGTGGTGCCCACCCGGGACCGCCCCGAGCTGCTGCGGGCCGCGGTGCGCGCGATCCTGGCACAGGACTACCCGGGCCTGATCGAGGTCGTCGTGGTGTTCGACCAGTCCGCGCCGGACGAGTCGCTGAACGAGTTGGGGAGCGGCCCGACCCGCGTGGTGCGGGTGATCCGCAACGCCCGTACCCCAGGGTTGGCCGGTGCGCGCAACAGCGGCACCCTCGCGGCCGAGGGCGAGCTGGTCGCGTTCTGCGACGACGACGACGAGTGGCTGCCCGGCAAGCTGGCCGCCCAGGTCGACGCGCTGGCCGGCGAACCGGCCGCCGAGTTCGTCTGCTGCGGCATCCGGGTCAACTACGACGGGCACAGCGTCGAGCGGGTGCTCGACAAGGACCGGATCACCCTGGACGACCTGCTACGCGACCGGATGACGGAGCTGCACCCGTCGACCTTCCTGATCCGCGCCACCGCGTTGCGCAACGGGTTCGGGCTTGTCGACGAGGAGATCCCGGGCAGCTACGCGGAGGACTACGAGTTCCTCCTGCGGGCCGCCCGCAGCGCGCCACTGATCAACCTGCGGACGCCGTCGGTGCTGGTCCGCTGGCACAAGCGCTCCTACTTCGCGCAGCGCTGGGACACCATCTCGGAGGCGTTGCAGTGGTTGCTGCAGCGCTACCCGGAGTTCGCCGGTCAACCGGCCGGCGAGGCCCGGGTGGCCGGGCAGATCGCGTTCGCCCAGGCCGCCTCCGGTGACCGCCGGGGCGCGCTGCGGTGGGCCCGGCGCACCCTGCGGAGCAACCCCCGCGAGCCGCGCGCCTACCTGGCCCTCGCCGTCGCCGGTCGGGTGGTCCGGGCCGACGCGGTGCTGCGCACCCTGCACAAGCGCGGTCGGGGGATCTGAGCCGCCGCCGTCGGGTGTCGCGTCGGCGGGTGCAGAGCAAAGGACACCGGGTCGGCGGGCGGCGGCGTCCGCTGGGCGGGACACGACGGGGAGCGCGCCGCGTCGGTGGCCCGCCGTGACAGACTGACCGCTGTGTTGCGCTGGCTGACTGCAGGTGAATCGCACGGTCCCGCCCTCGTCGCGATGTTGGAGGGGGTGCCGGCCGGCATTGAGGTGACCACCACCGAGATCGCCGACGAGCTGGCCCGTCGACGGCTGGGCTATGGGCGGGGTGCCCGGATGTCGTTCGAGCGGGACGAGGTCGAGCTGCTCGGCGGCCTGCGCCACGGCGTGACCCTGGGCAGCCCGGTGGCGATCCGGGTCGGCAACTCCGAGTGGCCGAAGTGGCAGACAGTGATGGCCGCCGACCCGGTCGACCCCGACGAACTGGCCCGGCAGGCCCGCAACGCCCCGCTGACCCGTCCCCGGCCCGGCCACGCGGACCTGGCCGGCATGCAGAAGTACGGCCACACCGACGCCCGGCCGATCCTGGAGCGCGCCAGCGCACGGGAGACCGCCGCCCGGGTGGCCGTCGGCACTGTCGCCAAGGCGCTGATCCGTCAGGCGCTCGGCATCGAGATCGTCTCGCACGTCGTCGAGCTGGGCCCGGTGGCCGCGAAGCCCGGCCTGCGTCCCACGCCGTCCGACACGGCCCGGATCGACGCCGACCCGCTGCGCTGCCTCGACCCGGAGGCCAGCGCCCTGATGGTCGCCGAGGTCGACGCCGCGAAGAAGGCCGCCGACACCCTCGGCGGCGTGGTCGAGGTGCTGGCGTACGGGGTGCCACCGGGGCTGGGCAGCCACGTGCAGTGGGACCGCAAGCTCGACGCCCGGCTGGCCACCGCGCTGATGTCCATTCAGGCGATCAAGGGCGTGGAGATCGGCGACGGCTGGCAGCAGGCCCGTTCCCGCGGCTCGGAGGCGCACGACGAGATCATCCCGTCGGCCACCGGCGTTCGGCGGGTCACCGACCGGGCCGGCGGGCTGGAGGGTGGCATCACCACCGGCGAGCCGCTGCGGGTCCGCGCCGCCATGAAGCCGATCTCCTCGCTGAACCGGGCGCTGGCCACAGTGGACGTCACCACCGGCGAGCCGGCCACCGCGATCAACCAGCGCTCCGACGTCTGCGCGGTGCCCGCCGCGGCGGTGGTCGCCGAGGCGATGGTGGCGCTGGTGCTGGCCGAGGCGGCCACCGAGAAGTTCGGCGGAGACTCGATCGCCGAGATCCGCCGCAACCTCGCCGGTTACCTCGACGCGCTGGTCATCCGCTGATGGCACCTGTCGTCGTGCTGGTCGGCGCGCCCGGCTGCGGCAAGACCACAGTCGGTCGGGCGCTCGCCGCCACCCTCGGCGTGGAGTTCCGCGACACCGACGCCGACATCGAGCAGATGGCCGGGAAGCCGATCCCGGAGATCTTCATCGACGAGGGCGAGGCGCACTTCCGTACCCTGGAACGGGCCGCAGTGGCCGCGGCGCTGGCCGGCGGCACGGGCGTGCTCGCCCTCGGCGGCGGCGCGGTGCTGGCCGAGGAGACCCGGGCGGCCCTGATCGGGCACCGGGTGGTGCACCTCTCGGTCGAGTTGCCCGACGCGGTGCGGCGGGTCGGGCTCGGCGCCGGCCGGCCGCTGCTGGCGATCAACCCACGGGCCACCCTCAAGCACCTGCTGGACCAGCGCCGGCCGCTCTACGCCGAGGTCGCCACCGAGACGGTGGTCACCGATGGCCGGGCCCCGGCGCAGGTAGTCGCCGACGTCGCCGCCCTGCTGCCCCGCTGACGTACCCCTGCCCCGTCGCCCCCGTCGGCCCCCCTTGCGCCGATCTTGCACTTACTGCTCTGACTTAAGGGGCATTCACCGCATTTCGGCAACCGGAACTGCAAGATCGGCGCAGGGGGCGGGGGCGCAGTGGGTGGCCCTCAGCCGCGGGCGATCAGGTCGAGGACGTCGGCCAGAGCCTTCGGCTCGCTGAGCATCGGCCAGTGCCCGGTGGGCAGCTCATGCAACTGGCCGTCGGCCAGTCCGGTGAAGAACGGATGCTCCTGTTGGATCATCTGCTGCACCATGCCGAGCGGGAAGGTGCTGGCGACCAGCGCGGTCGGCACCCGTCGCCCACCGGTGCGTCGGACCGGGTCGGTGGCGGCCCGCAGCGGCTGTGGGGTGGCCCGGGTACGCAGTAGCGCGAGCGTCGGCTCGTCCAGACCGGCAAGGTTGGTCGGGTCGGCGGCCGGATCCCAGGCCGGCGGCGGCAGCAGGTGCCCGCTGCCGACAACAGCCCGCAGCCGCTGCTGCTCGTCGGCCGGCAGCGTGTCGAACTGCGCCGTGCCGTCCGGCAACGGCCCGCTCTCCACGTAGATGATCCGGGCGATCCGGTCCGGGATGCGGTCCACCGCCTGGGCGGCCGGCATCCCCCCGCCGGAGTGCCCGACCAGCAGCACGTCGCGCAGGTCCTCGACCTCGATCAGTCGGACGATGTCGGTGGTGTGCGTGTCCAGGCTGACCTCCGGCCCGGCGAGGTGGTCGCGTTCGGCCAACCCGGTCAGCGTCATCGGATACACCTCGTGCCCCTGCGACCGCAGCGCCACTGTCACGTCCCGCCATGCCCAGGCACCCAGCCAGAAACCCGGCACCAGCACGAATGTCGCCATCTGTGGCTCCTTCTCTCGGTTACCGACAGACCGTACGATCTATTCCGGACAGGATCCGCCCGCTTTGAAGGAGTGGCCCGTGTCACGTCCCGCTGGCCGGGTGCTGGCCCTGCTCGAACTGCTGCAGACCCGGCACCGGTCGACGGCCGCCGACCTCGCCGGCCACCTCGGTGTGGACGAGCGGACCGTGCGCCGCTACGCGACCACGCTTGTCGAGCTGGGCATTCCCGTCACCGCCGACCGCGGCCGCTACGGCGGCTACCGGCTGCACTCCGGTTACAAACTGCCCCCGCTGATGCTCACCGACGACGAGGCGGTGGCCGTGCTGCTCGGCCTCGTCGTCGCCGAACGGGTCGGGCTGGCCACCGAGCAGCCCGCCACCGCCACCGCGCTGGCGAAGATCCGCCGGGTGCTGCCGGCGGCGCTCGCCGACCGGCTCGCCGCCGTCCAGGAGCACCTGGGCTTCACCCTGCGTCGTCCGGAGCCGGAGCGCGGACCGGCGTCCGGCACACTGCTCGCGCTCGCCTCGGCCACCCGGCACCGGCAGCGGGTGGCGGTGGACTACCGCTCCTGGCGGGGCGAGCAGTCGCACCGCGAACTCGACCCGTACGGGCTGGTCTTCCACGCCGGCCGTTGGTATGTCACCGGCCACGACCACAGGCGTGGGGAGATCCGCACCTTCCGACTGGACCGGATCGGCGCGGTGACGCCCGGCGTGGCGACGTTCACAGTGCCGGACGGCTTCGAGGCGGTGGCCTGGGTGACCCGGTCACTGGCCGGTGTGCCGTACCGGCACGAGGTGGAGGTCGTGCTGGAGACCGACCTGGTCGCCGCCCGCCGCCGCATCCCGCCCAGCGTGGCCGAGTTGACAGCCACCACCGACGGGGTGCTGCTGCGGGCCCGAGCGGAGAGCCTGCCCGGGATGGCGGCTTTGCTCGCCGGTCTGGGGTGTCCGTTCACCATCCGGCATCCGGACGCGCTGCGCGCCGCTGTGGCCGAACACGCCCGCCGGTTGGCGGACTGGGCCACCCGGCCAGCAGGTGGACAGCCGCCCTCCCCGCGCCGCCCGCTGGACTAGGCTGCCGGCGATGGACGAGGTGACCCGAATTCCGGTCGGCGGCGAGCGGCCGTACGACGTCTTGGTGGGACGTGACCTGCTGGGTGCGTTGCCTGGCCTGCTGCCCGGCGCGACCCGGGTGGCGGTGCTGCACACGCCTCCGCTCAAGGCCCTCGCGGACGCGCTCGGCGAACGCCTGCGCGCCGCCGGCGTCGAACCATTGCCGATCGAGGTGCCCGACGCCGAGTCGGGAAAGCACATCGAGGTGGCCGCTGCCTGTTGGGACCGGCTCGGAGCGGCGGGCTTCACCCGTACCGACGCGGTGGTCGGTGTGGGCGGCGGCGCGGTGACCGACCTGGCCGGCTTCGTCGCGGCCTGCTGGTTGCGGGGTGTGCGCTGGGTGCCGGTGGCGACCTCGCTGCTGGGCATGGTGGATGCCGCGGTGGGCGGCAAGACGGGCATCAACACGGCCGCCGGCAAGAACCTGGTGGGCGCGTTCCACCCGCCGGTCGGGGTGTTGGCCGACCTGGCCACTCTGGACAGCCTGCCCGCTGTCGACCTGGCGGCCGGGTTGGCCGAGGTCGTCAAGTGCGGTTTCATCGCCGACCCGACGATCCTGGATCTCATCGAGAACGACCCGGAGGCCGCCACCGACCCGCGTGGGCCGGTGAGCCGGGAGCTGATCGAGCGGGCCATCCGGGTCAAGGCCGACGTGGTCGCCGGCGACCTGCGCGAGTCGGGCCTGCGGGAGGTGCTCAACTACGGCCACACCCTGGCCCACGCCATCGAGCAGAACGAGGGCTACCGCTGGCGGCACGGCCACGCCGTCGCTGTCGGTCTGGTGTACGCGGCCACGCTGGCCCGGCTCGCCGGGCGGCTGGACGCGCCGACCGCCGACCGACACCTGGTCGCGCTGAGCGCGCTGGGCCTGCCGGTGAGCTACCCGGCCGACGCCTGGCCGCAGCTGTTGGCCGCGATGCGGGTGGACAAGAAGACCCGGGGCAGTCGGCTGCGTTTCGTGGTGCTCGACGGGCTGGCCCGCCCGGCGATGTTGGAAGGCCCCGACGACGCGTTGCTGGAGGCTGCCTACCGGGAGGTGGCAACCCCGTGAAGGTCTACGTCTTGAACGGGCCGAACCTGGGCCGGTTGGGCACCCGCGAGCCCGACGTGTACGGCGCGACCAGCTACGCGGACCTGGTGGCGCTCTGCGAGAGCACCGGTCGGGAGTTGGGGCTGGCGGTGACGGTCCGGCAGACCGACGCGGAGCACGAGCTGCTCGGCTGGCTGCACACGGCGGCCGACGAGGGCGCCGCGGTGGTGCTCAACCCCGCCGCCTGGTCGCACTACTCGTACGCGGTGCGGGACGCCTGCGCCATGCTGCGGGGGCCGCTGGTGGAGGTGCACATCTCCAACATCCACACCCGTGAGGAGTTCCGGCACCACTCGGTGGTCTCGGCGGTGGCGACCGGGGTGATCTGCGGTCTGGGTATCGACGGCTATCGTCTCGCTCTGCACCATCTGGCCACCCGCTGAAGGCCCACGGACTGGGCGCTCCGAACGGGGGGCGGTCCGATTCGACGCAGCTTGTAGACTTGCCAGGTCTGTCCGCCAATTGATGATCAAGGCAGGAAATGGCCTCCACCAACGACCTCAAAAACGGCCTGGTACTCAACCTGGACGGCGAGCTCTGGGCCGTCGTCGAGTTCCAGCACGTCAAGCCCGGTAAGGGTGGTGCCTTCGTGCGCACCACGCTGAAGAACGTGCTGTCCGGGAAGGTGGTCGACAAGACCTTCAACGCGGGCACCAAGGTCGAAACCGCGACCGTTGACAAGCGCACGATGCAGTACCTGTACGCCGACGGTGAGGACTTCGTCTTCATGGATCTGGAGACCTTCGACCAGATCACGGTGCCCGGTGGCACCGTCGGTGAGGCAGCCAACTACCTGCTGCCCGAGGCGGAGGCGACCGTCGCCCAGCACGAGGGTGTGCCGCTCTACATCGAGCTGCCCACCAGCGTCGTGCTGGAGGTCACCTACACCGAGCCCGGCCTGCAGGGCGACCGTTCGACCGGCGGCACCAAGCCGGCGACCGTGGAGACCGGCGCCACGGTGCCGGTTCCGCTGTTCATCACCACCGGCGAGAAGATCAAGGTCGACACCCGCGACGGCCGTTACCTCGGCCGCGCCTGATGGCTGAGGGTTCCAAGCAGCAGATGCCGGCGCGCCGCAAGGCGCGCAAGCGGGCGCTGGATGTCCTCTACGAGGCCGACCTGCGGGACAAGCCTCCGGTGGAGGTGCTCGCCGGCTACGTGCAGCGGATCGAGCAGCCCCGACCGGAGCACCTGGGCTACGCGGTGGGCCTGGTCGAGGGGGTTGCCGAGCACCTCGACCGGATCGACGAGCTGATCGCCAGCTACGCCGAGGGTTGGACGTTGGAGCGGATGCCGGTCGTCGACCGTAATCTCGCCCGGATCGCCGTCTACGAGTTGCTCTACGTCGACGAGATCGACGACGCGGTGGCCATCAGCGAGGCGGTGGAGCTGGCTCGGCAGATGTCGACGGACGATTCGCCGCGCTTCCTCAACGGGGTGCTCGGCCGGATCGCCGAGTACGCCACCCGCTGAGCGTCCGCACCGAACACCGCAAACCCGAAAGGGCCCGTGCCAGTCGGCACGGGCCCTTTCGGTGGGGCGGCAGATCAGGTGGAGCGGTAGATCAGGAGGCGAAGAACGCCCGGGGGTCGGCCACCAGCACGCCGTGCTCGGTGAGCCGCTCGATCAGGCCCGACGGTGAGGCGTCGTAGACGATCGCGAGCGCCCGCAGGTCATCGGCGCGGATGGAGAGCACCCGGCCGTTGTAGTCGCCGCGCTGCTGCTGGATGGCGCGGGCGTAGCGGGCAACGTAGGCCAGGTCCTCGGAGGCCTCGTCGTAGAGCCGCTCCAGGTCCAGGACAATCTTGCTGGTGGGCTCGTGACGGACGCCACTGCCGTCAGGCAGCAGCTCCGAGACGGGTACGCGGTAGAACTCGGCCAACTCGGCCAGACGGGACACCGTCACGGCCCGGTCGCCACGCTCGTACGAGCCGACCACCACGGCCTTCCACCGCCCGTTCGACTTCTCCTCCACACCCTGCAGGGAGAGACCCTGCTGCTGGCGGATGGAGCGCAGGCGGGCGCCCAGAGACTTGGCGTATTCAGAGGGCATTCGGACACTCCCAGTGCTGCTCGGGGTTCTCCCGTCGATCGCTACGGAGCGTGACGGTACGGGGAATGCGACACGTGGTCAAGTGGTCGTGCCCCTACCGTTGCGGAGCGTCCGGGGAGTTTTCCCCTTTTCCGGTACCTGACCCGGTGGTCAGCGGCCGCCGTCCATGACCCCGGTGACCACTGGTAACGTGGCGGAAGCCCCGGCCCAGGTCTGCTGAGCGGTCCGGCCGGAGGTGCCCGACATCCTTTAACGACCCGTCCCGTGAGGCGGGGAAGGAGGTCCGCCGTGGCATACCCACCGGCTGCCCGCTCGTCACCACCGCGACAACCCTCGGTGAAGGTGATCCTCGCCAGCGCCGACGTGCAACGCGTGGTCGACCGCATCGCCCACCAGATCCTGGAGAAGACCCAGGGCGCCGCGAACACTGTGCTGCTGGGGATTCCCACCCGGGGCACCCCCCTCGCCCGGCGGCTCGCCGACCGGATCAGCACCTTCGAGGACGTCGCCGTTCCGGTTGGTGTGCTCGACATCACCCTGTACCGCGACGACCTTCGTCGGCACGCCACCCGTGCTGTGGGTCCGACCGAGCTGCCCCCCGGCGGGATCGACGGCAAACGGGTCATCCTGGTCGACGATGTGCTCTTCTCCGGCCGTACCGTCCGGGCCGCGCTCGACGCGCTCAACGACGTGGGCCGTCCGGCCTCGGTGCAGCTCGCCGTCCTGGTCGACAGGGGCCACCGGGAGTTGCCGATCCGCGCCGACTACGTCGGCAAGAACATCCCGACCTCGCTCGCCGAGAGCGTCAAGGTGACGCTCGCCGAGATCGACGGGACGGACGAGGTCAAGCTGTACGGGGGAACCGCCTCATGATCAAGCATCTGCTCTCCGGCGGGGACCTGGACGCCGACACCGCCACCGAGATCCTGGACACCGCCGCCGAGATGGCCACCGTCGCCGGTCGGGAGATCAAGAAGCTTCCCGCGCTGCGCGGACGGACAGTGGTGAACCTCTTCTACGAGGACTCCACGCGTACCCGGATCTCCTTCGAGGCGGCGGCGAAGCGGCTCAGCGCCGACGTGATCAACTTTTCCGCGAAGGGGTCCAGCGTCACCAAGGGTGAGAGCCTGAAGGACACCGCGTTGACCCTGCAGGCCATGGGCGCTGATGCCGTCGTCATCCGACACCCCGCCTCCGGCGCGCCGCACCGCCTGGCCAACTGGGTGGACGGGTCGGTGGTCAACGCCGGCGACGGCACCCACGAGCACCCCACCCAGGCGCTGCTGGACGCGTACACCATGCGGTCCCGGCTGGGCCGGCTCGCCGGCCTGTCGGTCGCTGTGGTCGGGGACGTGCTGCACTCCCGGGTGGCGCGCTCCAACGTGCTGCTGCTCTCGACCCTCGGCGCCAAGGTCACCCTGGTCGGCCCGCCGACCCTCATCCCGGTCGACATCGCGGGCGCCCTCGCGCCCGGCACCAACGTCTCCTACGACCTCGACTCGGTCCTGCCGAACGTGGACGTGGTGATGATGCTGCGCGTGCAGCGGGAGCGGATGAACGACTCCTACTTCCCCTCCGCGCGCGAGTACGCCCGCCGCTACGGGCTGGACGGGCCGCGGATGCGCCGGCTGCCCGAACACGCGATCGTCATGCACCCCGGCCCGATGAACCGGGGGATGGAGATCACCCCCGAGGTCGCCGACTCACCCCGCTCCACAATCGTCGAACAGGTCACCAACGGGGTCTCCGTGCGGATGGCTGTCCTTTACCTGCTGCTCGGAGGGAACAACCGGTGACCGCGTACCTGATCACCAGCGTGAGTGTCGTCGGCGCCGCGCCGACCGACCTGCTGATCCGCGACGGCGTGATCGCCGCCGTCGGTCCCGGCCTGACCGCGCCGGACGCCACAGTCGTCGACGGCACCGGCCTCGTCGCCCTGCCCGGCCTCGTCGACCTGCACACCCACCTGCGCGAGCCCGGCCGGGAGGACGCCGAGACCGTCGAGTCCGGTTCCCGGGCGGCGGCGCTGGGCGGCTACACGGCGGTCTGCGCGATGGCCAACACCTCCCCGGTGGCGGACACCGCCGGTGTGGTCGAGCAGGTCTGGCGGCTCGGCCGCGAGGCCGGCCTGGTCGACGTGCAGCCGATCGGCGCGGTCACCGTCGGGCTGGCCGGCGAGCGGCTGGCCGAGCTGGGCGCGATGGCCGACTCGGCGGCCCAGGTGCGGATCTTCTCCGACGACGGGCACTGCGTCGCCGACCCGAAGTTGATGCGCCGAGCCCTGGAGTACGTCAAGGCGTTCGACGGGATCATCGCCCAGCACGCCGAGGAGCCCCGGCTCACCGAGGGTGCCCAGATGCACGAGGGCGAGGTCTCCACCCGGCTCGGCCTGATCGGCTGGCCGGCGGTCGCCGAGGAGGCGATCATCGCCCGGGACGTGCTGCTCGCCGAGCACGTGGGCAGCCGACTGCACGTCTGCCACGTCTCCACCGCCGGCAGCGTCGAGGTGCTGCGCCAGGCAAAGGCCCGCGGGGTACGCGTGACCGCCGAGGTGACCCCGCACCACCTGCTGCTCACCGACGAACGGGCGGAAACCTACGACCCGGTCTACAAGGTGAACCCGCCGTTGCGCACCGCCGCGGACATCGCCGCGCTGCGTGCCGCCCTCGCCGACGGGGTGATCGACGTGATCGCCACCGACCACGCCCCGCACGCGGTGGAGGACAAGGAGTGCGAGTGGGCGTACGCCCGACCGGGGATGCTCGGTCTGGAGACGGCCCTCTCCATCGCGCTGGACGTGCTCGGCCCCGAATGGGACCTGATCGCCGAGCGGATGTCGCGCACCCCCGCACGGATCGCCGGCCTCACCGGGCACGGCGTCGACCCCGCGCCGGGTGTGCCGGCGAACCTGACCCTGATCGACCCGGCGGCCCACCGCACCATCGAGCCGGCGGAGCTGGCCAGTCGCAGTCGCAACACCCCGTACGCCCGCATGACGCTGCCAGGTCGCATCGTGGCGACCTTCCTGCGTGGCGAGCCGACGGTCCTGGACGGAAAGGCTGTCAAGTAATGGTCAAGCGCAGACCCGCGATCCTTGTCCTCGAGGACGGGCGCACGTTCCCCGGCGAGGCGTACGGGAGTGTCGGGGAGACCTTCGGCGAGGCGGTCTTCAACACCGGCATGACCGGTTATCAGGAGACCCTGACCGACCCGTCGTACCACCGTCAGGTGGTGGTGCAGACCGCGCCGCACATCGGCAACACCGGCGTCAACGGCGAGGACGACGAGTCCGGTCGGATCTGGGTGGCCGGCTACGTCGTGCGCGACCCGGCCCGGATCGGCTCGAACTGGCGGGCCACCGGTGGTCTCGAGGACCGCCTCGCCACCGAGGGTGTGGTGGGCATCAGCGGCGTGGACACCCGGGCGCTGACCCGGCACCTGCGCGAGCGGGGCGCCATGCGGGTGGGCATCTCCAGCATCGACAACGACCCGCAGAGCCTGCTGGCCCGGGTCCGCCAGGCGCCGCAGATGGTCGGCGCGGACCTGTCCGCCGAAGTGAGCACCGCCGAGCCGTACGTCGTCGAGGCTCTGGGCGAGCACCGGTTCACAGTGGCCGCCCTGGACCTGGGCATCAAGCGCAACGTGCCGCGTCGGCTGGCCACCCGTGGGGTGACCACGCACGTGCTGCCGGGGTCGTCGAGCATCGACCAGATGCTC
This sequence comes from Micromonospora sp. NPDC048947, assembly GCF_040649495.1. NCBI lineage: Bacteria > Bacillati > Actinomycetota > Actinomycetes > Micromonosporales > Micromonosporaceae > Micromonospora > Micromonospora sp. NPDC048947. The sequence goes on from NZ_JBEZFO010000025.1 coordinate 39,435, forward strand.
GCCACCGGCGCCGACGCGATCTTCCTGTCGCCCGGTCCGGGCGACCCGGCCACCGCCGACGCCCCGGTGGAACTGGCCCGGGAGGCGCTGCGGCGGGAGGTGCCGCTGTTCGGCATCTGCTTCGGCAGCCAGATCCTCGGCCGGGCGCTCGGCTTCGGCACCTACAAGCTGGGCTACGGCCACCGGGGAATCAACCAGCCGGTGCTCGACCGGGTCACCGGCAAGGTCGAGGTGACCAGCCACAACCATGGCTTCGCCGTGCAGGTCCCCGGCTCGGGCGACGGCGCGGTCGTCCCCGACCAGGTGATCGACACCGACTTCGGTGGCGTACGGGTGTCGCACGTCTGCCTCAATGACAACGTGGTCGAGGGGCTGCGGGCAGTGGACCTGCCCGCGTTCACCGTCCAGTACCACCCGGAGGCGGCAGCCGGCCCGCACGACGCGGACTACCTCTTCGACCGATTCGCCGAACTGATCGAGGGCCGTGCCCTCGACCAGCGGCCCAGTGAAGGCCGGACCCACAGCAAGGGGCGCAGCAATGCCTAAGCGGACCGATCTCAAGCACATCCTCGTGATCGGCTCCGGGCCGATCGTCATCGGCCAGGCCTGCGAGTTCGACTACTCCGGCACCCAGGCGTGCCGGGTGCTGCGCAGCGAGGGGATCCGGGTCAGCCTGGTCAACTCCAACCCGGCGACGATCATGACGGACCCGGAGTTCGCCGACGCGACGTACGTCGAGCCGATCACCCCGGAGTTCGTGGAGCTGGTCATCGCCAAGGAGCGCCCGGACGCGATCCTCGCGACCCTCGGCGGGCAGACCGCGCTGAACACGGCCGTCGCCCTGCACGAGGCCGGCGTCCTGGAGAAGTACGGCGTGGAGCTGATCGGCGCGAACATCGACGCCATCAACCGGGGCGAGGACCGGCAGCTGTTCAAGGAGATCGTGGCGAAGGCCGGCGTACGGCTGGGCGTCGACGACCCGGCCGGGTTGGTGCCCCGCTCGCGGGTCTGCCACTCGATGGACGAGGTCGAGGCGACAGTCGCCGAGCTGGGCCTGCCGGTGGTGATCCGGCCGTCGTTCACAATGGGTGGCCTGGGCTCCGGCATGGCGCACACCCCGGAGGACCTGGCCCGTATCGCCGGCGACGGCCTGTCCGCCAGCCCGGTGCACGAGGTGCTCATCGAGGAGAGCGTGCTCGGCTGGAAGGAGTACGAGCTCGAGCTGATGCGCGACCGGCACGACAACGTGGTGGTGGTCTGCTCGATCGAGAACATCGACCCGATGGGTGTGCACACCGGCGACAGCGTCACCGTGGCCCCGGCCATGACGCTCACCGACCGGGAGTACCAGCGCCTGCGTGACCTGGGCATCGCCGTGCTGCGCGAGGTCGGGGTGGACACCGGCGGCTGCAACATCCAGTTCGCTGTCAACCCGGTCGACGGCCGGATCGTCGTGATCGAGATGAACCCGCGGGTGTCGCGGTCGTCGGCGCTGGCCTCCAAGGCGACCGGCTTCCCGATCGCGAAGATCGCCGCCAAGCTGGCCATCGGCTACACCCTCGACGAGATCCCCAACGACATCACCCTGAAGACCCCTGCGGCGTTCGAGCCGACCCTCGACTACGTGGTGGTGAAGATCCCCCGGTTCGCGTTCGAGAAGTTCCCCGGCGCGGACCCGGAGCTGACCACCACGATGAAGTCGGTGGGCGAGGCGATGAGCCTCGGACGCAACTTCACCGAGGCGCTGAACAAGGCGATGCGCTCGATGGAAACCAAGTCGGCCGGTTTCTGGAGTGTGCCGGACCCTGCCGGCGTCACACTGGCGGACACTCTCGCGGCGCTGCGGATCCCGCACGACGGTCGGCTGTACACGGTGGAGCGGGCGCTGCGGCTCGGGGCGTCGATCGCCGAGGTGGCCGAGGCGTCCGGCGGGATCGACCCGTGGTTCCTGGACCAGATCGCCGCGCTGATCGAGCTGCGCACCGAGATCGTCGACGCGCCGGTGCTCGACGCCGACCTACTGCGTCGTGCCAAGCGGGCCGGTCTGTCCGACCGGCAGCTCGCCGCGCTGCGCCCGGAGCTGGCCGCCGAGGACGGCGTACGGACCCTGCGCCACCGTCTCGACGTGCGCCCGGTCTACAAGACAGTGGACACCTGCGCGGCCGAGTTCGAGGCGACCACTCCGTACCACTACTCGACGTACGACCTGGAGTCCGAGGTCGTGCCGTCGGACCGGCCGAAGGTGCTGATCCTGGGCTCCGGCCCGAACCGGATCGGGCAGGGCATCGAGTTCGACTACTCCTGCGTGCACGCCGTGCAGGCGTTGCGGTCGGCCGGTTACGAGACGGTCATGGTCAACTGCAACCCGGAGACGGTCTCCACCGACTACGACACCGCCGACCGGCTCTACTTCGAGCCGTTGACCTTCGAGGACGTCCTGGAGGTCTGGCACGCCGAGGACTCGTCCGGCCGGGCGGCCGGCGGGCCGGGTGTGGTCGGGGTGGTCGTCCAGCTCGGCGGGCAGACCCCGCTGGGGCTGGCGCAGCGGCTCAAGAACGCCGGTGTGCCGATCGTCGGCACCTCCCCGGAGTCGATCCACCTGGCCGAGGAGCGCGGCGCGTTCGGCGCGGTGCTGGCCCGTGCCGGCCTGCGCGCGCCGGCACACGGCATGGCCACCTCGTACGACGAGGCCAAGACGATCGCCGACGAGATCGGCTACCCGGTGCTGGTCCGGCCGTCGTACGTGCTGGGCGGGCGGGGCATGGAGATCGTCTACGACGACCCGACGCTGCGCGACTACATCGGCCGGGCCACCGACATCTCCCCGGACCACCCGGTGCTGGTGGACCGGTTCCTCGACGACGCCATCGAGATCGACGTGGACGCGCTGTGCGACGCCGACGGCGAGGTCTACATCGGCGGTGTGATGGAGCACATCGAGGAGGCGGGTATCCACTCCGGCGACTCGTCCTGCGCGCTCCCGCCGATCACCCTCGCGGGCTCGCACCTGGTCGAGGTCCGCCGCTACACCGAGGCCATCGCGCGTGGCGTCGGGGTCCGGGGCCTGCTCAACGTGCAGTACGCCCTCAAGGACGACGTGCTCTACGTGCTGGAGGCCAACCCGCGCGCGTCGCGGACCGTCCCGTTCGTCTCCAAGGCCACGGCGGTGCCGCTGGCCAAGGCGGCGGCCCGGATCGCGCTCGGGGCGAGCATCGCCGAGCTGCGCGCCGAGGGCCTGCTGCCGGCGACCGGGGACGGGGGCACGATGCCCGCCGACGCGCCGGTCGCCGTCAAGGAGGCGGTGCTGCCGTTCAAGCGTTTCCGGACCCGTGCGGGCAAGGGGATCGACTCGCTGCTCGGGCCGGAGATGAAGTCGACCGGCGAGGTGATGGGCATCGACACCAACTTCGGGCATGCCTTCGCCAAGAGCCAGTCGGCGGCGTACGGGTCGCTGCCGACCGCCGGGAAGATCTTCGTCTCGGTGGCCAACCGGGACAAGCGCGGCATGATCTTCCCGATCAAGCGGCTGGCCGATCTGGGCTTCGAGATCGTCGCCACCGCCGGCACGGCCGAGGTGCTGCGCCGGCACGGCATCGCCTGTGAGCAGATCCGTAAGCACTACCAGGCCGGTGCGGGCGACGACGCGGTGTCGTTGATCGGCGGCGGCCACGTGGCGCTGGTGATCAACACGCCGCAGGGCTCGGGTGCCAGCGCCCGCTCCGACGGTTATGAGATCCGCAGCGCGGCCGTCACCGCGGACATCCCCTGCATCACCACGGTTCCCGGCGCCGCCGCAGCGGTGATGGGCATCGAGGCGCGGATCCGCGGCGACATGCAGGTCCGCCCCCTGCAGGACCTGCACGCCATCCTGCGGGCGGCCCAGTGACAGTGTTCGAGCAGGCGGTACGGCCGTGGTTGTTCCGGCTCGGGGGCGGGGACGCCGAGACGGCGCACGAGTGGACGCTGCGGCGCTTGGCTGCCCTGTCGCGGCGGCCGGCCGCGCTCGCCGCGCTGCGGGCCCGGTACGCGGTCGACGCGCCGCGCACCGTGTTCGGGGTGCGGTTCCCCAACCCGGTCGGGTTGGCCGCCGGGATGGACAAGGACGGCGCGGCGCTGCCGGCCTGGCCGGCGCTCGGCTTCGGTTTCGTGGAGGTCGGCACGGTCACCGCGCACGCCCAACCGGGCAACCCCCGGCCGCGGCTTTTCCGCCTGCCGGCCAGCGAGGCGGTGATCAACCGGATGGGCTTCAACAACGCCGGGGCCGCTGCGTTGGCCGCCCGGCTGGCGGCGCTGCCGCGCCCGCTCGGGGTGCCGCTGGGCATCTCGCTGGGCAAGTCCAAGGTGACCCCGCTGGACGAGGCGGTCGAGGACTACCTCGCCTCGTACCGGGCGCTGCGCGGGCACGGGGACTACTTCGTTGTGAACGTGTCCTCACCGAACACCCCGGGTCTGCGGTCGTTGCAGGACCGTGCCCACCTGGACGCGCTGCTCGGCGCGCTGGTGGGGGAGAAGCCGGTGCTGGTCAAGATCGCACCAGACCTGACCGAGGCGGCGATCGCCGAGCTGCTGGAGGTCTGCCTGGCCCGGGGCGCCGCCGGGGTGATCGCCACCAACACCACCCTGTCTCGCGAGGGGCTGGCCAGCGGTGACGTCGAGCGTGGCGGGCAGGCCGGTGGGCTCTCCGGTCGGCCGCTCACCGGGCGGGCCCGCGAGGTGGTCGCCTTCGTCCACCGGGAGACAGACGGCCGGCTGCCGATCATCGGCGTCGGCGGGGTGCTGGATCCGGACGACGCGGCGCGGATGTTCGATGCCGGCGCCGCCCTGGTGCAGCTCTACACCGGCTTCATCTACCGAGGACCGGCCCTGGTCCGCGCCGCCGCCCGCGCGGCGGCCGCAACGGCGGCAACGGACGCGGTCGCCGGCCGGTGACCACCCCCCGGCGCGTTGCCGGCCCGGCCCGACCGGCGCCGAGCCCGCAGCGCGCCGGGAGCCAATCGCCACTGCTGCCGCCTTTGCTCTGCACCCCCCGGTGCGCCACACAGGTGCCCGGGGGCGGACGCCCTGGGTCGGACGCCCTGGGTCGGACGCTCGGGGTCAGACGCCCGGGTACCACGCCCGGGGGTTCGGACGCCCAGGTTCGGACGCCGGGTCCCACGCCCGGGTTCGGACGTCCCGGTCGGGACGCCGGGTGGCGCACCCACAGGTGCAGAGCAAAGGCCGGCGAAGAAGCCATTCGACCGGGCCGCCGGATGGCCACGGTCCGGACCGTTCGTGCCTGGAATGGAGTACGCGTGACACCCGAGGAGATCCTGGCCGCCGACCGGGCGCACGTCTGGCACCCGTACGCCGCGCTGCCGCCGGCCAACCCGCCCTACGTGGTGCAGAGCGCCGAGGGGGTACGGCTCACCCTGGCCGACGGGCGTGAGCTGGTGGACGGCATGTCGTCCTGGTGGGCGGCGATCCACGGGTACCGGCACCCGGTGCTGGACGCGGCGGTGACCGACCAGCTCGGCCGGATGAGCCACGTGATGTTCGGCGGGCTCACCCACGAGCCGGCGGTGCGGCTGGCCCGAACCCTGGTCGAGCTGACCCCGGACGGCCTGGAGCACGTGTTCCTGGCCGACTCCGGCTCGGTCAGCGTCGAGGTGGCGGTGAAGATGTGCCTGCAGTACCAGCGGGCCGTCGGGCGGCCCCAGCGGCGCCGGCTGGCTACCTGGCGGGGTGGCTACCACGGCGACACCTTCCATCCGATGAGCGTCTGCGACCCGGAGGGCGGGATGCACCACCTGTGGGGCGACGTGCTGCCCCGGCAGGTGTTCGCCCCGGTGCCGCCGGGCGGCTTCACCGATCCGCCCGACGACGCGTACGTGGCGGCGCTGGTCGAGGCGGTCGAGCGGCACGCCGACGAGGTGGCCGCCGTGATCGTCGAGCCCGTCGTCCAGGGTGCCGGCGGGATGCGCTTCCACCACCCGGGTTACCTACGGGTGCTGCGCGAGGTGACCCGCGCGCACGGGATTCTGCTGATCTTCGACGAGATCGCCACCGGGTTCGGCCGTACCGGCGAGATGTTCGCCGCCGAGCACGCCGGGGTCACGCCGGACGTGCTCTGTGTGGGCAAGGCGCTGACCGGCGGGTACCTGACCCTCGCGGCGACAGTGTGCACCGCGGAGGTGGCCCGGGGCATCTCGGCGGCCGGTGTGCTGGCGCACGGGCCCACGTTCATGGGCAACCCGTTGGCCTGCGCGGTGGCGAACGCCTCCATCGGGCTGCTGCGGGCCGGAGACTGGGCCGGCCAGGTCGCCAGGGTCGGCGCCGGTCTGCGCGCCGGACTGGAGCCCCTGCGCGGCATGCCGGGCGTGGCCGACGTACGGGTCCTCGGCGCGATCGGCGTGGTCCAGCTCGATCACGAGGTCGACCTTGGCGCGGCGACCGAGGCCGCGGTCGCCCAGGGGGTCTGGCTGCGTCCGTTCCGCGACCTGATCTACACGATGCCGCCGTACGTCACCGACGACGTCGACCTGGCCCGGATCGCGACCGGGGTGGCGGCGGCGGTGGCGGCCAGCTGAGTCGACCCGGTCGCCGGGTCGACGGTTACCCGGGCGGGGCAGCCGTCCGGACGAGGAGAGGGGAACACTCCCATGGAGAGCTTCGGTACCCGGCTGCACCGGGCGATCACCGAGCGGGGCCCACTCTGTGTGGGCATCGACCCGCATCCCGGTCTGCTGGCCCAGTGGGGCCTTCCGGACGACCTGCACGGGCTCGACCGGTTCAGCCGAACCGTCGTCGAAGCGCTCGGTGACCGGGTTGCGGTGGTCAAGCCTCAGTCGGCCTTTTTCGAGCGATTCGGATCCCGAGGTGTGGCGATTCTTGAGTCAACTATCCGACAGTTACGAGATGCCGGCTCGCTCGTTCTGCTCGACGTCAAGCGCGGCGACATCGGCTCGACGGTGAGCGCGTACGCCTCGGCGTACCTTGATCCATCCAGCCCCGTGTATGTCGACGCGGTCACCGCGAGCCCGTACCTCGGGGTCGGTTCGCTGGCGCCGATGTTCGAGCTGGCCGCCGAGCACGGCGGCGGCGTGTTCGTGTTGGCCCTCACCTCCAACCCCGAGGGCGCCGCCGTGCAGCGGGCCGTCACGGCCGATGGCCGCACCGTGGCGCAAACCGTGATCGACGAGATTTCGCAGCTCAACAGGGGTGCATCCCCGCTCGGGAGCTTCGGTCTGGTGGTCGGCGCGACCATCGGTGACACCGGTCACGACCTCTCCGGTGTGGGCGGCCCACTGCTCTCTCCGGGGCTCGGCGCACAGGGTGCCGGTGCAGCCGATCTGCGTACCGTCTTCGGTTCGAGCCTCGCCTCGGTGCTCCCGTCGTACTCCCGGGAGGTGCTCTCGGCAGGCCCCGATGTGACCGCGCTGCGGGCCGCCGCGGACCGCGTGTTGGTCGACTGCCGGGCCGTTCTGCCTGCCCGGTGACTGACTGACGGGTCGGTCACTCTACGGTGATCATGCGGCCCCCACGTTGCCGAAAGCTCCGTTGGCCGCTAGTTTTCCCCGCGCTGGGAACCATGGACCCCTTGGTTCACAGCGACACCACGTTTCACAGATGCGGCGGTGCGCCCCGCCCGCCGCGATAGGGACCTGAGGAGAACTGGTGCCGCTCCCGTCACTGACCCCCGAACAACGCGCTGCCGCGCTCGAGAAGGCCGCGGAGATCCGCAAGGCCCGTGCTCAGCTGAAGGAGCAGCTCAAGCAGGGCAAGACCACCCTCGGTGCCGTCCTCGAGCGGGCCGAGAGCGACGACGTCGTTGGCAAGCTCAAGGTGTCGGCCGTCCTGCAGGCCATGCCGGGCATCGGCAAGATCCGGGCTACCCAGATCATGGAGAAGCTCAAGATCGCCGACAGCCGTCGCCTGCGTGGCCTCGGCGAGCAGCAGCGCAAGGCACTGCTTGGAGAGTTCGCCGCCAACTGAACCTGGCAGCGTGTAGAAACAAGCAGTGAGCACGGATGACGAGGCGCGCCCGGCGGCTCGGCTCACTGTCCTGGCTGGACCTTCGGGTTCCGGCAGGGAGAGTGTCGTCGAGCTCGTCCGGGCGCGTTCTCCGTCCGTGTGGATCCCGGTCGCGGCAACCACCAGGCCGCGCCGGGAGTCGGAGATCGACGGGGTGGACCGCGTCTTCCTCGCCCCCGCCGAGTTCGATCGGCGGATCGTCGACGGCGAGCTGCTGGAGTGGTCCCGGATCGGTTCGCACCGCCGGGGCACCCCGTACCCGCCGCTACGCGCCCGGCTCGACGCCGGGCAGCAGGTTCTGCTCCCGCTCGACCTGCGCGGCGTCCCACTGGTCCGGGCGCGCCTGCCCGATGCCCGGCTGGTGTTGCTGAGCCCACCCGGGTACGCGCCAGACGCCACGGTGGCCGCCACCGTCGAGCACGCGCTGACCCACGACCACACCGAACGGGTGGTCGAGGAGCTGGTAGGCTTACTCGGTTCTTCTTATCCGGATCCGGCCTGGTCGCGCGTGCGTGGCTGACGGTCGGCCGCCGTTGAGACTCAGCACCGCGTCCGCGCGGCTCGAAAGACGCAGAGGTTAATTCGTGGGATCCATCGCCAACCCCGAAGGCATCACCAACCCGCCGATCGACGAGCTCCTCGAGAAGACGACGTCGAAGTACGCGCTGGTCATCTTCGCCGCCAAGCGCGCGCGCCAGGTCAACGCCTACTACAGCCAGCTCGGTGAGGGTCTGCTGGAGTACGTCGGCCCGCTCGTCGAGACCACCCCGCAGGAGAAGCCCCTCTCCATCGCCATGCGCGAGATCAACTCGGGCCTGCTCACCGCCGAGCCGACCGACCAGCCGTAAGCCCCCGCTGGCCGATGTCCGCCTCGATCGTCCTCGGGGTCGGTGGCGGCATCGCCGCCTACAAGGCGTGCGAGCTGCTGCGACTCTTCACCGAATCGGGTCACCGGGTTCGGGTCGTGCCAACCGCGTCGGCGCTCCGCTTCGTTGGAGCGCCGACCTGGGCCGCGCTCTCCGGTCAACCGGTCGCCGACGACGTCTGGACCGACGTCCACGAGGTGCCGCACGTCCGGCTCGGTAAGCAGGCCGACCTGGTGGTGGTCGCGCCGACCACCACCGACCTGCTCGCCAAGGCCGCCCACGGCCTCGCCGACGACCTGCTGACCAACACCCTGCTGACCGCCCGCTGCCCGGTCCTGCTGGCCCCGGCCATGCACACCGAGATGTGGGAGCACCCCGCCACGGTCGCCAACGTCGCCACGTTGCGCTCCAGGGGAGTGCGGGTCATCGAGCCCGCTGTCGGCCGGCTCACCGGTGCCGACACCGGCAAGGGGCGGCTCCCCGACCCGGCGGAGATCTTCGCCGTCGCCGGCCGGCTCCTGGCCCGCGGTGACTCCGCCCCCGCCGACCTGGCCGGTCGCCGGGTGGTCGTCACCGCCGGCGGCACCCGCGAGCCCCTCGACCCGGTGCGTTTCTTGGGCAACCGCTCGTCCGGCAAGCAGGGGTACGCGTTCGCCCGCGCGGCGGTCGCCCGGGGTGCCCGGGTCACACTGATCTCGGCCAACGTCGGCCTCGCCGACCCGGCCGGTGTCGACCTGATCCGGGTGGGCACCACCGCCGAGTTGCGGGAGGCGACAGTCAAGGCCGCCGTCGAGGCCGACGCGGTGGTGATGGCGGCGGCTCCGGCCGATTTCCGGCCCGCGACGTACGCGACTGGCAAAATCAAGAAGTCGGACGACGGTGTCGCACCCACCATCGAACTCGTCACGAACCCGGACATCGCGGCGGAGCTCGGCCAGCGCAAACGACCAGGGCAGGTGCTGGTGGTGTTCGCCGCCGAGACCGGCGACGCCGAGGCCAACGGCCGGGCGAAACTCGCCCGGAAGCGGGCCGACCTGATCGTGGTCAACGAGGTCGGTCCGGATCTGGTCTTCGGTGCCGACACCAACACGGTGACGGTGATCGGCGCGGACGGCTCGGTCAGCCGGCTGCCCGAGCAGGCCAAGGAAGCTGTGGCCGACGCCGTGTGGGACCTCGTCGTGGCGCGGCTGCCTGGCCGCTCCTGACGGGTGGAACAGGGCGCGACCGATCCCGACACCGGCCGCAGTGGTGATTAGACTGCCGCGGAACGACCTCACACGCTTAGGAGTGCCGTGACACGCCGTCTCTTCACGTCCGAATCGGTCACGGAAGGCCACCCGGACAAGATCGCTGACCAGATCAGCGATGGCATCCTCGACGCGTTGCTGACCGAGGACCCCCACAGCCGCGTGGCAGTGGAGACCATGATCACCACCGGTCAGGTGCACATCGCCGGTGAGGTGACCACCAAGGCGTACGCCGACATCCCGACGATCGTCCGCCGGACCATCCTCGACATCGGTTACGACTCGTCGAAGAAGGGCTTCGACGGCGCCTCCTGTGGGGTCAGCGTCTCCATCGGCGCCCAGTCCGAGGACATCGCGCAGGGTGTGGACAACGCCTTCGAGCTGCGCACCGGTGCGTCGGAGAGCGCGCTGGACGCGCAGGGCGCCGGCGACCAGGGCATGATGTTCGGCTTCGCCTGCTCGGAGACGCCCGAGCTGATGCCGCTGCCGATCGCGCTCGCGCACCGGTTGGCCCGCCGCCTCTCGGCGGTGCGCAAGGACGGCACGATCCCGTACCTGCGGCCGGACGGCAAGACCCAGGTCACCATCGAGTACGAGGGGCTGCGCCCGGTCCGGCTGAACACCGTTGTGGTGTCCAGCCAGCACGCCGCCGACATCTCGCTGGACTCCCTGCTCACCCCGGACGTGCGCGACCACGTGATCGCCCCTGAGCTGGAGAGCCTCGGCCTGGACACCGACGGTTACCGGCTGCTGGTCAACCCGACCGGCCGGTTCGAGATCGGCGGTCCGATGGGCGACGCCGGGCTGACCGGCCGCAAGATCATCGTCGACACCTACGGTGGGTACGCCCGCCACGGTGGCGGCGCGTTCTCCGGCAAGGACCCGTCGAAGGTGGACCGCTCGGCCGCGTACGCGATGCGCTGGGTGGCCAAGAACGTGGTCGCCGCCGGCCTGGCCGAGCGGTGCGAGGCGCAGGTCGCCTACGCCATCGGCAAGGCGCACCCGGTGAGCCTCTTCATCGAGACGTTCGGCACCGAGACGGTGCCCGTCGCCTCGATCGAGAAGGCCGTCACCGAGGTGTTCGACCTGCGTCCGGCCGCGATCATCCGGGACCTCAACCTGCTCCGCCCGATCTACCAGCAGACCGCCGCGTACGGCCACTTCGGCCGGGAGCTGCCGGACCTGACCTGGGAGAGCACCGACCGGGCCGCCGACCTCAAGTCGGCCGCGGGAGCCTGACCGCCACCAAGCGCAGCGACCGGCGACCCGCTGATGGGTCGCCGGTCGCACGCGTCTGCGTGGATGTCGGACTGGCGCACCTGGACCGGCCGTTCGACTACCTGGTGCCGGCGGAGCTGGACGAGGTGGCGGTGCCCGGTACCCGGGTGAAGGTGCGCTTCGCCGGGCAACTCGTCGACGGGTGGTTGCTGTCACGCGCCGATGACTCCGGGCACACCGGCCGCCTCGCGTACCTGGAGAAGGTGGTCTCCCCGGAGCCGGTGCTGGCCCCCGAGGTCGCCCGGTTGGCCCGGGCGGTCGCCGACCGGTACGCGGGCAGCCTCGCCGACGTGCTACGGCTCGCCGTGCCACCCCGGCACGCGCGGGTGGAGAAGGAGCCTCACGACGAGCCACCCACCCCGACGGCCCCCACCGGGGCCTTCGACCCACGCGGGTGGCGCGACTACCCGGCCGGCCCGGCCCTGCTGCGGGCGCTCGCCGACGGCCGTGCGCCCCGCGCGGTCTGGTCGGCGCTGCCCGGTGAGGACTGGGCGGCCCGTTACGCCGACGCGGTGGCGGCCACCGTCGCCGGTGGGCGCGGCGCGGTGGTCGTGGTGCCCGACGCGCGTGACCTCGACCGCCTCGACGCGGCGCTCACCGGCGTCCTCGGCCCGGGGCGGCACGTCACCCTCTCCGCCGCGCTCGGCCCGGCCCGGCGCTACCGGGCGTTCCTCGCCGCTCGCCGTGGCCGGGTGCCGGTGGTGATCGGCACCCGGGCGGCGATGTTCGCCCCGGTGGCCCGGCTCGGCCTCGTCGCCGTCTGGGACGACGGTGACGACCTGCACTCCGAGCCCCGGGCGCCCTACCCGCACGCCCGCGACGTGCTGCTCACCCGCGCCCACCTCGCCGAGGCCGGCGCGCTGGTCGGCGGGTACGCCCGGACGGCCGAGGCGCAGCTGCTGGTGGAGACGGGCTGGGCCCCGGAGGTGGTCGCCGACCGGGCCACCGTGCGGGCGCGGATCCCGGCCATCGCGCCGACCGGGGACGACCCGCAACTGGCCCGCGACCCGGGGGCCGCTACCGCCCGGCTGCCCAGCCTGGCCTGGACGGCTGCCCGCGACGCGCTCCGCCAGGACCTGCCGGTGCTGGTGCAGGTGCCCCGCCGCGGCTACCTCCCGTCGATCTCCTGCGCCGAGTGCCGCACTCCGGCCCGCTGCGCGCACTGCGCCGGCCCGCTCGCGCTGCCCTCGGCCGGCGGCACGCCGGCCTGCCGGTGGTGCGCCAGGGTGGCGGCCGCGTACGCCTGCCCGGAGTGCGGTGGACGGCGGCTGCGGGCAGCGGTGACCGGCGCCCGGCGGACCGCCGAGGAGCTGGGTCGGGCGTTCCCCGATGTCCCGGTGCGCACCTCCGGGCGGGAGGAGGTGCTGACCGACGTGCCGGGTGGCGCGGCCCTCGTGGTGGCCACCCCGGGCGCCGAGCCGGTCGCCGAGGGCGGCTATGGCGCGGTGCTGCTGCTCGACTCGTGGGCCCTGCTGACCCGGGCCGACCTGCGCGCCGGCGAGGAGGCGCTGCGCCGCTGGCTGGCGGCGGCGGCCCTGGCCCGCCCTGCGCCGGTCGGTCGGGTGGTGGTGGTCGCCGACGGCGCGCTCGCCCCCGTGCAGGCGCTGCTGCGCTGGGACGCCGCCTGGTTCGCCGGTCGGGAGCTGGCCGAGCGTCGCGAGCTGGGCTTCCCGCCGGCCGTGCGGATGGCGAGCGTCACCGGAGCGGCCGAGGCGGTGGCGGACCTGCTGGCGGCGGCCCGGCTGCCGGACGACGCCGAGGTGCTCGGGCCGGTCCCGGCCGAGGAGGGCCGGGAGCGGATGTTGGTCCGGGTGCCCCGGGCCCGGGCCGCAGCGCTCGCCGAGGCGTTGCACTCGGCCGCTGGCGTCCGGGCCGCCCGCAAGGCCGCCGATCCGGTTCGTCTCCAGGTCGATCCGCTGAGCCTGTTCTGAGGCGTTTCGGCCGGTGCCGGCGGTCGCGGACCTCGCTCGCTGCCGGCGGCCCTCGCACACCGCGTCCGGCAGGGCGATGGCGTCCGAGTGGTAGCATCGCCCGTCATGCCAAGGCGTACGACGGGCTCCAGGTCGCGAGGGGGCGTCAGCCGCGCCAAGCTGGAGCCGTCGCGGGATGGCGCGACGATGGCGGGAACGCGTCGGTCGGGCGCGAGGTCGATGATGTCAGTGAGCCGGTGATCAGGGGTGGACCAGTCGTGACCGTTGGACAATCGATCGTCTTCAACGGCGACCTCGGCAGCGGCAAGAGCACCGTGTCGGTCGAGATCGCCAAGCGGCTCGGCATGCGCCGGGTCAGCGTGGGGGACCTCTACCGGGAGATGGCGCAGCAGCGGCAGATGACCGCCCTGCAACTCAATCTGCACGCCGAGCTCGACCAGGCCGTCGACGGCTATGTCGACCAGCTCCAGCGGGACATCGCCGCCTCCGGTGAGCGCCTCGTCATGGACTCCCGGCTGGCCTGGCACTTCTTCACCGACGCGCTCAAGGTGCACATGATCACCGAGCCGGGCGAGGCGGCCCGCCGGGTGCTCGCCCGACCGTCCGGCCCGGCCGAGAGCTACGCCTCCCTGGACGAGGCCAAGGCCAAGCTCCGGGAGCGCAGCGCGAGCGAGCGCAGCCGGTTCATCATCCGTTACGGGGTGGACAAGGCCCGCCTGCGCAACTACGACCTGATCTGTGACACCACCCGGGCCACCGCCACCGAGGTGATCGAGCACATCGTCGCCGCGTACGAGGGCACGCTCGGTGCCGAGGTGCTGCGCGACGGGCCGCCGCTGCTGCTGCTGGACCCGGCCCGGGTCTACCCGACCGAGGACATCGCCACCCTGCGGGGTCTGTGGGACACCGACTTCGTCGGTGGGGTGGCCGAGGCGGGCGACGAGGCCCTCGAACCGTTGAAGATCGGGTTCACCGGTGAGTACTTCTTCGTGGTCGACGGTCACCGCCGCCTCAGCGCCGCGCTGCAGAACGGGTTCTCCATGGTCCCCGCCCAGTTGGTCGCCGAGGTCGACGAGCCGGTGGTGGGTGGGATGACCGCGATCGACTACTTCGCCGCGCAGGTGCGCCCCGGCCTGATCTACGACTGGGAGTCGGCTCACAAGATCCAACTGCCGCTGCCCGAGCCCGCGCTGCTCCGTGGCGACGCGGTGCTCGCGGGCGACCCCGGCGCCAGCGTCTGACCCGGCGCGAGACCGGGCCGACGCGCGGGGTACGCGCGCCGGCCCGGCCACCGAGTCGTACGGCGGTCGCCGCGACGTCTCAGCCGAGGACGACGCCCGTGGCGCCGACGCCGGCCATGCCGGAGAAGATGTCCTCGTAGTAGAACCGCCAGGCGCAGACCCGACCGGTCTTCACGTAGCCGGTACAGGTCGTCGACGTGAAGGTGTCGTCGATGGCGGTGGTGGTGCCGGTCGCCCAGACCTGGAGCGTGTTCGCCGCGTTCACGATCTCCACCGGGCCACCGCTGTCGCCCTGACCGACGGCGTTGGCGCCGGTGGTGTTCTCCGCCTGGACCTGGCCGCAGACCTGACCGAAGTCGCGCACGTTGATGCAGAGGTTGCGGGCCTTCACCTGGATCGAGCAGCGGGTGCCGGAGTACGCGCCCGAGGTGCACACCCAGTTGCCGACCTGGCTGGCCGACGCGCCGATCACCTGGTTGCTGAACTCACTGACCACGTCGCCGTTCGCGGCGGTGCTGTTGTTGAAGACCCGGCCGCCGGCGCCGGCCGACAACAGCAGGGTGTCGGTGCCGGCGTTGCGGGTGCTGACGGTGCCCATCGACTGGCCGGTCGGATCGGTCGCGACGTTGTTGAGGTTGCCGCAGTGCGCGGCGGAGAGGATCCGCGCGTTCCCGTTCTTGAAGACCCCGAAGCCGGTCGAGCAGCCACCGCCGGTGGTGGTGTTGCGCCAGGCGGCACCGCCCCACCACGGCGCGCTGTCGTCCCACCGCGTCGCGGGCGCGGCGGCGACCCTGGTCTCCACGGTCACCGGCACGCCGGCCATGGCCGTCGCGCCGAGCAGCCCGTCCTGCGTGCCGACGAGCAGGCCGGCACCGTCGGCGCGTGGCCCGACAGTGGTGATCTCGTTTCCGGCCTTGGCCCGCAGCCGATCGGCTGCGGCGAGCAGTTCCCGCTGCGAGTACGCGGCGGGCAGCACCGTGGTGGCGACGGTGGAACGGGCGGTGGCCACCAGGCTCGCCGGCGGCTCACCCTTCCAGTAGACCTGGAGGTGGCGGGTGGTGGGGTCGGCGACGACGCCGGCGAAGCCGGAGTTCGGGCTGCGCTCGGCCACCTTCGTGATCCGCTCGGCGGCGGTGTTCATGCGCTGCTGCAGCCTGAGCAACTCCGACCAGGAGGCGAAGCCGCCGGGCACCGGTGTGCTGTCGACGAAGGATCCGGCGGTGGTGGCCTTGCCGCCCGGTGCGGCGGCGGCCGGGGTGGCGGTCACGCCCGCGGCGAGCAGCGTGAGACCGATCGCGGTGATGGCGACGCGACGCAACAGCGCCACGGGGCGTCGGGTGGTCGGTTGTGGACGGATCATCGGGTACCTCTTCCCCCAGGTGTCGTGGAGCGGGCCGGGCCCGCACCAGGACGGTGGCACTGGTGTCGACGCCTCGGGGCGGATCCTGGACGGGCCTGGACACCGTTGGACACCGCCGGACGGGGAAACCGTCCGTAGTGGAACTGTCATACATTGGCAACCATCTATCGAGCGGCGCGGGGCCGGAATTACCCTGCCCGTGCGCATCCGGGGGGCCGGATGACCGGGGTGGGGGTCGCATGTCTGAGCAGTGGATACCTTCCGGCACTCATCAGACGTCACATGGGTCACCCGAGTTGGCCCGCGCCGGCACCGAGGCGCAGACACTGCCCGAGTTGGCCGGACTGCTGCGCCAGCTACGCCGCCGAGAAGCCCGTCAGCAGGGCGAGACCCTGCTGACGTACCGGCAGTTGGCCGCGAAGACCGGCTGGTCGCGCGGGATCATCGGGGAGTACTTCGCCGGCAACATCCTGCCGCCGCCGGAACGGTTCGACGCTCTCATCCGACTGCTCGGGGCCACCCCTGCCGAACAGGGAGTGCTGGCCACCGCGCGGGACCGGGTCGAGGAGCGGCGTCGCAGCCCGAACCGCGACCGGGCCACCACCCGGCGGGCGGCGGCGCGGGCCAGGGCCGGCGGCCCAGGCGCCGACGCCACGCTTCACCGGTTCCCGACACCCCGCCAACTGCCCCCGGCGCTGCCCGGGTTCGTCGGGCGTGCGGCCCAACTCGCCCAGCTCGACGACGCATGCGCTCGCGCCGGGGGGTCCGAGGACGACGGCGTGGCGTCGGTCACCGTCATGACGTTGTCCGGTACGGCCGGGGTCGGCAAGACGACCCTCGCTGTGAACTTCGCGCACCGGGTCGCCGATCGCTTCCCGGACGGCCAGCTCTACGTCGACCTGCGCGGGTTCGATGCCACCGGAACCGTGGTGACGGCCGTCGAGGCGGTCCGCGGTTTCCTGGAGGCACTCGAGGTGCCGCCCGAGCGCATCCCCACCCACCTGCCCGCGCAGGTGGGCCTCTACCGCAGCCTGCTCGCCGGCCGCCGGATGCTGGTGCTGCTGGACAACGCCCGCGACGCCGACCAGATCCGACCCCTGCTGGTCGGCAGCCCGACCTGCCTGGTCCTGGTAACCAGCCGCAACCGGCTCGCCGGGCTGATCGCCGCCGAAGGCGCCCGGCCGATCGGCGTCGACCTGCTCAGCGCCGCCGAGGCCTGGCAACTGTTGGCCCGGCGGCTCGGCACGGACCGGTTGGCGGCCGAGCCGCAGGCGGTGGACGAGATCATCGAGCGGTGTGCGCGGCTGCCGCTGGCGCTGGCAGTGCTCGCCGCGAGAGCCGCGGAGAAGCCGACGTTCCCGCTGGCCACCCTCGCAGCCGAACTGCGGGCGGCGCCGCGACCACTCGACTCGTTCGACGGAGGGGACGCCGGCACCGACGTGCAGGCCGTCTTCTCCTGGTCGTACCGGAGCCTGACCCCGGCGGCGGCCCGCCTGTTCCGGCTCTTCGGCTGCCATCCCGGACCGGACATCGGGTTCGCCGCGGCGGCCAGTCTGGCCGGGCTGCCCCGGGCCCAGGTGCCCCGACTGCTGGCCGAGCTGGCCCACGCGCACCTCGTCACCGAGCACGCCCCCGGCCGGTTCGGCGCGCACGACCTGCTCCGGGCGTACGCGGCCGAGCAGGTCGAACGCCTCGAACCGGAGGGGGCCCGGCGGGCCGCGATCCGGCGTGGGCTGGACCACTACCTGCACACCGCGCACGCGGCGGCGCTGCTGCTGCAACCGGGACGGGACCCGGTCGCCCTCACCGCCGCCGCGCCGGGTGTGCTGCCCGAGGAGATCGCCGACCTCAATCAGGCGCTCGCCTGGTTCAGCGTCGAGTACCCGGTGCTGCTGGCGGCGGTCGCCCACGCGAGACGGGTCGGGTTCGACTGCCATGCGTGGCAGCTGGCCTGGACACTTGTGGACTTCCTGCAACGCCGGGGGCGGTGGCCGGACCTGGCCGTGGCCCAGCGCAACGCCCTGGCCGGGGCGCAGCGGGCCGGCGACCGACAGGGGCAGGCGAACGCCCACCGCGACCTCGCCCGGGTGCTGTCCCGGCTGGGTCGGGTGAACGAGGCGGCGAGGAACTACCGGCAGGCCCTGGTGATCTTCGCGGAGCTGGCTGACCACACCGGGCAGGCGCGCACCCACCGGGCGTTCGGCGCGATGCTCGACGGGCTCGGTCGGCACGCCGAGTCCCTGGAGCAGAGCGAGCGGGCGCTGGCGCTGTACCGGGCCGCCGGGCACGTCGCCGGGGAGGCCAGCGCCCGCAACGCGGTGGGGTGGGCGTACGCCCAGCTCGGCCAGTACGAGCCGGCGCTCGGGCACTGCCGGGAGGCGTTGGCGCTGCTGCGGACGACGGGCGACCGGCACGGCGAGGCGAACACCTGGGACAGCCTCGGCTTCATCCACGCCCGACTGGCCGACCACCGGGCCGCGATCCGCTGTTTCCAGCGGGCCCTCGGGCTGTACCGGCGGGTCAGCGACCGCTACGACGAGGCGGACACCCTGTCCCGGCTCGGCGAGAGCCGGCAGGCGGTGGGGGACGCGGCCGGCGCCGCGCGCACCTGGCGGCGGGCACTGGTCATCCTCGACGATCTCGGCCACCCGGACGCCGAGCGGGTGCGGGAGCTGTTGGCCGGGGAGCCCGCCGGTGACGCTGGGCACACCGGCGGTGGTTGAGCGAGGTGCGCCGCCCGGTGTCCGGCCGGGCACTCCGTAGACTGGTACGGCACCGCTCGTCCACCCGAAGAAGGAGCCGTCCCGCGTGACCGTCCAGCCCATCCGTCTGTTTGGGGATCCGGTGCTGCGCACGCCGGCCGATCCGGTGGTCGACTTCGACGCCGAGCTACGTCGGCTCGTCGCCGACCTCACCGACACGATGCGTGAGCAGAACGGCGCCGGCCTGGCCGCGCCGCAGCTCGGTGTGAGCCTACGGGTGTTCACCTTCGACGTCGACGACGTCCTCGGGCACCTGATCAACCCGGTGCTGGAGTTCCCCGACGAGGAGGAGCAGGACGGCCCGGAGGGCTGCCTGTCCATCCCCGGGCTCTACTTCGACACCAAGCGTCGGCAGAACGTCGTCGCCAAGGGCTTCAGCTCGTTCGGTGACCCGATGCAGATCGTCGGCACCGGCCTCATGGCGCGCTGCGTGCAGCACGAGACCGACCACCTCGACGGGGTGCTCTTCCTGGACCGACTGGACCCGGAGGGGCGCAAGGAAGCGATGAAGGCGATCCGTCAGGCCGAGTGGTACGACGCGGCGGCCCCGCCCACCGTCAAGCTCAGCCCGCACATCAGCGACCCCTTCGGTCTGGGGCGCTGACCCGGATGCGCGTGATCTTCGCCGGTACGCCGGCCGTCGCCGTTCCCGCCCTGGCCGCCGTCGCCGCCTCGCGACACGAGCTGGTGGCAGTGGTCACCCGACCCGACGCGCCCGCCGGGCGTGGGCGGGGCCTGTCCCGCTCGCCGGTCGGCGCGTGGGCCGACGAGCACGGCGTCGAGGTGCTCACACCGGCCCGCCCCCGCGAGCCGGAGTTCCTCGACCGGCTGCGCGAGTTGGAGCCGGACTGCGTGCCGGTGGTCGCCTACGGCGCGCTGGTGCCGCCGGCGGCCCTGGAGATCCCCCGGCACGGCTGGATCAACCTGCACTTCTCCCTGCTGCCCGCGTGGCGTGGCGCCGCACCCGTGCAGCACGCCGTGCTGCACGGTGACGAGCTGACCGGGGCCAGCGTCTTCCAGTTGGAGGAGGGCCTGGACACCGGCCCGGTCTACGGCACGCTGACCGACGAGATCCGCGCCACCGACACCTCCGGTGACCTGCTGGGGCGGCTCGCCGATTCCGGCGCCGGGCTGCTGGTGGCGGTGCTCGACGCGATCGCCGACGGCACTGCCCGCGCCGAGCCGCAGCCGGCCGACGGGGTGTCGCTGGCGCCGAAGCTGACAGTGGATGACGCGCGGGTGCGCTGGAGCGACCCGGCCTTCGCCGTGGACCGGCGGATCCGGGCCTGCACGCCCGCGCCGGGTGGCTGGACCACGTTCCGCGACGAGCGGGTGAAACTCGGCCCGGTCGTCCCGGTGCCCGACGGCCCCGAGCTGAAGCCGGGGGAGTTGCTGGTGGAGAAGTCCCGGGTGCTGGCCGGCACGGCGACAGTGCCGGTACGTCTCGGCGAGGTCCGCGCCGCGGGCAAGCGGGCGATGGACGCTACCGACTGGGCGCGCGGCGTCCGGGTCGGCACTGGAGAGGACTTCGCGTGACGGCACCGGAGGGAACCCGACCGACGCGCTCCGGCCCGTCGACCGGCCGTGGCGGGGACCGGCGTCCGGTCCGACCACCGCTGGACCGGCCGCGTCGCGCCGCGTACGAGGCGGTGGCGGCGGTGCACCGCGACGACGCGTTCGCCAACCTGGTGCTGCCCATCATCCTGCGGGAAGAGGGGTTGTTCGGTCGGGACGCGGCCTTCGCCACCGAGCTGACCTACGGCACCCTGCGCCACCTGGGCACGTTGGACGCGATCCTGACCGACGCTGCCGGCCGGGACGTGGCCCGGATCGACCCGCCGGTACGCGACGCGCTGCGGCTCGGGGCGTACCAACTCCTGCACACCCGGGTGCCGCCGCACGCCGCTGTCTCCTCGACTGTGGACCTGGTCCGTTCGGTAGCACCGGGCGCCACCGGTTTCGCCAACGCGGTGCTGCGCGAGGTGTCCACCCGTGACGCGGACGCCTGGGTGGCGAAGCTCGCTCCACCGATGGAGACCGACCCGGTCGGGCACCTCGCGCTGGCGTACAGCCACCCGCAGTGGATCGTGCGGGCCTTCTCCGAGGCGCTCGGCGGCGATCTGGGTGAGACGGAGCGTCTCCTGATCGAGGACAATGAGCGCCCGCCGGTGCACCTGTGCGCCCGGCCCGGCCTGATCGACCCGGTCGAGCTAGCCGACCAGGTCGGTGGTGCGCCGGGTGCCTTCTCGCCGTACGCCGTCTATCTGCCCGGCGGGTCGCCGGGCGACATCCCGGCGGTGGTCGACGGCCGGGCCCACGTCCAGGACGAGGGCTCCCAGTTGGTGGCCACCGCGCTCGCCGACGCGCCGCTGGACGGCCCGGACGGACGGTGGCTGGACCTGTGCGCCGGCCCGGGTGGCAAGGCCGGGTTGCTCGGCGCGCTGGCCGCGCAGCGGGGTGCCCGGGTGACAGCGGTGGAGGTGGCCGAGCACCGCGCCCGGCTGGTCTCCCTGGCGACCCGGGACCTGCCGGTGGCCGTGCTGACCATGGACGGCCGTGAGGTCGGCGGCGACCCGAAACTGCCGGAGCAGCACTTCGACAGGGTGCTTGTCGACGCGCCGTGTACCGGGCTGGGGTCGCTGCGTCGTCGGCCGGAGTCGCGCTGGCGTCGCCAACCGTCCGACCTGCCGCCGCTGACCCGGCTGCAACGGGAACTGCTCGGCGCGGCGCTGCGGGCGGTCCGCCCGGGTGGCCTGGTCGCCTATGTCACCTGTTCGCCGCACACCGTCGAGACGCACGTGACGGTGACCGAGGCGGCCCGCCGTAGCGGGGTTCCGGTGGACTTCGTGGACGCCCGCCCGTTGCTGCCGGCCGGCATGCCCGGTCTCGGTGACGGGCCGACAGTGCAGCTCTGGCCACACCGCCACGGCACCGACGCGATGTTCCTCGCCGTCCTGCGCCGAGGCTGATCCGTTCCATGCGTCCGGCCGGTCAGCCGACCGGCCGGACGCCGTGCGCTCACGCGCGGCTCGACCGAGGGCTTTGACACAGGCCCTAGGTGACCGGGAGGCCCTTGGTGCCGGCGTTCTTCATCGAGCGGGTCAGGTTCCGGTCGGAGATCCAGAGGAAGCACTGCACGCCCCGGTTCCCGTTGCGCCACTCCTCCTCGTACGGCTGGTAGTAGATCGTGCCGGCGCGGAAGTCGAGCTGGGAGTTGTCCGGAACCTTGGCGTACTTGGCGATCATCGTCTGGCAGGCCCGGTGGGTCCGCTTGGTGCTGCGGGTGAACTCGGCGTAGCTGGTGTCCGGCGCCTGCCAGACGCCGACGAACTCGGCGTGGTGCTTGGCGGTGCAGGAGACCGGCACCATCTCCTCGATGTCGTCCTTCACCAGCTTCGGATTGAAGCAGCGGTACGCCAGCGGGGCCGCTCCGGACAGCGCGCCCCGGAGGGTGCCGGTGCGCAGGTCGACCGCCGTGTCGTCGATGCTGGCGATCTCGGTGACGTCGCAGCGGTACCAGCGGGCTCCGCCCGACCAGGCCTGCGGC
Organism: Micromonospora sp. NPDC048947; assembly: GCF_040649495.1. Lineage (NCBI taxonomy): Bacteria > Bacillati > Actinomycetota > Actinomycetes > Micromonosporales > Micromonosporaceae > Micromonospora > Micromonospora sp. NPDC048947. Next base: position 61,677 of record NZ_JBEZFO010000025.1, read on the forward strand.
GACGGCAGCACGACGGTCAGGCCGAGTCGCCCGGAACGCCAGTCGGCCCCCACCGCCTTGTTGACAGCCGTGTCGCACCCGGTCTGCGCGGCCCGCATGCCGGCCGAGCCGGGCTGCGGGGGCGTACCGCCTTCGGCGCCCGGGCCGGTGAGGGTGCCGACGTGCATGGTCTCCACCCGGTGCGCCTCGGTGCACGCCGTCGGGTTGTAGCCGGTCAGGAAGCCGACCTGCTGGGAGCTCTGGTGGCAGACGTCGGCAGCGGGGACGAACTGCTGCGCCGCGACGGGCGCCGGCCAGTCGTCGATGAGGTCACTGTCGATGCCGGCGGGTGCGCCGCACCCGGCCAGCGCCAGGGCCAGCGCCCCACCCCCGGCGAACGCCGCCAGCCACCGTCGCATCCCGACCTCCCGCCGCTGCTGGCCCCCGACCGGACCCGGCCGGTCGATAGCGCCACGGCGCAGCAGCATACGGCAACGATGCTCAGATCGCGGGCAGTCCCTCGGGACCGGCGCCGCGCATCGAGCGGGTGAGTTTGCGGTCGTCGCTCCACAGGAAACAGCGCACTCCACGGTCGCCCTCCTCCCACTCCCGCTGCGACGGCGGGTAGTAGATGGACCCGGCCCGGTACGGCAGCTCGCTGTTGTTGGGCACCGCGGCGTACTCGGCGATCAGCGCCATGCAGCGCTGGTGGGCCTGTTCGGCGGACTTGGCGAACTCCGCCCAGCTCATGTCCCGTTCCTCGTAGACGCCAACGAACTCGGCGCGGTGCGGCTCGGTGCAGAGCACCGGCGCCATGTAGTTGAGGTTGTCGCCGATCAGCTTGGGGTCGAAGCAGCGGTGCGTCAGCGGCGTGTCGCCGATCAACGCGCCGCGCAGGCTGCCGGTGCGGTTCACCGGGCGGGTGTTGTCGATGCTGCCGGTCTCGCTGATGTCGCAGCGGAACCAGCGGGCGCCGCCGGCCCAGGCGGCCGTGGACGGCAACGCGAGGGACAGCGCGAGTCGGGCCGTGTGCCAGTCGCCGCCGAGCACCTGCCGGGCCCGCTGGTCGCACTCGGCGCGAGCCGTGCGCAGCGCCGAAGATCCGGGTTCCGGTCGGGCCTCGGTCAGTGCGTCGGGCCCGACGAAGGTGCCGACGTGGATGGTCTCGGCCAGGTGGTTGCGTGCGCAGTCCACCGTCTCGTACGTGCTGGCCTGCACGACAGTGGCGATCCGCGGCAGGCAGGTGTCGGTGGCGGGGGTGAACGGCTTCGGAACCCGCAGCGTCGGCCAGTCGTCGGTGAGATCACCGTCCGCGCCTCGGGCCGGCGTGCAGCCGGCCAGCAGCATCGTCGTGACGCTGGCCAGCACCAGCGCTGGAAGCCACCGTCGCATCGTCCGCCCTCCCGGGAGCTGGCGGCCGGTCGCCGCGCCCCGCGGCGAGACCCCGGCGGGCGTGCAGCCTACGGCACCGTCCCGGTTGGAGTGTCGTCGCGTTTCCGTCGATCGGCCAGTGGCTGATGTCTGTTCGTCCGGATTCGGAGGTCCGGAGCGTCCAATTCTGCACCAATGGTCATTGCTGGGTCACAGGGCGTCCCCAAAGGTGCCGCGATGCGGGTGGCGGGTGGCCACGTTCGTACACTGGCCCCGTGACCGTACCGCCGCCGATCGTCGCGCCGAGCATCCTGGCCGCCGATTTTGCCCGACTCGCCGAAGAGGTCCGTGCCGTCGAGGACGCCGCGGAATGGTTGCACGTCGACGTGATGGACAACCATTTCGTGCCGAACCTGACCATTGGGCTGCCCGTGGTGCAGAGCCTGCGGGCCGTCACGGCGATGCCCTTCGACGTGCACCTGATGATCGAGGACCCGCGCCGGTGGGCCCCCGGGTACGCCGACGCCGGGGCGTACAACGTCACCTTCCACGCGGAGGCGTCCGACGACCCGGTGGCGCTCGCCAAGGACCTGCGTTCGGCCGGTGCGAAGGCGGGCCTGGCCATCGACCGGGACACCCCGATCGAGCCCTACCTGGACCTGCTGCCCAGCTTCGACACCCTGCTGATCATGACGATCAAGGCGGGTTTCGGTGGGCAGCGGTTCATTCCGCAGCTGCTGGAGAAGGTGCGGACGGCCCGGCGGCACGCGTCGGCCGGGCACCTGGAGCTGCGCATCGAGGTGGACGGCGGTATCGCCGCCGACACCATCGAGCAGGCGGCAGCGGCGGGCGCCGACGCGTTCGTGGCCGGCACCGCCGTGTACGGGGCCGCCGACCCGGCAGAGGCGGTACGGCACCTGCGGGCACTGGCGGAACGCGCGGCGCCCGGGGTCTGAGGTGGAGCCCGAGGCCGACCGCAAGGACATCATTCTCGTCGTCGACGACGACGAGGACATCGCCCGGTTCGTCGAGTTCAACCTGCGGCTGCACGGCTTCGAGGTGATCCACGCCAATGACGGCCAGGAGGCGCTGGAGGTCATCGAGCGTCAGCGGCCGGACCTGGCGGTGGTCGACCTCATGATGCCCCGGATCGACGGGCTGGAGCTGACCCGCCGGCTGCGCGCCGACCCGATGACGTCCGCCCTTCCGGTGATCATGCTGACCGCCAAGGGGATGACTGTCGACAAGGTGCACGGGCTCAGCGCCGGCGCGGACGACTACCTGGTCAAGCCGTTCGACACCGCGGAGCTGGTCGCCCGGGTCTCGTCCACGTTGCGCCGCAACAAGGAGTTCCGGGAGGTCTCCCCGCTGACCGGGCTGCCCGGCAACAGCCGGATCCGTCGGGAGATCAGCGATCGGGTCCGCAACGGCGTGGACTACGCCGTCGGCTACGTCGACATCGACCGGTTCAAGAGCGTCAACGACCGGTACGGCTTCGTGCGCGGCGACGACTTCATCTCCGCGCTTGCCCGCAGCCTGCACCGGGCGGTGGTGGGCGTCGGCCTGCCACCGGCCTTCCTCGGTCACGTCGGCGGTGACGACTTCGTCATCGTCTGCGCCCCGGACCAGGTGCGCCCACTGACGTCCCGGGCGGTCGTCGACTTCGAGAACGCCGCCGACACGCTCTACGACCAGACCGACCGGGAGCGCGGCTTCGTCGAGTTGAAGGATCGGCGCGGCAACATCCGGCGGGCTGCCCTGGTCACGCTCTCCATCGGGGTGTCCCTCTCCGACGCCGGCAAGCGGTTCACCGACCCGCTCGAAGCGATAGCGGTGGCCTCGGAGATGAAGACGGTGGCCAAGAGTCAACCGGGCTCCTACGTGGCGGTGGACCGGCGTCGCGGCGTCACCTGAGCGTGATACCGCTGTGAAGTAGCTCGCCTAGGTGGCGGCAGAGCCGGATCGGCGTGTAAGACTTCCCGTGTACCCACCACGCGCTGGCGGGACTCGGTGAAATTCCGAACCGGCGGTGATCCACGGTCCAACCGTGGTCAGCCCGCGACCCGGACGGCTCTGCCGTCCGGTGGACCTGGTGAAAATCCGGGGCCGACGGTTGGGGGCGGTTCGTCCGCGCCCAGACAGTCCGGATGGGAGACAGCGCGCGGGACGGACGGGTCCGAGCCGGCCGCTGGCTTCAGCGTGCCGTGCCGACCCTCCGGGGGCGGCTGTGCCGTTCCCGGAATCCGCCACCGCCTGCCAGTGGCCCCATGGCCACCGCCTCCCTGACCGCCCGCGCGCGGACCGGCGAGTGAGAGGGCAGGGGCAGGGCGATGGCCAGCGTCTCCGTTGATGAGGCGATGCGGCGTGCGATCGAGTTGGCAGCGCGCGGGCTCGGCACCACCAGCCCCAACCCCGTGGTCGGGTGCGTGCTCCTCGACGCCGACGGCGAGGTGGTGGGCGAGGGCTTCCACGCCTACGCCGGGGGGCCGCACGCCGAGATCGTCGCCCTGGCGCAGGCCGGGCAGCGGGCCAAGGGCGGCACAGCTGTCGTCACACTGGAACCCTGCGACCACACCGGCCGCACCGGCCCCTGTAGTTCCGCGCTCGTCCAGGCCGGGGTCGGCCGGGTGGTCATCGCCGTACCCGACCCGACCCCTGTCGCTTCCGGGGGCGCCGCCACCTTGCGCGCCGCCGGGGTCCGGGTCGATCTGGGGGTACGCGGCGAGGAGGCCGAGGCCGGCAACGTCGCCTGGTTGACCTCGATGCGCCGAGGCTGGCCGTACGTGATCTGGAAGTACGCCGCCACGCTCGACGGGCGCTCCGCCGCGCTGGACGGCACCAGCATGTGGATCACCTCGGAGGCGGCCCGGATCGACGTGCACGCGCTGCGCGGCACCGTCGACGCGGTCATCGCCGGGGTGGGCACGGTGCTCGCCGACGACCCCCGGTTGACCGCCCGCAACCTGCGCGACGGCAGCCTGGCCATCCGGCAGCCGCTGCGGGTGGTGGTGGACAGCTCGGGGCGTACCCCGGCTGACGCCCGGGTCCGCGACGGCGCCGCGCGCACGTGGATCGCGACCGCCGACGAGGTCGGCGCGGACCCGGACGGCCGGGTCGACCTGTCGGCGCTGCTCGCGGCGCTGCACCAGCGCGGGGTCCGCGCGGTGCTGTTGGAGGGCGGCCCCCGGCTGGCCGGCGCGTTCCTGGAGGCCGGCCTGGTCGACAAGATCGTCGGGTACGTCGCGCCGCGGTTGCTCGGCGCCGGCCCGACCGCTCTGGTCGACGCGGGAGTGACCACCATCGCCGAGGCCATCGATCTGGAGTTCGTCGACGTTACGCAGATCGGTCCGGATCTCCGGATCACCGCTTTGCCCCGCAAAAGGGAGGGCTGAGATGTTCACCGGCATTATCGAGGAATTGGGCGAGATCGTCCGGGTGGCGCCGACGGCAGGCGATTCGGCGCTGCTGGGCGTACGCGGCCCGTTGGTCACGTCCGACGCCCGGCACGGCGACTCGATCGCCGTCAACGGTGTCTGCCTGACCGTCGTGGAGGTGGCCGACGGTGTCTTCACCGCCGACGTGATGGGGGAGACGCTGCGCCGCTCCGCGCTGGGCGCGCTGCGCCCCGGCGACCCGGTCAACCTGGAGCGGGCCGCCGCGCTCGGCAGCCGGCTCGGCGGGCACCTGGTGCAGGGCCACGTCGACGGCGTCGGTGAGCTGATCTCCCGGGAGCCGGCCGAGCAGTGGGAGACCGTCCGGTTCCGACTGCCCGCCGCCCTGTCCCGGTACGTGGTGGAGAAGGGCTCGATCACCATCGACGGTGTCTCGTTGACGGTGGCCGCCGTCGGCGCGGACGAGTTCGCCGTCGGGTTGATCCCGACCACGCTGAAGCTGACCACGCTCGGCGCGAAGGGCGTCGGCGACCCGGTCAACCTGGAGGTCGACGTGCTGGCCAAGTACGTCGAGCGGCTGCTCGGCGACCGGCTCACCCACGCCGACGCCAGCGGGGCGGCCGCGCAGCCGGGCGGGGTGGCGTGATGGGTCCGCTCAGTTGGCTGCTGGATGCCCAGGTGCACGTCGCCGGCTCCCCGGTGCTGGCCAGGGAGATCGTCGGCAACGCGTTCGGGCTGGTCTCGGCGCTGCTCGGGTTGCGCCGGCTGGTCTGGGCGTGGCCGGTCGGCATGATCGGTAACGCGCTGCTCCTCACCGTCTTCCTCGGCGGGGTGTTCGCGACCCCGCAGGAGCACGACCTGTACGGGCAGGCCGGCCGGCAGGTGTTCTTCTTCGCGGTCAGCGTCTACGGCTGGTGGCGCTGGCAGCGCAACCGTCGCGCCGACGCCGGGCAGGCCGCGGTCGTGCCGCGCTGGGCCACCGGACGGGAGCGACTGATGCTGCTGGTGGCCGCCGTGATCGGCACCGCCGCGGCATACCCGCTGCTCAAGGCCCTGGGCTCGTGGGGCCCGCTGCCCGACGCCTGGATCCTCACCGGCAGCCTGCTGGCCACGTACGGCATGGCCCGCGGTTGGGTGGAGTTCTGGCTGCTCTGGATCGCCGTGGACGCGGTGGGCGTGCCGCTGCTGCTGCGCGGCGGGTTCTACCCCTCGGCCGTCATGTACCTGATCTACGGCGCCCTCTGCGTCTGGGGCTTCGCCGCCTGGTGGCGCACCTCCCGCGCCGCCCGACCGGCGACCGTCCGTACGCCCATCTACACGGAGGCTGTCGCATGACCAGTTTTGGGGATATCGAGCAGGCGGTCGCGGACATCGCGGCCGGCCGGCCGGTCGTCGTGGTCGACGACGCGGACCGGGAGAACGAGGGCGACCTGATCTTCGCGGCCGAGTTGGCCACGCCGGAGCTGATGGCGTTCATGGTCCGCCACACCTCCGGGTACGTCTGCGTGGCGCTGACCGAGAGCGAGGCCGACCGGCTCGACCTGCCGCCGATGCACCACACCAACCAGGACCGGCGCGGCACCGCGTACACGGTGACAGTGGACGCCCGCGAGGGTGTCAGCACCGGCATCTCGGCGGCCGACCGCGCACACACCAGCCGGTTGCTCGCCGGCGCGGCGACCGACCCGACCGACCTGTCCCGGCCCGGGCACGTGGTGCCGCTGCGCGCTCGCGAGGGCGGGGTGCTGCGCCGCCCGGGGCACACCGAGGCGGGGATCGACCTGACCCGGCTCGCCGGGCTGCGTCCGGCCGGCGTGCTCTGCGAGCTGGTGAACGACGACGGCACCATGATGCGCCTGCCGGACCTGGAGAAGTTCTCCGCCGAGCACGGCCTCACGCTGGTCACCATCGCCGACCTGATCGCCTACCGTCGGCGTACCGAGAAGCAGGTCGAGCTGGTCGCCGACGCCCGGATGCCAACGAAGCACGGGGTCTTCCGGGCGCTCGGCTACCGCGCCGAGCACGACCCGGCCGAACATGTCGCGATGGTGCTGGGTGACCTCGGTGACGGCCAGGACGTGCTGGTCCGGGTGCACTCCGAGTGCCTGACCGGGGACGTGTTCGGCTCGCTGCGCTGCGACTGCGGGCCGCAGCTGGATGCCGCACTGGCTCGGGTCGGGCAGGAAGGCCGGGGCGTGGTGCTGTACGTCCGGGGGCACGAGGGACGCGGCATCGGCCTGCTGCACAAGTTGCAGGCGTACCAGTTGCAGGACCTGGGCCGCGACACCGTCGACGCCAACCTCGACCTGGGTCTGCCGGCCGACGCCCGCGACTACGGCACCGGCGCGCAGATCCTCTACGACCTGGGCGTGCGGTCGATGCGGCTGCTGACGAACAACCCGGCCAAGCGGGCCGGGCTGGAGGGGTACGGGTTGACCATCACCGGCCGCGAGGGGCTGCCGGTCGGCGCGCACCCGGAGAACATGCGCTACCTGCGCACGAAGCGGGACCGGATGGGTCACCTGCTGGACGAGTTGGACGAGGTGTCCGAGGCGCCGCTGGGGCGTCCGGTCGCCAACGACGAGATCGGAGCATGACGATGGCGGGTTTCGGTGAGCCGGGAGTCGAGGCGGTCGACGCCGCGGGGCTGACCGTCGGGGTCGTTGCCGCCCGCTGGCACGGCGAGCTGACCGACCACATGCTGGAGCGTGCGGTGGCAGCCGCCGAGGCGTGCGGGGCGCGTTCCGTGGTCGCCCGGGTTGCCGGCTCGGTCGAGCTGCCGGTGGTCGCGCAGGCCCTCGCCCGCCGCTGCGACGTGGTGGTAGCCCTCGGCGTGGTGGTCCGGGGTTCCACCGCCCACTTCGACTACGTCTGCCGTTCGGTCACCGACGGGCTGACCCGGGTGGCGTTGGACGAGGGCAAGCCGGTGGCGCACGGAGTGTTGACGGTGGAGACCATCGAGCAGGCCCGCGACCGCGCCGGTCTGCCCGGCTCGGCGGAGGACAAGGGCTGGGCCGCCACGGTGGCGGCGCTCGACGCGGCGCTGGCCGTGCGGACCGTTGCGGCGGGCAACGCCCAGCGGGTCGGCTTCGGCGGCTGACGCCTCTGGCGCCTCCGTCTCGGCCGTCTCTGAAGGCGGGCCTTCAGAGACGGCCGGCCTCGATGATCCGGCGCAGGAACTGCCGGGTACGAGGCTGCGTCGGCTCGCCGAGCACCTGCCCGGGCGGGCCGCTCTCGACGACCCGCCCGGCGTCGAGGAAGCACACCTGGTCGGCGACCTCCCGGGCGAAGCCCATCTCGTGGGTGGCCAGCACCATTGTCATGCCGTCGGCCTTCAGGTCGCGGATCATCGCCAGCACCTCGCCGACCAGCTCCGGGTCGAGCGCGGAGGTGACCTCGTCGAGCAGCATCAGTCGAGGTGAGTTGGCCAGCGCCCGGACGATGGCCACCCGCTGCTGCTGCCCGCCGGAGAGCCGGTCCGGGTAGGCGTCCGCCTTGGCGCCGAGCCCCACCCGGTCGAGCAGTTCCCGGGCCTGCGCCTCGGCCTCCGCCCGGCCCCGCCCGTGTACGCGGCGCGGCGCGAGGGTGATGTTGTCCAACACGCTCAGGTGCGGAAAGAGGTTGTACGCCTGGAACACCATGCCGATCCGCCGCCGGACCCGATCCGGGTCCACCCGTGGATCGGAGATGTCCTCCCCGTCCAACTCGATGGTGCCGTCGTCGAGTTCTTCCAGCAGGTTGACGCAGCGCAGCAGGGTCGACTTGCCGGACCCGGACGCGCCGATCACTGCCACCACCTGATGTTCGGCTACGGTCAGATCGAGGTGGTCGAGAACGGCGTGCCCGCCGAACTCCTTGCGCAGGCCCCGACAGCGCAGCAACGCCATGGGTCAGCCTCCCGACTGTCGGCGGGCAGCGCGTAGCGTCACCCAGTCGGTGACCGCGATCAGCGGGATCGCGAGGAGCACGAAGAGCACCCCCGCCACGACGTACGGCGTGTAGTTGAAGGTCTGGGCGGTGGCGATCTGCGCGGCGCGGACCGCGTCGATCGGCCCGGCCAGCGAGACCAGCCCGACGTCCTTCTGCAACGCCACCACGTCGTTGAGCAGGGGTGGCGCCACCCGACGGATGGCCTGCGGCAGGACCACGTGCCGCATCGTCTGCCGGTAGGTCAGGCCCAACGAGCGGGCCGCGGCGAGTTGGCTGGAGTGCACCGACTCGATGCCGGCCCGGAACACCTCGGCGAGGTAGCCGCCGTAGGTGAGGACCAACGCGATCCCACCCAGCACCAGCACCGGCGGCATGCCCTGCAACCGCAGCCCCGGCACGCCGAGGGTGAGCAGGTACAAGACGATGATCAACGGTAGGCCGCGGAAGGTGTAGGTGTAGCCGGCGGCCAGCGCGCGGACCGGGAAGAAGACCGGCCCGCGCAGCGTCCGCAGCACGGCGATCACCAGCCCGAGCAGCAGCGCGCCGACCGCACAGCAGGCCAGCAGCCGTACGTTGAGCCACAGCCCGCTCAGCACCGTCGGCAGCGCGTCGCGGGCGATCTCCGGATCCAGGAACGAGCGCCGGACCCGGTCCCAGCCCGGCGCCCCGGTCACCGCGATCACCAGCAGCGTGCCGAGCGCCGCCGTCGAGGACGCCGCGACGAGCACGCTGTAGACGGTCTGCCGACGCCGGTACGCCGACCGCCGCAGCTGCGCCTCCGAGGGCACCTGATCCAGGAGCGTCACCGCAGCTCGGCCGCCCCCGCCACCTGCGCGAGCCACTTCTGTTCCAGCTCCTTCAGGGTGCCCGCCGTGGTGAGCTGACCGACCGCCCCGCTCACGCAGGAGGTCAGTGGGGAGTTCTTGTCCAGCAGCAACCCGAACGCCTCTGGCGTACCGACCTGCGGCACCTGCCCGACGATCGTCGCGTCGGTGATCTCCGCACCGGTGATGTAGAAGGCGGTCGGAAGATCGACCACGAGACCGTCCAGCTGCCCGTTCTGAAGGGCCTTCTTGGCGTCGTCGTTGCTGTTGTAGACGTGCGGCTTGGCGGTCGGCTTGATCACGTCGGTGATCGCCTGGTAGCTGGTGGTGCCGACCTGCGCGCCGAGCCGGGCGTCCCGCAGCTCGGCCAGCGACTTCCGGCCGGCGATCTTCGAGGACTTCAACGCGATGACGGTCTGCCGCACCAGGTAGTACGGCGCGGAGAAGTCGACCGCCTGCTTGCGTTCGTCGGTGATGGAGAACTGGTTGATGTCGAAGTCGAAATCCTTCGGCCCCGGCGCGATGGCGGTGTCGAACTTGACCCGGATCCAGGTGACGTCGGCGCGGGCGTAGCCGAGCTTCTCGGCCACCGCGTACGCGACAGCGGATTCGAAGCCCTCGCCGCTGTCCGGCTTGTCCTTGGCGAACCACGGCTCGTACGCGGGCTGGTCGGTGGCGATGGTCAGCTTGCCCGGCGTACGCGTGGGCAGGCTGTCCTTGGCGCAGGACGGCGCTGCGGTGACAGTGGGGGTGGGTTTCTCGTCCTGTGGCGCGCATCCGGCGGTGGCTACGACGACGGCACCGGCGAAGGTGAGCGCGAGAAGACGTGAGCGGCTGGCCATGGCGGACAGCGTAGAGCTCCATGGGCATCGATCGACAATTGTCCCACCATGTTGGTAGGGAATTGTCCGCTTACTGGATTTCGGCGGACCCGGACGCGCGGTGCCGCCCGGGTGACTGGAAGAATCGTTCCCCGTGAAGACGTTCGAGGAGTTGTTCGCCGAGCTGCAGGCCAAGGCCGCCGCCGGCACCCCGGGCTCGGGCACCGTCGCCGCGCTGGACAAGGGCGTGCACTTCATCGGCAAGAAGGTCGTCGAGGAGGCGGCCGAATCGTGGATGGCCGCCGAGCACGAGGGGCCGGAGCGCACCGCCGAGGAGATCTCCCAACTGCTCTACCAGGTCCAGGTGCTGATGCTCGCCAGCGGTCTCGAGCTCAAGGACGTCTACCGACATCTGTGAGTGCCCCCACCCCTGTTGATCGCCAACCGGATCGAAGGAGCACTCCGTCATGCTGCGTGTCGCCATTCCCAACAAGGGCACCCTGGCCGAACCGGCCGCCCAGATGCTGCGCGAGGCGGGCTACCGCCAGCGCACCGACCCCAAGGACCTCGTCTGCCGGGACGAGGCCAACGACGTCGAATTCTTCTACCTGCGCCCGAAGGACATCGCCACCTACGTCGGCTCCGGTGACCTCGACCTCGGGATCACCGGCCGGGACCTGCTGATCGACTCGGCCGCGCCAGCCGAGGAGGTCGTCGACCTCGCCTTCGGCCGGGCCACCTTCCGCTTCGCCGCCCGCCCCGACGACATCGCCTCCGTGCAGGAGCTGGGCGGCCACCGCATCGCCACCGCGTACCCGGGGTTGGTCGAACGGCACCTCGGCGAGGTGGGCGTCAAGGCCGACGTGATCCGCCTCGACGGCGCTGTGGAGAACGCCGTACGCCTCGGTGTCGCCGACGTCATCGCGGACGTGGTGGAAACCGGCGCGACCCTGCGCCAGGCGGGCCTGGTGGTCTTCGGCGAGCCGCTGCTGCGCTCGTCGGCGGTGCTGGTCCGGCGCGCCGGCGCGCCCGCGCAACCGCAGGCCGAGCAGTTGCTGCGCCGCCTGCACGGTGTGCTGGTGGCCCGCCGCTACGTGATGCTCGCCTACGACGTGCCGGCCGGTCTGCTGGACCGGGCCAGCGGGCTCACCCCCGGCATCGAGTCGCCCACCGTGTCGCCGCTGCACCGCGAAGGTTGGGTGGCGGTGCAGGCGATGGTGCTCCGCGACGACGTGCACCGCATCATGGACGAGCTGTACGAACTGGGCGCCCGCGCCATCCTCGTCACGAACATCCACGCCTGCCGCCTCTGACCGTTCCCGTACCCGAGGCGCCTCCGTGGCTTGATCCACTCCGGTTTCTTGAAATGGGGGTGTCCGCACGCCAGGGACACCCCCATTTCCCTGAACCCGAGTGGATCTGGCGCGCCGACGCCGACCTTGCTGCGCGCGGACCTGGTGCTGGCGGACCTGGTGCGGGCGGACCTGATGCTGGCGGACCTGATGCGACCGGGACCTCGTGGGTCGAACCCGGAGACCCGCAAGGTGGGCCCGTCCGACGACCACGCCCCGCGAACAGGCGCAAGATCGCCCTCGATCCTGGAAATAGTGGCCTCAACGCCGCCCGATACCACTAGATCCAGGATCGAGCACGATCTTGCGGCGGGCGGCGGGCGGCGGGCGGCGGGCGGCAGGCCGGACTGGACGGACCTGGACTGGCCTGGGCTTGGACCTGGACTGGCCGGCCCTGGGCCTGGGCCTGGACTGGCCGGGCCTGGACCTGGGCCTGGACTGGCCGGGCCTGGACCTGGACCTGGGCCTGGACTGGCCGGGCCGGGCCTGGACCTCGACTGGCCGGCCCTGGACCTGGACCTGGACTGGCCGGGCCGGGACCTGGGCCTGGACTAGCCGGGCCTGGACCTGGACTGGCCCGGGGCCCTGGGTTCGGGCTCGGGGTGGTGGGTCGGCGGGTGGTGCGTTTGCTGGGCCAGTGCGGGTGGCAAACTGGTGGGGTGAGTGAAACCGAGCTGGTCCGCCTGAAGCCCCGCCGAATCCGCGTGGTCTGCTGGTCGGCGGCGGCTGCCCTGGTGGTGGTGTTCGGTCTGGTCGCCACGTCGCTGAGCGGCCCGACCGGCGACGGGTACGGCAGCTTCCAGCGCGGCGACCAGATCGCCATGATCGGCCTGGGCGTCTTCGGTGCGCTGGGCTTCCTGCTGTTCACCCGTCCCCGGGTGGAGGCGGACGCGCGGGGCATCCGGGTCCGTAACGTCATCAGCTCCTACGAGCTGCCCTGGGAGGTTGTCCGGGGTGTCCGCTTCGACCGGGGTGCGCCGTGGGCCAGCCTGGAGCTGCACGATGACGACCTGCTGCCGATGGTCGCGTTGCAGGCCGCCGACAAGGAGTTGGCAGTCGACGGGGTCCGCGCGCTGCGTCGGCTGCACGAGGCCCACCAGGCCCGCCTCGCCGAACGCGCCGTCGGTCGCTGACCCCGGATCGGCGCCCGACCGCGCCGATGACCGGGCCACACCGATGGCCGCTCCACACCGATGACCGGGCCACACCGATGGCCGCGCCACACCGATGGCCGACCGCGCCGATGGCCGACCGCGCCGACACGAGGCCGCAGGTCGTGCCCGGTTTGGGGGTCGTCGGGGCGCCGGTGTAGTGTTATCGAGTCGACCAGGCTGTCTCCGCGTGCGAGCAGACAGCCTTGAAAGCGGAGCGCCTGCTCCCACCCGAGTCGCCGCTACGGTGGCCGGGTCCGGTCACCGGTTCCGGGCATGTCCCGGTGCCGGATGCGCGATCCTTGTGATCGTGCTGACCGGTCGAGCGGGCCCTGGCATGCGCCGGGGCCTTCTGCTTTTCGGGTTGGTTCCCTCCCGGGAGCCGCAGGGGTCGGCGACAGAGCAGAAACGACTCGAGGAGGCCCCATCAGCGTCGAACCACGCGTGAACGAGCAGATCCGGGCACGTGAGGTCCGACTGGTCGGCCCAGAGGGTGAGCAGGTGGGCATCGTCCCGCTGGAGCGCGCTCTTCAGCTGGCCGCGGACGTCGATCTGGACCTGGTCGAGGTTGCGCCGATGGCGCGCCCGCCGGTGTGCAAGCTCATGGACTTCGGCAAGTTCAAGTACGAGAGCGCACTCAAGGCGCGCGAAGCGCGGCGTAATCAGCAGCAGACCGTCATCAAGGAAATGAAGCTTCGGCCGAAGATCGACCCGCACGACTACGAGACCAAGAAGGGTCACGTGGTGCGGTTCCTCAAGGCGGGCGACAAGGTCAAGGTGACGATCATGTTCCGCGGTCGCGAGCAGAGCCGCCCGGAGCTGGGTTACCGGCTCCTGCGCCGGCTCGAATCCGAGATCACGGAACTGGGATACGTCGAGGCCGCTCCGAAGCAGGACGGCCGAAACATGATCATGGTTCTCGCCCCGCATCGGGCCGTCAAGGCCTCCGCGGTCGCCGCTACGGCGTCTCGCGGCGGACCTCGGGACCGGGCAGCGGACGAGTCCGCCACTCCGGAAGCCGATGAGACCGCGGCGGTCAGCGAGACCGCAGCAGCCGGTGACACCGGCCTCGCCGCCGACACCAGCGGCGAGTAACAGGGGAGAAGACGTTCCACATGCCGAAGATGAAGAGCCACACGGGTATGGGTAAGCGGGTCAAGGTGACCGGCAAGGGCAAGATCGTTGCCCAGCAGGCCGGCCTCCGCCACAACCTGGAGAAGAAGCCCTCCACCCAGACCCGCCGGCTGACCGGCACGGTCGTGCTGGCCAAGGCCGACGTCAAGCGCATCAAGAAGCTGCTCGGCCGCTGACGCGCGCCACCTTACGTAATTAGGAGTTGAGATGGCACGCGTCAAGCGGGCTGTAAACGCCCAGAAGAAGCGTCGTACCCTGCTGGAGTCCGCGAGTGGTTACCGCGGTCAGCGCTCCCGCCTGTACCGCAAGGCCAAGGAGCAGGTGCTGCACTCGATGCAGTACGCCTACCGGGACCGTCGCGACCGCAAGGGCGACTTCCGGCAGCTGTGGATTCAGCGGATCAACGCGGGCGCCCGGGCCAACGGGATGACCTACAACCGTCTGATCCAGGGCCTGCGTCTGGCCGGCATCGAGGTCGACCGCAAGATCCTGGCCGACATGGCTGTCAACGACGCCGCCTCTTTCGCGGCGATCGTCGAGCTGGCCCGGGCCGCGGTCACGGCCGAGGGCACCGGCGGCGCGGCGGCTCAGGCCGCCTGATCCCCACGCACCAGAGCGAGGCGTCTCCCGTGTCGGCACCGCCGTCCGGGGGGCGCCTCAATCGTGCCGGAGGAGCGCACATCATGGCTTTCACCCCGCGTACCCCCAGGGTTGTCGCCGCCCGCCGCCTGCAACGCCGCCGGGACCGCGACGCCACCGGCCGTTTCCTGGCCGAGGGCCCGCAGGCGGTCCGCGAGGCCCTCGCGCGGCCGGGGGTGGTCACCGAACTGTTCGGTACGACCACGGCCCTCGACCGGTATCCGGAGTTGGCCGCCACGGCGGCCCGCGCCGACGTGCCGGTCTCCGAGGTGACCGACGACGCCATCGCGGCGCTGGCCGAGACCGTCGCCCCGCAGGGGCTGGTGGCCGTCTGCCGGCACCTGGACGTGTCACTGGATCAGGCCCTCGCTGGCGGCCCCCGGCTGGTGGCGGTGCTCGCCGAGATCCGTGACCCGGGCAACGCCGGCACTGTCCTGCGCACCGCCGACGCGGCCGGCGCGGGTGCGGTGATCTTCGCCGGTGACGCCGTCGACCCGTACAACGGCAAGTGTGTGCGGGCCTCGGCCGGCAGCCTCTTCCACGTCGACGTGGTCCGCGCGCCAGACCCGGTCGCGGTGGTCGAGGCGCTGCGCGCCGCCGGGCTGTCGATCTTCGCTACCACCGGGTACGGCGACAGTGACCTGGACGACCTGACCGACTACGGTCGGCTCGTCGGGCCGACTGCCTGGTTGTTCGGTTCCGAGGCGCACGGTCTGTCCGAGGAGTTGACCGCCGCCGCCGACACCACGGTGCGGGTGCCGCTGTACGGGCGCGCAGAGAGCCTCAACCTGGCTGCCGCCGCCGCGGTCTGCCTGTACGCTTCAGCGAGAGCGCAGCGCTGAGGGTGAAAGCCTACGGCGCGACTGACAGCAGGGGAGAGCGTCCGTCCATGAACGCGACACGGCGTTCGTTTAGCCAGCCCGCCGGTGTCGGCGGGCGGCGGGCCTGACCTGCTCCCTGCGCAACTCCTACCGGCGGGCTGCGGCACAGCCGCGCGTCCGTAGACTCGCCTAGCCGCCCCGGTGAGGGCTGGCGCCGCCGTGAGGGAGTGCCCGTACGCCATGAGCTACCGCAACGATCCGTACGACCCGAAGCAGGTCGCCCTGCTCGACCCCGCCGCCCTGGATGAGGCCGTCGCGGACGCCACGAAGGCGTTCACCGCGGCCGCCGACCCGGACGCGCTGACCGCGCTGCGCTCGGTGCACCTGGGTGACCGGTCACCGGTCTCCCTCGCTCGCCGGGAGATCGGCGCGCTGCCGCCGGCCGCGAAGTCCGACGCCGGCAAGCGGGTCAACGAGGCCCGCCGGGCGATCGAGACCGCCTACGCCGACCGCGCCGAGGTGGTGGAGCGCGAGCAGGCCGAGCGGGTGCTGGTCGAGGAGCGGGTGGACGTCACCCTGCCCTACGACAGGCGTCCGCGTGGCGCCCGGCACCCGTTGAGCACCCTGATGGAGTCGATCAGCGACCTCTTCGTCGGGATGGGTTACGAGGTGGCCGAGGGGCCCGAGGTCGACCTGGAGTGGGTCAACTTCGACGCCTTGAACATCCCCGCCGACCACCCGGCACGCGGGTTGATGGACACCTTCCACATCGCACCGGAGGGCTCCGGCCTGGTGCTGCGTACGCACACCTCGACGGTGCAGACCCGCACGATGCTCAGCCGCAAGCCGCCGATCTACGTGATCGTGCCGGGTCGCGTCTACCGCACCGACGAGATCGACGCCACCCACAGCCCGGTGTTCCACCAGGCCGAGGGCCTCGTGGTGGACAAGGGCATCACGATGGCGCACCTGCGGGGCACGTTGGACCACTTCGCCCGGGCGATGTTCGGCCCGGAGGCGAAGACCCGGTGGCGGCCGCACTACTTCCCGTTCACCGAGCCGTCGGCGGAGTTCGACGTGTGGTTCCCGGAGCACCGTGACGGCCCGCAGTGGGTCGAGTGGGGTGGCTGCGGCATGGTCAACCCCCGGGTGCTGCGCGCCTGCGGCGTCGACCCGGAGGTCTACTCCGGATTCGCGTTCGGCATGGGCATCGACCGGACCCTGATGGTCCGGCACGGGGTCAGCGACATCCGCCATCTCTTCGAGGGCGACGTGCGGTTCAGCCGCGCGCTCGGGACCGGGGCGTAGGCGATGCGGGTACGAGACACGGGAACGGTGGTCTGAAGTCATGCGAGTTTCTGTCAGTTGGCTGCGGGAGTACGTCGACCTCCCCGCCGACCTGCCCACCGGTGACCTGGAGCAGGCCCTTGTCGACCTCGGCATCGAGGTCGAGTCCGCTGTGGACCTGGCCGAGACCGTCACCGGCCAGTTGGTCGTCGGCGAGGTCCGCGAGATCGAGGAGCTGACCGGGTTCAAGAAGCCGATCCGGTTCTGCCGGGTCGACGTGGGTGCCGCCAACGGCACCGGTGAGCCGCAGGAGATCGTCTGCGGTGCCCGTAACTTCGCCGTCGGTGACCGGGTGGTGGTGATCCTGCCCGGCGGCGTGCTGCCCGGCGGTTTCGCCATCGGCGCCCGCAAGACGTACGGGCACAACTCGGCGGGCATGATTTGCTCTGCCAAGGAGTTGGGCCTGGGCGACGACCACTCCGGCATCATCGTGCTGGGGCCGGACGTGACGGCCAAGCCGGGCGACGACGCGCGCCCGGTGGTCGGCCTCGACGACGTCGTCCTCGATCTGGAGATCACCCCTGACCGGGGGTACGCGCTGAGCCTGCGCGGCCTGGCCCGGGAGTTGTCGCACGCGTTCGACGTGCCGCTGCGCGACCCGGCCCGGGTGCCGGCCCCGGCGGGCACCGAGACGCCGGCGTACCCGGTGGAGGTCCGCGACACGGTCGGCTGTGACAGGTTCACGGCCCGCCTGGTCCGCGGGGTCGACCCGACCGCGCCCACCCCGTCCTGGATGCAGCAGCGGCTGGTCACCGCCGGCATCCGCAGCATCTCGTTGCCCGTCGACATCACCAACTACGTGATGTTGGAGCTGGGCCAGCCGATGCACGCCTTCGACGCCGCCCGGATCGCCGGGCCGCTGGTGGTCCGTCGCGCCGAGGCGGGGGAGAAGCTGACCACCCTCGACGGGGTCAGCCGGGTGCTCACCGCCGACGACATGGTCATCTGCGATGACACCGGCCCGATCTCGCTCGCGGCGGTGATGGGCGGCGAGACCAGCGAGGTCGACACCGGAAAGACCACCAACGTGCTCTTCGAGGCCGCCCACTGGGATCCGGCGATGGTCGGGCGCACGGCCCGCCGGCACAAGCTGTTCAGCGAGGCCGCGAAGCGCTGGGAGCGGGGCGTCGACCCGGCGGTGCCGCTGGTCGCGCTGGAGCGGGCCGTGGGGCTGCTCACCGAGCACGGCGGGGGCACCCCGAGTGCGGAGATCCTGGACATCGACCACGTCCGGCCGCGTACCCCGATCAGTCTTCCGGCTGACCTGCCGACCCGGCGGGTCGGCGTCGAGTACCCGCCGGCGCGGGTGGTCGCCCTGCTGGAGCGGGTCGGCTGCACCGTCGCGCAGGGCGCGGACCGGTTGTCCGAGGACCCGGGCTCGGTCGGCGTGGCCAGCGGCGTCGGGACGGTGCTGAGCGTCACCCCGCCGACCTGGCGGCCCGACCTGACCGACCCGGCCGACCTGGTCGAGGAGGTGGTCCGCCTCGACGGGTACGACAGGGTGCCGTCGGTGCTGCCGACCGCGCCGCCGGGGCGCGGTCTGACCCCGCGGCAGCGTCGCCGCCGGGCCGTCGCCGGGTCGCTGGCCGAGCGGGGGTACGTGGAGGTGCTTGCGCACCCGTTCGTGTCGCCGGAGCTGGCCGACCAGCTCGGCCTGCCGGCCGACGATCCGCGCCGGCCCGCGGTGCGACTGGCCAACCCGCTGTCCGAGGAGGAGCCGCTGCTGCGCACCACGCTGCTCGGCCCGCTGCTCGGCATCCTCAAGCGCAACCTCGGCCGGGGTCACCGCGACCTGGCCCTCTACGAGATCGGTGCGGTCTTCCACCCGCGCGTCGGCGCCGGCAGCCCGCCGGCGATGGGCGTGGACCGACGCCCCACCGACGAGGAGTTCGCGGCCGCCGACGCGGTGGTGCCGGCGCAGCCGGTGCACGTCGCGGTGGTGCTCTCCGGCGACCTGGACCCGGCCGGCTGGTGGGGTCCGGGCCGACCGGCCGGCTGGGCGGACGCGATCGAGGCGGCCCGTGACGTGTTGGCCGCCGCCGGGATCCCCGACGAGCGGGTCGAGGTGCGCGCCGCCGAGTACGCCCCGTGGCACCCGGGTCGCTGCGCCGAGCTGCGGGTCGACGGCTCGGTCGTCGGACACGCCGGCGAGCTGCACCCGGTGGTGGTCGCGGCGTTGGAACTGCCCCGCCGCACCAGCGCGATGGAGCTGAACCTCGACACGCTGCCGCCGACCCCGGTCACGCCAGCGCCGACGGTCTCCGGCTTCCCGCCGGCGCTGATCGACGTGGCCCTGGTGGTGGACGAGTCGGTGCCGGCGGAGCAGGTGCGCCGGGCGCTGGAGGCGGGCGCCGGTGAGCTGCTGGAGGACGTACGGCTGTTCGACGTGTATTCCGGCGCGCAGCTCGGCGCCGGCCGCCGGTCGCTGGCGTACAAGCTCACCTTCCGGGCACCGGACCGGACGCTCACCGTCGAGGAGGCGGTCGCGGCACGGGACGCGGCGGTCGCCGTCGCGGCGGAGCGCCTCGGCGCCACCCTGCGCGGCGCCTGACGCGACCGACGACGGCCCCGGTACCCGGCAGCGGGTAGCGGGGCCGTCGTCGTTTCGCCGCCGGCTGTGCCGTGTCGGGCTTCCGACAGGCCGCGCCGGCCCTCGTCGGCGGCGATGGCCCAGTGGTCGGGCCGTCGTGGCTGGCACCAGGCATCAGTTGCCGGTGACATGCGTCGGTGTCGATGCAGGATGGCCTTCGGGTGACCGGCCGGAGGCTCGGCGTCGACGTTGCCGACCACGTCACGAGCCTTTCCGAGGTCGACACGAATCGGTAGCCTTGCCTGGCGAAGGGGTGAGCGCCGACGCCTGTCGCAGGCCTTCAGGTCAAGGAGCAGCGCATGATCGAGGCAATCGTCGCCGCGGCGCTCGTCAAGATCGCCGAGGGGTCCGGGGCAGCACTCGTCGACCTGATCCGGCGGCGGTTCGTCCGCAGCGACGAGCCGGCGGGGATGCTCGAATCCCTGGACCGGGTGGCGCAGGGCGACGTCTCGGCTGACGACATGGCGCGACTCCGTGTGCTCCTGACCCGGTGCGCGGCCGAGGATCCGGAGTTCCTGCGGGAGCTCCGGCAGGGGACGACGTCGATCGGCAGCACCAACGTGGTGGCCTCCAGCAACGTGGGCAAGCTGGTGCAGGCCCAGCGCGTCGGCGACATCACGATGTAGCCGGAGGTGACCGACATGGAGCCCGCCTCCGGAAGCTCGTCGCGCAACGTGGCCGAGGGCCTGTTGGCGCACCAGGTCCTCCAGGTGGGTTCCTCCGGCGCGATCTACGTCGAACAGCCGCGAGCGGCGGAGCGCGTCCCCGAGCCACCGCACATGCTCCCGGGCGGCGTCGGGAGGATCGTCGGCAGGCACCACCTGCTGCACGAGATGGACGAGGCGATGACGACGCCGGGCTCGCGCTGCTGCATGCTGTGGGGTCTGGCCGGCTCGGGGAAGACCACCCTCGCTGTCGCCTGGGCCAGCTCGCGCATCGCCGAATACCCCGACGGGCAGTTCTTCGTCGACATGTGCGCGTACTCCGGCACACCGCGGATCGAGACCCGGGACGCCCTGCGCAGCTTCCTGGCCACGCTGGGGATCAACCGGTCCGACCTTCCGGACAACGAGGCGGAGTGGGGCGGTGTCTTCCGCGCCGTCACCGCCGGCCGGCGGTGCCTCGTGATCGTGGACAACGTGGGCTCGTACGAGCAGGTTCGCGACCTGGTGCCGGGCTTCGGGTCGGTGCTGGTGGTCACCAGCCGCCGGGCGATCCCGGAGATGAGCGTTCGTCACGACGCCCGGGTCATCAAACTTCCGTTGCTCACCCTCGACGAGGGGGTGGAGCTGATCGCCGAACGCGTCGGGTTCGTCCGCGTCGAACGGGAGCAGGCCGCCGCCCAACGCATCGTGCAGCTTCTGGAGGGGCATCCGTTGGCGCTGGCCATCGTCTCGGCGAAGCTCGCCATCCAGACCACCTGGACGATCGACGACGCCGCGAGGGGAATCGAGGAGGAACAGAGCCCACTTCGCTTCCTCGATGACGCCGGCCTGGGCATCGAGGTCGGTCGCGTCATCTCCTGGTCGCTCGACGACCTCGACGCGGCAACGACGAAGGTCCTCTACGTCGCGTCCATGCTGCCCAGCAACGAGTGCTCGGTGGCGGTGCTCTGTCTCGTCCTCGACCAGCCACGGCGGGTGTGTGACCGCACTCTCCAGTCCCTGTGCCTGGCATCCCTCATCGACGAGATCAGCCCCGGCCGTTACCGCTTCCACGACCTGATGAAGGCCTATCTCGCGGAGACGCTCGGGCAGGTGCTGGATCCCGCCGAGCAGGAGCTGACCGCGCGCCGCATCCGCACCGTCTACCTGGCGTTGAGCTACGCCGCCGATCGCGCCATCGATCCACACCGGGACTCCCTGCCCGTGGACCAGGAGCTGCTGACTGTCGCCGGGTCGGCCAGCTTCACAGTGTCGCAGGCCCTCTCCTGGTTCGAGTCGATCACCGCGGCCATCACCTACCTCATCGAGCAGGCCCGGGCCGACGACGACTTCGCCTTCATCACCCGGTTCGCACGGGCACTCAACACGTTCCTCTACTGGCGTCAGGACGTCACGAGAACGCTGTCCGTCCAGCGGGAAGCCGTTGCCGCGGCGGCCGGCGGTGACCCGGCGATGGAGGCGCTGTCCCGACGCGCCCTGGGGCGTGCCTACGCGGACATCGGCCAGCTTGAGCCGGCGAAGGAGCAGTTGCGCGCCTCCATGGCGCTGGAGGCGGCGTCCGGCGACGATTCCGGTCGGGCGTCGTCGCATCACGCCATGGCCGAGCTCTGTCTCCGGTCGGGTGACTACCGGGACGCGCTGGGCTGGGGGCTGCGGGCGGCCCGGCAATCCCGCAACGGCAACAATGTCGTCCGCGAGGCCCGGGGGCTGTACGACGCGGCCCGAGCCCTGAACGAACTGGGCCATTGTTCCTGGGCTCGAGGGCTCGGCCTGCGCAGCCTCGCCATGTGCGAGGAGCGCGGCAACGACTACGGCCGGGCGCTGGCCCTGCGTCTGCTCGGCGCGACCGGCCTCCGCTCGGGCGAGGTCGAGGAGGGCTGCACCTGGTTGGAGCGGGCCTGGCGGGTCGAGGAGTCCCTCGGCAACTTCCGTTCCGTCCGGACGATCCTTGGCCAACTCGAACAGGCGTACGGTCAGTGCGGAAACGTCAGCGCCGTGGAAGAGGTCCGACGGGCGCTGGCCCGCCTGGAGCACTACCCGGATCTCACCCAGTCGACGTTGGTGGTCGGGAGTCCGGCGATATGAGTCCTCGGTACGCGCCGCTCGTCCCGGCTGACGAGCTGGCCAGCCCTGCGTCGTATCGGCAACTGCGGCGGGAGCGGGAAGCCACGAGGTTCCGACGCGAGATCGAGGCGATCGTCGACGGCGCGTGCCGGGCGGAGGCGGCCGGTCCGCTCCTCCGGGACACCTTCGCCTCGCTGAGCGGGAACCTCGCGGCCGAGGGTGCGCTCAGCTTCGCCGGGCTCGTCCCACCCGAGCGTTTCGACAGCGCGCGGCGGGCGTACGACTCGGCGATCGACACCAGGGGCAGCCGTGGCTCGCTGCACAACTACCTGAACGTCGCGGACGCGGGCTCCCTGGTCGAGCATCCGGAATTCCGGGAGGCGTTCGCTCATCCGCTGCTGGTCGCGCTCGTCGCGCACGCCCTCGGCGGACCCGTGAAGATCATCGACTTGCGGGCGAAGGACACGCAGCCACTCGACGTCGTGGCGCGGGACAACACCCTGCACGTCGACAACAGCCCCTTCATGGACGAGTTCAAGGTGATCGTCACCTGGACGATGGGCACCGGTCGAGGGCCCTCGGGGCAGGGGCTCACCTACCTGCCCCGCACGAATCGGCTCCTGCGGCAGTGCTTCGTCGACGACGACGGCACCGCGTGGAGCGACGAGGACAGCTGCATCTTTCCCTCTCAGGCCCGGGTGGACGAGGCGCTCGCCGCCCAGGCCCGTTTCTTCGACGACGGCCGCCCGAGAGTCGTCCATCTTCAGGACATCGCGACGCCGTGTCACACGATCTTCGCCGCGAGTCGGCTGGTCCATCACCGGTACCGTACGTCCGCTGGCGGGCCACGCAGTGCGATCATGGCGGCGTTCCACCGGACCGACGAGGGCACCGGCTTCCTCGGCGCCGGGGACCTCTCGGGGTCGGCTCTCGACCGGTTCCTGTTGGCGACCGGGGACGGGCGTCCCTTCCTGGAGCTCCTCGCCGATGAGATGCCCCGGGTCGTCGCGGCGCTCGCGGCTGCCGCGTCCCGGCCCGGCTTCGTCGTCGACCCGGACCGTCATCTCCTGCGCGACGAGGGCTTTCGCGCCTGGTACGAGCGGCAGAGCGCGGGGGTTTCCCTCGACCGGCTTCGCCGGGCCACGCTGGCCACGGCCGTCGACGACGACGCGCCCATCGCGCAGCGACTCGTTCTGCGCATGCAGTACGACCTGCAGGGCGCCCTCAACATGCCGCTCTACACCGACCTGCGGGAGGAGGTGCGCAAGCGGGCGCGGATCGTGATCCGGGAGATGGCGCCGGAGCACATCCGGGACATCGTCACGCGGTACGACCTCGCTGCGGTCCTGCGCGCGCAGTCAGCGCCACAGCGCCGGCCGGTCAGTGAACTCGCCGAGGAACTGCACGGCGTGCTGGTCGCTCTGCAGCGGCTCCTGTCGACGGCTGTCGCGTCCCGGCCCGCCGGCCCGATCTGGGGTTCGACCGACGGGAATGCGGCGGCGCTGTCCCTGCGGCGCTTCATCGTCGATCTGTGCGTCGCGGCCGCTGACGTCGCCGACGACGCGTCGCTGACCACCGGGTGTGTGTTCGGTGCCCTCGGCTCTGTGCTGGCCGACGACCTCTTCGACCTGGGCGCTGCGGGCCGCGAGATCACTGGCGAGTTGTTCGGGATGTACCTCCGGCTGGCGGCCCCCTCGCTGGGCGAACGCCCGACACACCCGGAGAAGGAGAAGCTGGACACCTACCTCGAATCCGTGAACGAGGAGAGGCAGACCGCCAAGCTGGCGTCCGAGGTCTGGTTCCAGGCCGCTTCCGCCGAGGTGACCGCGCGCAACGACGATTTCGTTCGCGCGTTGCTGCGGCGTGTGCTGCCGCCGGGGCGACCGTCGCCGGAGTCCGGCGATCTCGGCGCGCTGCTGGCGGATCCCGCCGCCCTCAGCGCGCACTACTGGAAGCGGGTGGTGACGGGGAAGCCGGTGGCGGTGCGCTTCGGCGCGGCCGACCTCGACACCCTCGACGGTTACTTCGGGCTGACGGCCGACCGGAGCCTGCCGGCCGCTGTCGTTCGGCTACGCGAGGAGACCACCCCGGGCTCGCCGGCCGAGCACCTGCTCCGCGGCATCGAGCGGCTCGCGTCACGACGGGGTCAGTCCCACGCCGAGGCGTGCCGGGATGTCATGAGCCGCTTGTCGACGCACTGGCCGGACCTTGTTCACCTGTGTCGGGGTGGCCCGGACGCTCCACCGCTGCCGGCCGGCAGCATCCTCTCGACGCTCCACGATGCGATCGGCGCCGTGGACGAGGAGGGCCCGCGTTCGCGCCGGTCGTCGTCGGGCGTCCCCTTGCCGCGCGCGGGGTCGGCCGAGGTGTTGTTGACGACCGCCGAGGCCCGCGAGTTGGCCCGCGTCTACATGCTCGCCCGGCTCGGCTTCAGCGCCGAGGAGTTCCGGGTCGCGCAGCTGCTGGCCGGTGATCCGCGTGTCCGGTACGCCGTCCTCGCCACCCACCTGTACCTGGTCGACGAGGTGTCGCGGTCGGCGTCGGAACTGGTCGAGGCATGGGGCACGGCGAAGGTCCTGCTGCCCTTCACCGAGGCCTTCGTCAACGTCTCGGGCTACTCGTCGTCAGTCATCGACCTCGTGCCGAATCCGAAACTGATCACGGTCGTCGGCAACAACCTGTTGCCGGCCGTGGCCGGCGAGTTGCTCAGGCGGGACGCCAGCGTCGACGAGTTGGATGCGGACATCCTCGCCGCTGGTGTCCAGGCCGCCGTGCGACGCGGCGTCTTCGACGTCACCATCGGCCTGTTCCACCAGACCGACCGGCGGGACGTGGTGTCCCTGTCCGGCCTCAGCCGGCGGGTCTGTCCCGCGGTCCGGCCGTTCGGCGCGTTCTGTCAGCGTTGGCTGCCGTACTTCTTCGACAACCATCCCACCGCTCCGAAGCGAGCGGGTACGCCGGGGGCGAACTGCTGCACTTGATCGCCGGCCACTCGGAGTTCGACTGGGTCGCCGCAGCCGTACACAGCCAGGCCGGGCACCAGACCGGACGCTCACCGTCGAGGAGGCGGTCGCGGCACGGGACGCGGCGGTCGCTGTCCCCCCGGCGGAGCGCCTCGGCGCCACCGGGTGGCGGCGCCTGACGGAGTCGACGGGCATCCTCCTTCGGACGCCAGAGGAGGCCCTCAGTCGTCGCTGGATTCCAGGTTGCCGAGCGTCCGCAGGTTTGGTAGATCGCGGACGGTGATCCGGCGGTAATCGGTGTCGACCAGTCCGTCCGTCCGTAGCTCCCGCAGCGCCTTCTGAATGGAGGTCTCGGAGGCGCCACAGATTGTCGCCAGGTCGGGCTGCGTGAGTCGGACGTCGATGACGATGCCATCGAGCTCTTGTCGACCATGGGTCCGGCAAAGTTCCGCGATCACCCGGGCGACACGCAGTTTCACCGGGTATGACGTGAAGTCGATCCGCCGTCGATTGGACCAGCGCAGCCGGTCGGACACCATCGCGGCGAGTTCAAGGGCGGCCTCTGGATGTTCCTTCAGGAACCGCTTGAACCGGTCCGGCTGAATCACGCTGTACCTTGCGGGCCCGCAGGTCGTGACGGTTGCGGAGCGGGGTGCGTTGTTCAGCGCCGACATTTCGCCCACGAGATCACCACCGACTCGCAGCGACAGCAGGGCGGACCGGCCATCCGGCAGCGTGGCAGTAATCTTGGTCAGGCCCTCTTCGAGGAGCACCAGGTGAGACTCCCGTATGCCCTCGTGGATCACAATCTGCCCGGCGGGAACCTGACGGCGGACGCCCAGCGCCAGGAGCGTCATCCGAACTGGCGGCGCGAGCCGTTGCAGGAATGTGCCGTAGGGCCACTCGCCACCAGATAGCTCTCGTGGTCGTCGCATCTGCGGCCTCAGCCTCCTTCTCCACTGACAGCTGCCGAAGCGTAGCCGTTCCTGTGCGGAGCGCGATGCCCCTGTTTCGGTGGCGATGTCGACCAGTAGGCGGACGGCCATCAACACCAGCACAGCCATCGGTGACCATTCGAGGGCTAGCAGCAGCTCAAACAGATTCGTCCTCATGGGACAAGGACACCGTCCGGGTGTGTAGCTGACCCCCGAACAGGACGGGATGACTGTTCTTCGACAGCCCGGAGATGATGCCGTACTTCTACGGGATCCCGATCAGTCCCCGACGGTTCGATGGCTCCTGCGGCGCTTGCCCGTGGGGCGAGCCGGGTGACGAAGGGCGGGAACTTGATGCAACATCCCGAACGGCGACTGTTGATCTCCGTAGATATGGAACGGTACAGCCGACGCAGCAACCTGCAACAGTATGAGGCGCAACGGCATTTTCGAGAGCTGCTGCACGAGGCCGCTGGCGCTGTCGGCCTGGACCGTGTGGCCTGGACTACGCAGCAGGCGGGCGACGGCGAGCTGGCAATCGTGCCCCGCGAGGTGTCCGAGTCTCGTGTCATCGGTAGGTTCGTGCCGGAGCTGAACCGGCGGCTGCGCGACCACAACAGTAGCCGCCTCCCCGTTGCCCGAATTCGACTCCGGGTGGCCGTGCACCAGGGTTTGGTGCACCTGGACGGTGCGAACGGCTTCCCCGGCAACGCCGTCGTCTTCGTCTGTCGCCTCTGCGAAGCCGATCCGGTGAAGAAGGCCCTGGCAGCCTTTCCCGGGGCCGGGGTGGCGCTCGTCGTCTCGACCGAGATCTTCCGGGACGTGGTCAGCGAGTATCCGGAAGAGATGCGGCCTGAGCGTTTCGTGCGGGTCGAGGTGGCCCATCCGGACAAGGAATTCCGCGAGTACGCCTGGCTCTGTGTGGTGGACGAGGATCTCAGCGGCGCCTCGGTCCCGGGCGTCGTGCCGACCGATGGAGAAGGCCCCGCCCAGGCTGCGGAGGGGCCTACGGACAACGGCGAGGCACAGGCAGCGAACAGCGCGACAGGTCACGGTGGAATTCGTACCGGCGATATCCGCGTCAAGGGGCAGAACGCGATCGGCCACGGTGCGACGGCGATCGGCTCGCTCGGTCGCGACGCGAACTTCGGCACGAGGCGAGGCGATCCCCGATGACCGGTCGGCACTTCACTGCCTCCGCTGGGACGGATTGGGATCTGGAGAACCTGCTGCACGACGTGTCGGAGGCGCCAGCACTCGATGACCCGAGTGGTGACGCCGACGATGGTGTGCTGGGCGGATCGCGGGACGGATCGACAGCAACAGGTTCCGGCGATGGCGAGGGGAAGCCGGGCTCGGCAGAGGACCTACCCGAGGAGCCGCCGGAGGAGGAGGCGGACGAACCTGAGGATCTCCTTGACCCGACCGACGTGCTGCGCGGGCTCGCCGGCCTACTGGGTAGGTCGAGCATCGACGTCGGTGATGTTCGGGTTCAGGGGCAGAACGCTACCGGACATGGCGCCGTCGCGATTGGCACGGTCAACGTCACCGCTGCACGATCCGACGGCGCTGGGCGCGTCTGGTTCGAAAGTCTGGTCGAGGCCAGCGTCCGCGAGATCGCCAGCGGGTACGCGCACACGCCCAGTGATCACCGGCTCGACCACCACCTCCAGCACCACTACCTGGTCTGCCTCTCCGGTCCGGTCGGGAGTGGACTGATTACCTCGGCCACCCTGGCGGTGGCACGGAAACACGGCTTTGGCCGGGTCCGTGTGCTCGGTGTCGAGCAGTTGTCCGATCTGCTCGGCGCTGAGACGCCATTGCCCGCCGGTCACGGCTACGTGCTCCGGCTGAGCGAGCTTGGACTCCGCGAGGTCGACGGGTTCACACTCGTGGCGCTAGCTGCCAGGGCTGCGACGTCAGGCACGACACTGGTCCTGGCAGGGGACTTCTCCCGACGGAGACACGACCTCGTCGGCCACGTTGTGGAACACCGTGCAGCCCCGGCAGCTGAGGTGTTTCGGGCGCAACTTCGCCGTCAACTCAGCGGGCGGTGTGTCGGCTGGTGCGTGGACACGTGCGACGGGCGTTGCCTGGAGCGGTACGTGGACGTCGACTGCGCCGAACATCCACTGTTGTCGGCTTACCTGGCCGGAGAACCCTCACCCAGCGAAGTCCTGAAGGTTGTCGAGACGATCGCTCGGACCGTTCCCAAGGCTGGCACCCTGACCGAGCGGCTGGAGCAGTTTCTGCCGCTTCAACTTCGAGAGCGAGCCGTCGAGATCCTCGACCTGCGACGCGGCGGCGATGAGATCGACGGGTTCACCAACGAGGAGGTGCGAGCGTTCCGCCTCTCCTGCGCCGTGCTTGCCGGACAGCCCGTGGCCGAGATTCACCACGCAGCTCAACGTCTGGCCCGACTGCATTTCCAAGAAGTGACGTCGACCGGTGCGCCCCTTCGTGCGTCGGCGATCGAGGCGTTGTTGGGGTCGACACTGAGCCAGGCCGTCACCCGGCTGAACGACGTACGCGTGCCGGGTGGGTGCCGGATCGACTTCCCGGTGAAGACGGAGCCGCTCAGATCGGCGCTGCTGGAAGTCGCATGGACTGAATGGTGGTCTCCGGCTGAGCTCCTCGACTGGCTGGCAGACCTGATCCGGGGAGACCTTCCGGCGGTCCGACAGGCCGCCGCCGGAGCCATCGGTTGGTCGGCGACCCGTGACGTGCAAGCGGCCCTCGACACGGTCGGAGTATTGGCCCGGGAACGGCGCGCCGGGGTTCGGCAGGCCGCGGCCATCGTGCTGGTCGCCATGGCCATGCAGCCGACGTTGCACCATCGGGTCCGAACCGAACTCGGTAGGTGGACCGCCGGCCCGGCAGCTCATCTCCGCGACACCGTGGCGCGCGCGTACAGCCTGGGGCTGGCCCAGCTCTGGCCGGATGCGGCGTTGGTGCAGTTGCGCCAGGTGGCGCATGCCCGGATGCAGCGGTGGAACAACTCCGTCGTCCGAGGGCTGGTCGAGGTGTACCGCAATGGTCACGCGGCAAGCGTCGTGCCGGCGCTGGTGGGTTGGACCGCGGCCGCCGATCCCGAGGTGCAACTCCACGCCGCACGGACTCTGCGGGTGCTCGCGGACCGTTGGGCGGAACCGCCCAGAGAACACTGGCCGGAGCTGCTGTACCTGGTCGATCAGGGAACAGTTCGTCTGGCCGACCTGGCCGTGCTCTGGGCGACCGCGCTCAGCCTGCCGTGGACGGCATACCGCTCGTGGCGGACCCTCGGATTCTGGCTGGACCGGGCGGACGGGCAGCCGGTCGTCGCCGGCCACTGCCTTCAGCTCGTGCGCCACGTGATCGCTGGACAGCCTGCACTGCGTCATCGCCTGGACCATCAGCTCCACCACGTATGGCGTCCCGTGATGCCCCACAACGACCTGCTCGACGACGTACAACGCCTGATCGATGAGGAGATGCCATGATCATGAATCCGCCTGGTGGTCCCGGCACCAGACCACCCGTACCCACACAGGTGGACCGTCGTCGTTGGTGGCATGTGCTCTTTCCGCCAGCTGAGCTTCCCCTTCCGCCACCCCCACCACCGCCAGTCGTCCCCACCACGGCGACGTTCCGTCAGGACGTCCCAGGGCCGATCCTGGTGCCGGCCAAGGGGGACGCGTTCGACTTCCGGCTGCACGTCGTTTTCAACTGGACCGCGCAGAACATGACCTACGAGGAGCTTCGGCTCCGCGCAGAGCGCTACCTGGGGTGGGCTGCCGGGATTGTTCGGGAACGGGCGGTGGACGTGGCCCGTGAACATGAGCCGCACCGCTCGCATGATCTTGAGCGTGTGCTGAACGGCCATCTCGGTGGTCAGCGTTGGCCACGCGAGGGTGCGGTGCCACACTTCGGTGTACTCATTCGCGTCAGTCCGGACGAGCGGGTCCGAGAGCGGCTCCGGCCGTACTGGGAGGATCGGATCAGGCTTGAGTGTGAGCATGAGTTGCAGAAGATCAGGGCGACCCAGGCGGACGAGCTGACTCGTCGCTGGTGTGCGGTGCTGCAAAATCTTGAGGACGATCCGGTGACCTCGCATGCGGCGCGGTTGACCGGTGAGCAGTTCGCCGAGGTGTTCCGCCGGTACGTGGAGGAACGTCGAGAGACCGTTCCCGAGCTCATCAAACTGCTTCGTGAGGCGGTGCGTGGACACGGCGATCTCGGTATGGGGCCGAGCGAATACACGGAGGCATGGGATGCGGCCCTGAGGACGTACGAGCGTCAGCACGGGTTGTCCGAGCGGGTGAACTGACACGGGGTGTCCTCTGCCGGGTTCGTCTGGCAGGGGACACCCAGCGCGTTGGTCGACGGGGTTCATCTATTCATTACCATGCACTCGGCTGCATGAACTTGCACTCGTGAGTCGTCCTTGTTAATCTTCGCTGCATAGTCATGCGGAGGTGAGTATGGGGATCCGAGTCGCGGTCGCCGGAGCGAGCGGGTACGCCGGGGGTGAACTCCTGCGCCTGATCGCCGGGCACCCGGAGTTCGACCTTGTCGCCGCCACCGCACACAGCCAGGCCGGGCACCGCGTCGACGTGGTGCACCCGCAGCTCACCGGGCTCGACCTGGTGCTCGGCGAGACCGATCCGACGATCCTGGCCGACGCGGACCTGGTCTTCCTGGCCCTGCCGCACGGCCAGTCGGCGGCTCTCGCGGCCCAGCTTCCGGCCGA
Source organism: Micromonospora sp. NPDC048947 (assembly GCF_040649495.1). NCBI lineage: Bacteria > Bacillati > Actinomycetota > Actinomycetes > Micromonosporales > Micromonosporaceae > Micromonospora > Micromonospora sp. NPDC048947. Next base: position 92,384 of record NZ_JBEZFO010000025.1, read on the forward strand.
GGTGCGGATCGTCGACCTGGGCGCCGACCACCGGCTGGCCGACCCGTACGCCTGGGCGCAGTACTACGGCGGCACGCACGCCGGCCAGTGGACCTACGGCCTGCCCGAGTTGCCCGGCCAGCGGGAGCTGATCGCCGGCTCCACCCGGGTGGCGAACACCGGCTGCTACGCCGCCGCGATCACCCTGGCGCTCGCGCCGCTGATCGCCGACGGCGCGGCCAACCCCGCCGACGTGGTGGTGGTCGCCGCCTCCGGCACCTCCGGCGCCGGCCGGGCGGCCAAGCCGCACCTGTTGGCCAGCGAGGTGATGGGCGACATGTCGCCGTACCGGGTGGGCACCCACCAGCACGTCCCGGAGATCAAGCAGGCCACCGGCGCGACCGGCCTGTCGCTCACCCCGGTCCTGGCACCGATGCCGCGCGGCATCCTGGCCACCGTCACCGCGGTGCCGGCGCGCGGCGTCGACCCGCAGGAGGTGCTGGCCCGGGCGTACGCGGACGCGCCGTTCGTGCACGTGCTGCCGGAGGGCCGCTGGCCGCACACCGCCGCCACCCTGGGCTCCAACTCGTGTCACCTTCAGGCCACCGTCGACGTCGACTCGGGTCGTCTGATCGTGCTCAGCGCGTTGGACAACCTGGGCAAGGGCGCGGCCGGTCAGGCCGTACAGAACGCCAATCTGATGCTCGGCCTGCCGGAGACGACGGGCCTGTCGATGTGGGGCGTCACCCCGTGAGCGTCACCACCCCTCGGGGGTTCCGGGCGGCCGGTGTGGCCGCCGGCCTCAAGACCGGCGGCGGCCCGGACGTGGCCCTGGTGGTCAACGACGGCCCGGACGCCGGTGTGGCCGGTGTCTTCACCACCAACCGGGTCAAGGCCGCGCCGGTGCTCTGGACCCGGCAGGTGGTGCAGGGCGGTGTGGTCCGCGCCGTGGTGCTCAACTCCGGTGGTGCCAACGCCTGCACCGGTCCGGCCGGCTTCCAGGACACGCACGCCACCGCCGAGCACACCGCCGCCGCGCTGACAGCGGTCAGCCCACGGTTGATCCTCGGCGCCGGTGAGGTCGCTGTCTGCTCGACCGGCCTGATCGGTGAGCGGCTGCCGATGCCGAAGCTGCTGCCGGGCGTCCGCTCGGCGATCCGTGGGCTGTCCCGCGACGGTGGCCCGGCCGCCGCTGAGGCGATCATGACCACGGACACCCGGCCGAAGACCACTGTGACCCGGGGGAGCGGCTGGACGGTCGGCGGCATGGCCAAGGGCGCCGGAATGCTCGCGCCCGGGATGGCCACCATGCTCTGCGTGTTGACCACCGACGCGGTGGCCGGGCCGGCGACGCTGGACGAGGCGTTGCGGGCGGCTACCCGGGTCAGCTTCGAGCGGGTCGACTCCGACGGCTGCATGTCCACTAACGACACCGTGCTGCTGCTGGCCAGCGGCGCGAGCGGCATCGAGCCGACGCCGGCCGAGCTGACCGCCGCCGTCACCGCGGCCTGTCACGACCTGGCCCAGCAGTTGGTGGCCGACGCCGAGGGCGCCACCAAGCAGATCGCCATCGACGTGGTCGGCGCGGCGGACGAGGACGAGGCGGTCGAGGTGGGCCGCGCGGTGGCCCGCAACAACCTGGTCAAGACGGCGTTGTTCGGCAACGACCCCAACTGGGGTCGGATCCTGGCCGCCGTCGGCACCACCACCGCCGCGTTCGAGCCGGACGAGGTGGACGTGGCGGTCAACGGGGTGTGGGTGTGCCGCCGCGGCGCCGCCGCCGAGGACCGCTCCAAGGTCGACCTGACCGGGCGGGACGTGACCATCCGGATCGACCTGCACGCTGGTACGTCGGCCGCCACGATCTGGACCAACGACCTGTCCCACGCGTACGTGCACGAGAACTCGGCGTACTCGACGTGAGCGCGAGGAACGCAGCGCGGCGGAGTCGCGCAGTCACGAACGAAAGGCCGGCCCTGTGAGTCTCAGCAGCGATCTGGCTCGCGCGCAGGTGAAGGCGGAGACGTTGATCGAGGCGTTGCCCTGGTTGGCACGCTTCAGCGGCTCGACGGTGGTGGTCAAGTACGGCGGCAACGCGATGACCGACCCGGAGTTGCAGCGGGCGTTCGCTGCCGACATGGTCTTCCTGCGCTACGCCGGCCTGAAGCCCGTGGTGGTGCACGGCGGCGGTCCGCAGATCTCCGCCATGCTGGGTCGCCTCGGCATCGCCAGCGAGTTCCGCGGTGGTCTGCGGGTGACCACCGCCGAGGCGATGGACGTGGTCCGGATGGTGCTCGTCGGTCAGGTGGGCCGGGAGCTGGTCGGTTTGATCAACTCGCACGGTCCGTACGCCGTCGGCCTCTCCGGCGAGGACGCCCGGCTGTTCACAGCGGTGCGACGTCCGGCGTACGTGGACGGGGTCCCGGTCGACGTGGGTCAGGTCGGGGACGTCGAGTCGGTCGACGTGTCAGCGGTGACCGACCTGATCGAGGCCGGCCGGATCCCGGTGATCTCCACTGTGGCGCCGGACGTGGAGGGTGTGCTGCACAACCTCAACGCGGACACCGCCGCCGCGGCGCTGGCCATCGCGTTGCGGGCCCGCAAGCTGGTAGTGCTCACCGACGTGGCCGGCCTGTACGCGGACTGGCCGGACACCACCAGCCTGGTCTCCGAGATCGCCGCGGACGACCTGGCCAAGCTGCTGCCCAGCCTGGAGTCGGGGATGGTGCCGAAGATGGAGGCCTGCCTTCGGGCGGTGCGTGGGGGAGTGCCCGCCGCGCACGTCGTCGACGGCCGGGTGGCGCATTCCACGTTGCTTGAGGTGTTCACCTCGGAAGGGTTCGGAACGATGGTGGTGCCGGGAGACGGGACGGACGCGACATGAGCACGTTGGCGCAGCGGTGGAAGCACTCCATGATGGACAACTACGGCACACCGCCGATGGCGTTGGTCTCCGGTCACGGCGCGGTCGTGGTCGACGACGCCGGCCGGGAGTACCTGGACCTGGTGGGTGGCATCGCGGTCAACGCCCTCGGCCACGCCCACCCGGCCGTGGTGGCGGCGGTGTCGAAGCAGGTAGCGACCCTTGGACACGTCTCCAACCTCTATGTGGCCGAGCCGCCGGTCGCCCTCGCCGAGCTGCTGTTGGCGCTCGCCGGCCGCCCGGGCCGGGTGTTCTTCGCCAACTCGGGCGCGGAGGCGAACGAGGCGGCGTTCAAGCTTTCCCGGCGTACCGGCCGCACCCAGGTGGTGGCCACCACTGGCGGCTTCCACGGCCGCACCATGGGCGCCCTCGCGCTGACCGGCCAACCGGCCAAGGCCGACCCGTTCCGGCCGCTGCCCGGCGAGGTGACCCACGTCGACTACGGCGATGTCGCCGCCCTCGACGCGGCCGTCTCCGAGGCCACTGCCATGGTGATCCTGGAACCCGTCCAGGGTGAGAACGGTGTCGTGGTCCCGCCGGCCGGCTACCTCGCCGCGGCCCGACGGATCACCGCCCGGCACGGCGCGCTGCTGGTCCTCGACGAGGTGCAGACCGGCGTCGGGCGTACCGGGCACTGGTTCGCGCACCAGGCCGAGGGTGTGGAGCCGGACGTGGTCACCCTGGCCAAGGGGCTGGGTGGTGGGCTGCCCATCGGTGCGACGCTGGCCTTCGGTCCCGCCGCGGACCTGCTCACGCCCGGCTCGCACGGCACGACGTTCGGCGGCAACCCGGTCAGTTGCGCGGCGGCGCTCGCCGTGGTGGCGACCATCGCCAACGAGGGCCTGCTCGACAACGTCAAGCGGGTCGGCGAGCGTTTGCGCCACGGTATCGAGGCGCTGGGCCACCCGCTGATCGCCGAGGTACGCGGGTCCGGGCTGCTGCTCGGTGTGGCGCTCACCGCGCCGGTGTCGTCGGTGCTGGCCGAGGCGCTGCGGGAAGCCGGCTTCCTGGTCAACCCGGTGCAGCCGGGTGTGGTCCGGTTGGCTCCGCCGCTGATCCTCACCGCCGCCCAGGCGGACACCTTCCTTGCCGCGCTGCCGGCCGCACTGGACGCGACCGCCCCGGCCGCTGCCGGCGCGCAGATCGCACCAGCCACAGTGACCACCACGACGGGGACGACTCGATGACCCGGCACTTCCTGCGCGACGACGACCTTTCGCCGGCCGAACAGTCAGCGGTCCTCGACCTGGCGGCGCTGATGAAGGCGGACCGGTTCGGCCACCGGCCGCTGGTCGGCCCCCGCTCGGTGGCCGTGCTCTTCGACAAGCAGAGCCTGCGGACCAGGATCTCGTTCGACGCCGGGATCGCCGAGCTGGGTGGGCACCCCCTGGTGGTGGACACCCAGGTCACCCACTTCGGTCGCGGTGAGTCGCTCGCCGACGCGGGGCGCGTGCTGTCCCGCTACGTCGCGGCGATCGTGCTGCGGACCCACGGTGACGAGCGGATCGCCGAGGTGGCGGCGGGCGCGACGGTGCCGGTGGTCAACGCGCTCACCGACGGTTTCCACCCGTGCCAGCTGCTGGCCGACCTGCTCACCATCCGGGAGCGGTGCGGTGGCACGGCCGGCCGCACCCTGGCGTACGTGGGGGACGGCGCGAACAACATGGCGCAGTCGTACCTGCTGGCCGGGGCGACCGCCGGGATGCACGTGCGGATCGCCGGCCCGGCCGGTTTCGCGCCGGACACGGCAGTGGTGGAACGGGCCGCCCAGATCGCCGCGCGGACCGGCGGGTCGGTGCGGGTGCTGACCGACCCGACCCAGGCGGTACGCGACGCCGACGTGCTGGCCACCGACACGTGGACGTCGATGGGGCAGGAGTCCGACGGGTTGGACCGGATCACCCCGTTCCTGCCGTACCAGGTCAACAAGGAGCTGCTCGGTCAGGCCGCACCGGACGCGATAGTGCTGCACTGCCTGCCCGCACACCGTGGTGAGGAGATCACCGACGAGGTGCTCGACGGCCCGCAGAGCGCGGTCTTCGACCAGGCGGAGAACCGGCTGCACGCGCAGAAGGCGCTGTTGACGTTCCTGCTGGGAACCGGCACGGGAGGCCAGGCGACCGGCGAAGCCGTCACCGGAGGGCAGCGATGACAGCGCCGCTGACTCGCGCCGCCCGGCACGCCCGGATCGTGGAGCTGATCCGTGACCGGTCGATCCGGTCGCAGACCGAGCTGGCCGACCTGCTCGCCGCCGACGGGGTCGGCGTCACCCAGGCCACCCTCTCGCGGGACCTGGAGGAGTTGGGCGCGGTCAAGGTGCGCGGCGGCGACGGTCCGGCCGTCTACCTGATCCCCGAGGACGGGCAGCGACCGCTGCGCGACGCCGAGGCCGCGCCGGCCAGGCTGGTACGGCTGCTGCGCGAACTGCTCAACGGAGTCGACTCCAGCGGCAACATCGCCGTGCTGCGGACACCGCCGGGTGCGGCCCAGTACCTGGCGAGCGCGTTGGACCGGGCGGGCCTGCCCGAGATCGTCGGCACCATCGCCGGCGACGACACCATCCTCGTGGTGGCCCGTGAGGCCGTCGGCGGGGCGGCACTCGGAGACAAGCTCGCCGGCTGGGCCCGCCGGGAAGACACCGCTGAAGGGAACATCACGTCATGACCGAGCGGGTCGTGCTCGCGTACTCCGGCGGGTTGGACACCTCTGTCGCCATTCCGTACCTGTCCGAGCAGACCGGCGCCGAGGTGATCGCTGTCGCTGTCGACGTCGGGCAGGGCGGTGAGGATCTCGACGCCATCCGGCAGCGTGCCCTGGACTGCGGCGCCGCCGAGTCCGAGGTGGTGGACGCGCGCGACGAGTTCGCCGCCGAGTACTGCCTGCCGGCGATCCGGGCCAACGCGCTCTACATGGACCGCTACCCCCTGGTGTCGGCGCTGTCCCGGCCGCTGATCGTCAAGCACCTGGTGGCGGCGGCACGCAAGCACCGCGGCACGATCGTGTCGCACGGCTGTACCGGCAAGGGCAACGACCAGGTCCGGTTCGAGGTGGGCCTGAACGCGCTCGCCCCCGACCTGAAGATCATCGCGCCGGCCCGGGACTTCGCCTGGACCAGGGACAAGGCGATCGCCTTCGCCGAGGAGAAGGGGCTGCCGATCGACGTGTCGGCCAGGTCGCCGTACTCGATCGACCAGAACCTGTGGGGTCGCGCGGTGGAGACCGGCTTCCTGGAGGACATCTGGAACGCCCCCGTCGAGGACCTCTACTCGTACACCTCCGACCCGACCCAGGAGCGCGACCCCGACGAGGTCGTGATCACCTTCGACGGCGGCGTGCCGGTGGCGATCGACGGTGAGACGGTCACCCCGTACCAGGCGATCCTGGAGCTCAACCGGCGCGCCGGCGCGCAGGGCGTGGGCCGGCTCGACATGGTCGAGGACCGCCTGGTCGGCATCAAGAGCCGAGAGGTGTACGAGGCGCCCGGCGCGATCGCGCTGATCACCGCCCACCAGGAGTTGGAGGCGGTGACCGTCGAGCGGGACCTGGCCCGGTTCAAGAGGGGCGTCGACCAGCGCTGGGGCGAACTCGTCTACGACGGGCTGTGGTTCTCGCCGCTGAAGGCGTCGCTGGACGCGTTCATCGACGACGCGCAGCGGCACGTGAGCGGCGAGGTGCGGGTGGTCCTGCACGGCGGCCGGGCCACTGTGACCGGCCGGCGCTCCGAGGCGAGCCTCTACGACTTTCAGCTGGCCACCTACGACACCGGCGACACCTTCGACCAGTCCCTGGCCAAGGGCTTCGTGCAGCTGTGGGGGCTGCCGAGCCGGATGGCCGCCGCTCGGGACGCCCGGCTGGGCGGTGGCGGCCAGTGACATGTGTGAGCGCGGAGACTGAGCAGGCGCGGCAAGCGGGCCCCGCAGTCGCGAGCGAAAGGCAACCAACGCAATGATGGGCGACGTGGACGACAAGAGCCTGACTGAGAACAGCGCCGCCACCAACCGGACGAGCCTCTGGGGTGGCCGGTTCGCGGGCGGCCCCGCCGAGGCGCTCGCCCGACTGTCGGTGAGCGTGCAGTTCGACTGGCGCCTGGCCCCGTACGACATCGCCGGGTCCCGGGCGCACGCCCGGGTCCTCGCTGGCGCGGGCCTGCTCGATCCGGAGGAGCTGGGCCGGATGCTGGCCGCGCTGGACGACCTGGAGGCCGCCTGCGCCTCCGGAACGTTCCGCCCCACCATCGACGACGAGGACGTGCACACCGCGCTGGAACGCGGTCTGCTGGAGCGTCTCGGCAGCCTCGGTGGCAAGCTGCGCGCCGGCCGGTCCCGCAACGACCAGGTCGCCACCGACCTGCGGCTCTACCTGCGCGACCACGCCCGGGGCGTGGCCAGCCGCCTGGTCGAGCTGGCGGAGGCGCTGGTCGAGCAGGCCGAGCGGCACATCGACACCGCCGCGCCGGGCATGACCCACCTCCAGCACGCCCAGCCGGTCACCTTCGGGCACTGGCTGCTCGCCCACGTGCAGCCGCTGCTGCGCGACCTCGAGCGGCTGCGCGACTGGGACCACCGGGCGGCGATCAGCCCGCTCGGCGCGGGCGCCCTGGCCGGGTCCGGGCTCCCACTGGACCCGGTGGCGGTGGCGAAGGAGCTGGGCTTCCGTACGTCGTTCGCCAACTCGATGGACGCCGTCGCCGACCGGGACTTCGTGGCCGAGTTCCTCTTCACCACCGCCCTGATCGGGGTGCACCTGTCCCGGCTCGGCGAGGAGGTGGTGCTCTGGACCTCGCACGAGTTCGGCTGGGTGGAGCTGGACGACTCCTTCGCCACCGGTTCGTCGATCATGCCGCAGAAGAAGAACGCGGACATCGCCGAGCTGGCCCGGGGCAAGTCCGGGCGCCTGGTCGGCGGCCTGGTGACGGTGCTCACCATGCTCAAGGGCCTGCCGATGACCTACGACCGGGACATGCAGGAGGACAAGGAGCCGGCCTTCGACGCGGTCGACACCCTGGAGCTGCTGCTTCCGGCCCTGGCGGGAATGATCTCCACGATGACGGTCCGGGTGGACCGCCTCGTCGCCGCCGCCCCGGTCGGCTTCTCCCTCGCCACCGAGGTCGCCGACTGGCTGGTCCGGCGCAACGTGCCGTTCCGCGACGCGCACGAGATCACCGGCCAGTTGGTGGCACTCTGCGCGGCTCGGGAGTGCGAGCTGAACGACGTCTCCGACGAGGACCTGACCGCGATCAGCGGGCACCTCGACCCGTCGGTGCGGGACGTGCTCTCGGTCCGTTCGGCTCTCGCGGCCCGGACCACACCTGGTTCCACCGGCCCTGGCCCGGTCGCCGATCAGCTCGCCGCCGCGGCGGACCGGCTGGCCGGTTGGCGGGAGTGGGCCACCGAGGCTGTCGTTCCGCGCTGAGCTGTGCCGTGGCGTCGGCGCTGGCCGCCGGCGCCGCGGCGGTTCAGGCCGTCGGGCGCTCCCGCTTGGGGAGCTTCGCCACCACCATGTCGTACGACGAGTCGACCGCCTCGGTCAGCTCCTCGTCGTCGATTCCGCCGTCCAGGCGCAGCGTGTTCCACCCGGACCGGCCGATGTAGGCCATCACGCTGGCATCGTCGGGGTGTCGGTGCAGCCACTCGTCGGCCACCTCCCGGGTCGCCCCGCACTTGATGCCGACCGTCGGCTTGCCGTTGTCGCTGCCGAGGAACGCGAAGATCCGGCCGCCCACCTTCACCACCTCGTCGCCCTCCCACGGCTGGTCCAGCCACGCTCCCGGCTTGGCCAGGCAGTACGCCAGCATCTCCGCGCGCTCCATGGGTGCCTCCTCGTCGTGCGCACAGTGTGCCCGCCCCGCAGCCGTCGTAGGCGCGGCGTGCCGATCCGGGCGTCGTTTTGAGGACGTACCGGATCAGGGGGTCTGCTCGGCCGAGCGGGCGGCGACCCGCTCGTAGCGCTGCCGGGCCGCCTGTGCGCTGCCCAACCCCAGCCCGTAGGCGATCGCCTGCCAGGTCAGCCCCCGGTCGCGGGCCAGCGTCAGCAGGCCGGCCTCCAGGGCGTCGAGCTCGGCGCGGACGTGGGGCAGCAGGGTCAGCGCGGCGGTCAGGTCGGCGGCGTCGATCGGCTCTTCCGCGGGTTCGCGCTCGGCCCCGCCAGCGGCCAGCGCGGTGACCAGGGCGACCGCCTCCCACGGGTCGAGCACGTACGGGTGGGCCCACCGGCCCCGCCGCGTGTCGGTGCCGGCGTGCCGCTCGCTGATGCGTTGCAACGCCTCGTGGGTGCGGTGCGCGCGGGCCCGGCCCGGGTCCGGCGCGGTGAAGATGTCCTCGGTCGTCATACCCCGAGCACACCTTATCAACGTAAGATTGTCAACGAACTGTTGAAGCCTGGCGGCACGGGCATGCCGTGCCGCCAGGCGACGCCTCAGAACGCCAGGTTGAACGGGCGCTCGTCGTGCATGGGTGTGCAGTACGGGTCACAGGGGCTCGCGGTCAGCACGCCGAACGCGACGCCCGCTGCGAACGGACGCTCGACCGGGATCACTGCGATCCGCACCTGCTGGGTGCCCTGCGCGCAGGTGACCCTGCGAACCGTCGTGCCCGCGCGCATCGTCTGGCCGACCGCCTGCGCGACCTTGACCGTGAGGTCGAAGTCGACGGCCTTCGAGCAGGTGACGGTGACCGGCACGATCGCCGCCGCGCCCTTCGCCTCGATCTTGCCCGTGGCGCCGACCACGAACGCGCTCACAGACGCGTCGTCGGCCTGCGCCGCGGCCCGCAGTGGGACGCTCGCGCTGGCCGACGGGGTGAAGGCCAGGGTCGCGGCTGCCGCGACGAGACCGGTGGCGATCAGTGGTCGTCGGATGCTCCGTACGGTCATGGTGGTTTCCTCCCGTGTGTGTCGTCGCTCCCTGCGACGACATCGGGAACACTCCCGAGCCGGTGCTCGGGTTTCACTGTTCGGCCGACTGTCTGATCTGCGACGTGAGTCTTGTTCGGGCGGCGCGGAAAGGTCAGCGCGCCGGCCGGTGGCGGGATGGGTACCGTCGGGGACATGACCCTGTCGTCCGGTGACCGCGGCACCGCCGCCGACCTGGTGGCGCTGGCGGACCTTCTCGCCGGTCCACTGCTGCCGGCGGCGCGCGGGCTGCTGGGCTGCCGGCTGCACGTCGGCGGGGTCACCGTCCGGATCACCGAGGTCGAGGCGTACGCGGGAAGCGGCGGTGATCCCGCCTCGCACGCCCATCGGGGCCGCACCCCGCGCAACGCCGTGATGTTCGGCCCCGCCGGGCACGCCTACGTCTACTTCACCTACGGGATGCACTGGTGCATGAACGTGGTCACCGGGGTCGAGGGGGAGGCCTCCGCCGTGCTGCTGCGCGCCGGCGAGGTGGTCGACGGGCTGCCCACGGCACGGGAGCGCCGGCCGGCCATCCGGCGGGACGTGGACCTGGCCCGCGGGCCCGCCCGGCTCTGCTCCGCGCTCGGCATCGACCGCGAGGCGTACGGGGCGTACCTGCTCGGCGACGGCCCGGTCCGCCTGCGTCCGCCGGCCCGACCGGTGCCGCCGGAGACGGTGGTGGCGGGCCCCCGGGTCGGCGTGACCGGCGCCCACGATCTGCCCTGGCGGTTCTGGCTCGACGGCGACCCCACGGTCAGCGCGTACCGCCGGCACGTGCCCCGCATCCGGCGCTGAGCGCGCCGTCCGCGTGTGGGCACAGAAGTCTGTCGGGGGGTGTGGCCATAATCACCGGACCTGCTCACCGGCGGTTCGGAGGACGTCATGGCAACACTGCTCGCGATCGGCACGGCCAAGGGATTGTTTCTCGCCACCAGCACCGACGACCGGCGCAGTTGGGAGATCACCGGTCCGCACTTTCCGATGACCGGTGTCTACGCGGTCGCTGTCGACACCCGTCGTTCCACCCCGCGGCTGCTGGCCGGCATGACCAGCTCACACTTCGGCCCCAGCGTCGCCACCAGCGACGACCTCGGCGTTTCCTGGGACGAGCCCGACCAGGCGCCTGTCGCGTTTCCGGCCGACACCGGCGTCTCCCTCGGGCGGGTCTGGCAGTTGATGCCGGCCGGCCCCGACGAGCCGGACGTCGTCTGGGCGGGCACGGAGCCCTCGGCGTTGTTCAAGTCCACCGACGGTGGCCGCAGCTTCGAGCTGGTCCGTTCTCTCTGGGACCACCCGCACCGCCCGCAGTGGGAGGGCGGCTTCGGCGGTCAGGCGGTGCACACGGTGCTGCCCCACCCTCGTGACCCGGCTCGGCTGCTTGTCGCCATGTCCACCGGCGGGGTCTACCGCTCGGAGGACGCCGGGGCGAGTTGGACGCCGGGCAACACCGGCATCCGCGCCTACTTCCTGCCCGACGAGTGGCCGGAGTTCGGCCAGTGCGTGCACAAGGTGGCCCGGGACGCCGGCAACCCCGAGCGGCTGTACGCGCAGAACCACCACGGCGTCTACCGCTCCGATGACGACGGCCGCACCTGGTCCTCGATCGCCGATGGGCTGCCCAGCGACTTCGGCTTCCCGATGGTGGCCCACCCGGGGCGCGGCGGCACGGTGTGGACCTTCCCGTTGGTGGCCGACGGCGAGCGGTACCCGACCGACCACCGCTGCCGGGTGTTCCGTTCCGTCGACGCGGGCGGCAAGTGGGAGCCGCTGTCGGTCGGGCTGCCCGAGGGCCCGTTCTATCCGGCGGTGCTACGCGATGCGATGTGCGCCGACGACGCCACCTCCGCCGGGGTCTACTTCGGCACCCGCTCCGGCTCGGTCTTCGCCAGCCGCGACGAGGGCGACTCCTGGTCGTTGGTCGCGGCGCACCTGCCCGACGTGCTCTGCGTTCGCGCCGCGGAGGTCTGAGCGTGGTCACCGTGCTGCTGCCCGGTCCGCTGCGCGGCGAGGCCGGGGGCGCGAGTCGGCTGGACGTCACCGCCGCCGGGACGCTACGGGCGGTCCTCGACGAGATGGCCGCCGCGCACCCCCGGCTGGCCCGGCGCATCCGCGACGAGCGCGGCGAGCTGCGCCGCTACGTCAACGTCTTCGTCGACGGGGAAGACTGCCGGCACTCCGGCGGTCTGGCCACCCCGGTCAAGGACGGCGCGGAGGTGCAGGTGCTGCCCTCGGTGGCGGGCGGCTGACGGGCCGACTTTGCGACGGGATGTCGGGTTGCGGCGGGGTGACCGGCGCCACTGCGGGGCGGCCCGCCAACGGAATAGTTGCGTCGTCAAATAAGTTGAGAGCTGCGTCCGGGTACCACGACGGCACCCGGTTGACACGCGAGGAGCTGGTCATGCAGTTCGGAATCTTCACCGTCGGTGACGTCACTGTCGATCCGACCACCGGTCGGGAGCCGACCGAGCATGAGCGGATCAAGGCGATGGTCGCCATCGCGTTGAAGGCCGAGGAGGTCGGCCTGGACGTCTTCGCCACCGGCGAGCACCACAACCCGCCGTTCGTGCCGTCGTCACCGACCACAATGCTCGGCTACATCGCGGCGCGCACCGAGCGGCTGCTGCTGTCCACCGCCACCACGCTGATCACCACCAACGACCCGGTGAAGATCGCCGAGGACTACGCGATGCTCCAGCACCTCTCCGACGGCCGGGTGGACCTCATGATGGGCCGCGGCAACACCGGCCCGGTCTACCCGTGGTTCGGCAAGGACATCCGCGCCGGCATCCCCCTGGCCATCGAGAACTACGACCTGCTGCACCGGTTGTGGCGCGAGGACGTGGTCGACTGGAAGGGCAAGTACCGCACCCCGTTGCAGTCGTTCACCTCGACGCCGCGGCCCCTCGACGGCGTGCCCCCGTTCGTCTGGCACGGCTCGATCCGCAGCCCGGAGATCGCCGAGCAGGCCGCGTACTACGGCGACGGCTTCTTCGCCAACCACATCTTCTGGCCCAAGGAGCACACCCAGCGGATGATCGCGCTCTACCGCCAGCGGTACGCGCACTACGGCCACGGCTCCGCCGACCAGGCCATCGTCGGCCTCGGTGGGCAGGTGTTCATGCGCCGCAACTCGCAGGACGCGGTCCGGGAGTTCCGGCCCTACTTCGACAACGCCCCGGTCTACGGGCACGGGCCGTCGTTGGAGGAGTTCACCCGGGAGACCCCGCTGACAGTGGGCAGCCCGCAACAGGTCATCGACCGCACGCTCGGCTTCCGGGAGTACGTCGGTGACTACCAACGGCAGCTGTTCCTGATGGACCACGCCGGGTTGCCGCTGAAGACCGTGCTGGAGCAGCTCGACCTGCTCGGCGAGGAGGTCGTGCCGGTGCTGCGCAAGGAGTTCGCCGCGCTGCGTCCGGCGCACGTGCCGGCAGCGCCGACGCACGCCTCGCTGGTCGTCGCCGCGGGCGGCGCCACTGACAGCACCGTGCACGCCGTCGACGACGTGACGGGCAAGGCGCCGGAGGGGGCGACCCGATGACCCGCCGCACCCTGGCCGTGGTCTCGGCGGGGCTCAGTCAGCCCTCGTCGACCCGGCTGCTCGCCGACCAGCTCGCCGCGGCCACCCGCGACGAGTTGGTCCGGCGCGGCTCCGAAGTGGAGCTGCACGTCGTCGACCTGCGCGAGTACGCCCACGACGTGGTGAACAACATGCTCACCGGGTTCGCGCCGGCAGCGCTGCGCGAGGTCATCGACACGGTGACCGGGGCGGACGGGCTCATCGCCGTCACCCCGATCTTCAGCGCCTCGTACAACGGGCTGTTCAAGTCCTTCTTCGATGTGTTGGATTCCGAGTCGATGGTCGACCGGCCGGTGCTGATCGGCGCGACCGGCGGCACCGCCCGGCACTCGCTGGCACTGGAACACGCCGTCCGCCCGATGTTCGCCTACCTGCGGTCGGTGGTCGTCCCGACAGCGGTCTTCGCCGCCCCGGAGGACTGGTCCGACGGCACCGCCGACGGCGCGTTGCGCGCTCGGATCCGGCGCGCCGCCGGGGAGCTGGCCGACCAGATCGAGCGCCGGCCACCGGCCACCGGTCCGGCCGACCCGTTCGCCCTCACCACCGACTTCCTGCAGATGCTCGGCCGAGGTGACGGCGAGCCGGTCAGCTGACCGGGTGGGCGACCAGCACCGGGCAGTGCGCGTGCTGGATCGCCGCCTGACTGACCGAGCCGAGCAGCAGACCGGCGAACCCGGCCCGGCCCCGGGTGCCCACGACCAGCAGCGACGCCGTGGCGCTGGCCTCGATGAGCCCCTGGGTCGCGCCGTCCGCCCGGACCGGATGCTCCCGCACCACAAGGTCGGGGTGTTCGGCGCGCACCACGGCTGAGGCGTCGGCGAGGAGTTTCACCGCCTCGGCCTGGTACACGGCCTGCGACTCCTCGATGTCGTCCGGCACCCTCCGGTCCTCGTTCGGAGGACCGACGTGCACCAGCACCAGCGGCACGTCCCGCAGCCCCGCCTCGTCGGCGCCCAGGCCGGCGGCGAGCCGGGACGACTCGGACCCGTCCACGCCCACCAGCACCGGGCCGTCCACCGGGATCGGCTGCTCGTCCGGGCGGACCACAAGCGCCGGGCAGTGGGCGTGCGCGGCCACCTGCGCGCCGACCGAGCCGAGCAGCAGCCCGGTGAACCCGCCCAGGCCCCGGCTGCCCACCACCACCAGCTCCGCCCGGCGTGACTCCTCGATCATGGTGGCTGCCGGGCCTCCGAGGACCTGACGCACCTCGACGGCGAGGCCGGGCCACCGGCCGGTCAGCTCGGCCGCCGTGCGCTCCAACATCTGCTGCGCCTCCTCGGGCGGCGCCGGCACCCCGAGGTCGTATGGGTTGAGCGGCACGCCGTAGCCGGACGGATGCAGGTAGCCGTGCACCAGGAGCAGCGGTCGGGACCGGAGCACGGCGGCCCGCGCCGCGTGTTCGGCGGCGACGAGGCTGGACGGCGATCCGTCAACGCCCACCACGACAGGTCGGTTCATCGGCGCTCCCTGGGTCGGTCAGGTCATTGTCGACCGCTCGGGCGCTCCGCGGGGCCGGACGCGCCGGCCCGTGGCCGCCGCCGGCTGACTCCGCGCCGCCGCTTCGTGTCACGGCCGTTGCGTACCCTCGGCCGATGACCTCCGATCTGCTGCTGCGCCCGGTCCGTGAGGACGACCTCGTCGAGTTCTTCCTGCACCAGCAGGACCCGGAGGCCAACCGGATGGCCGCTTTCGGCCCCAAGGACCCGTCCGACCGTCGGGAGTTCGCCGCACACTGGGCCCGGGTCCTCACCAACCCGGCGAACCTGGTCCGCACCGCCGAGGTCGACGGCGAGGTGGTCGGCTACGTGACCGCCTTCCCGGCCGAGGGGCGGACCGAGGTCAGCTACTGGATCGACCCGGCGCGCTGGGGTCGGGGCCACGCCACCGCGGCCCTGGCCGCCCTGCTGCGCGAGCTGCCCCGGCCGGTGCACGCCCGCGCCGCCAAGGACAACGCCGCCTCCCTCGCGGTGCTGCGCAAGTGCGGGTTCGTGGTGGTCGGTGAAGACTCGGGGTACGCCAACGGTCGCGGCGAAGACGTCGAGGAGTGGCTGCTGGAGCTGCCCGCCGACGGCCCTGACCTGGGCGGGCACTAGTCTCGCGGCGTGAACTGGTTGGATCTCGTCGGCTGGGCCGGCTCCGCGGTGCTCGTCTGGTCGCTGCTCCAGTCGCGCATCCTGCGGCTGCGCGCGCTCAACCTCGTCGGCTGCCTCGTGTTGATCGGCTACAACGCCGCGATCGAGGTCTGGCCCATGGTCGGGCTCAACATCGTCCTTACGGTGATCAACCTCTGGTACCTGCGCGGGATGCTCGCCACCCGGCACGACGAGAAGACCTACCAGGTGGTGGAGGTCGGCGTCGGTGACCAGTTCCTCGCCCACACGCTGCGGGTGCACGCCGCCGACATCGCCCGGTTCAACCCCGGCTTCCACTGGGACCCGGACGCGTCGGGGCGCTCGGCGTTCCTCGTGGTCACTGCCGATGAGGTGGTCGGCGTGGTGCTGTCGCACGCCGAGGCGCACGGTGTCGCCCAGATCGACCTGGACTACGTGACCCCGAAGTTCCGTGACTTCACCCCGGGCGAGTTCGTCTACCGGCGCAGCCACCTGTTCACCGAAAGAGGCTTCCACCGGGTGGTCAGCCCGCCGCGGATGGTGGCCCCCTACTACCACCGGCTCGGCTTCCGCCCGGAGGGCGACTCGTACGTCCTCGACCTGCCGACGTCGCCGACGCCCCAGTCGGCCTAGCGTCACCGACGCCCCTGCCGGCGCAGCCTCACCGACGCCGATTCGGCGTAGCGTCGCCGGGGCAGGATTCGGCCGGCGCCGGACGGGGCAAAGACACGCCTACGCCGGGCGGGCTCGCCGACCGGCGGGTGCCGCGTGTAGCGGCCGGTGCCACCACCACGAGGGAGCGAACCGGGCGTGCAGAGCTACGGGAGCCAACTGGCCCTGGTCGGAGTCCTGGTCGTGATCAACGCGCTCTTCGCGGGCAGCGAGATGGCGTTGGTGTCGCTGCGCGACAGCCAGATCCAGCGGCTGGAGCGCACCAGCCGGGCCGGGCGGGTGCTGGCCCGGCTCGCCAAGGACCCGAACCGCTTCCTGGCCACCATCCAGATCGGCATCACCCTCGCCGGCTTCCTGGCCTCCGCCGCCGCGGCGGTCTCGCTGGCAAAACCCCTGGTGCCGCTGCTCGGGGTGTTCGGCGGCGCCGCCGAGACGGTGGCCATCGTGGCGGTCACCCTCGCGCTGACCTTCGTCACCCTGGTCTTCGGCGAGCTGGCGCCCAAGCGGATCGCCATGCAGTCCGCCGAGCGCTGGGCGCTGCTGGTGGCCCGCCCGCTCGACCTGCTCGCCAGCCTCACCCGGCCGGCCGTCTGGGCGCTCGGCGCCACCAGCGACGTGGTGGTCCGCCTGGTCGGGCTCAACCCCAAACACGAGCCGGAGGAGATCGGCCCGGACGAGCTGCGTGACATCGTCGCCGGCAACCACGGCTTCACGAAGGAGCAGCGCACCATCATCGCGGGTGCCGTGGAGATCGCCGACCGGCGGTTGCGGGCTGTCCTCGTACCCCGGTTGCAGGTCTTCACGCTCGACAGCGGGACCACAGCGGAGGCCGCGCGGCTCGTGCTGGCCGCCACCGGGCACTCCCGGGCTCCGGTCGTGCGCCACGGCGGCCTGGACGACACGGCCGGAGTGATCCATCTGCGTGACCTGGTGGGTGTGCCCGACGACCGGCCGGTCGACGAGATCGCCCGACCGCCGATGCTGCTGCCCGACTCGCTACCGGTGGTGGACGCGCTGCGCCAGTTCAAGGCCGAGCGTCAGCACATCGCGCTCGTCGTGGACGAGCGCGGCGCCGTCGACGGCATCGTGACGCTGGAGGACATCCTGGAGGAGATCGTCGGCGAGATCTACGACGAGACCGACCGGGATGTGCGCTCGGTGCGGCGCGACCCCGACGGTGCGCTGGTGCTGCCGGGCACCTTCCCGGTGCACGACCTGCCGGACATCGGCGTGGAGCTGCCGTCGCGCCCGGCCGGTGACTACACCACGGTCGCCGGGCTGGTGCTGACCCGGCTCGGGCACATCCCCACCGTCGCCGGGGAGGACGTCACGCTCGACGGTTGGGTGCTCATGGTGGCCGGCATCGACCACCGGGCGATCACCGAGGTACGGCTCAGCCGCGTACCCGACGACGCCGACGGCGACGCCGACACCGACCAGGCCGCGGAGCCGATGCTGGACGAGGCCCGCAGTTGACCGGTCCGGCGAATGCCGCCGCTCAGGCGGGCGAGAGGTTCTGCAGCCGGACCTGACCACGGGCGACCAGCCGCTCGTCGGCGTCGGTGATCTCCACCTGCCAGAGCTGCTGGCTGCGGCCGCGGTGCACCGGCGTGCCGACAGCCCTCAGCTCACCGTCCCGGACGGCCCGCAGGAAGTCGGTCTGGTTCGACACCCCGACCACGCTGCCCCGGTCGGCCAGCCAGAGGGCGCCACCCACGCTGGCCGCGGTCTCCACGACCGAGCAGTACACCCCGCCGTGCTGGATGCCGAACGGCTGGTGCAGCTCCGGGCGGACCTGCCAGCTGATGACCACCCGGTCGGCGCTGGCCTCCTCGAACTTGAGGCCGAGCAGGGCGACGAGACCGCCCGTCAGATCCGGAATCTCCATGGCAAAGCCCTCCTTGATCAACGGGCGCAAGCCTAGCCGGGGCGGGTTGCGCCAAACCCGGTACGGGTTGGTGCCGGCGATGGGGGAGAATCGGTGACCGTGACCGACAGCAGCCCTCCGCCGCCCGGGCGGGACTCCCTGACCGACGACCTGCTCTGGCGTGGCCTGATCCAGGACTCGACCGGCCTCGACGAGCTGCGCGAGCTGCTCGACGGTGGAAAGTCCGCCACGTACTACGTGGGCTTCGACCCCACCGCGGCGAGCCTGCACGTCGGCTCGCTCATGCAGGTCACCATGGCCCGCCGGCTGCAACTCGCCGGCCACCGCCCGTTGCTGCTGGTCGGCGGGGCGACCGGGCAGATCGGTGACCCGAAGGAGAGCGCCGAGCGGACCCTCAACCCGCCCGAAGTGATCGCCGGATGGGTCGAGCGCATCCGTGACCAGCTGGCGCCGTTCGTGTCGTACTCCGGTGAGAACGCGGCCCAGTTGGTCAACAACCTGGAGTGGACCGGCGAGATGTCGGTGGTCGAGTTCCTGCGCGACGTGGGCAAGCACTTCCCGGTGAACAAGATGCTCGCGCGGGAGGTGGTGCGCGCCCGCCTGGAGACCGGCATCAGCTTCACCGAGTTCAGCTACCAGCTGTTGCAGGCAAACGACTTCTTCGAGTTGCACCGCAGGCACGGCTGTCAGCTCCAGTTCGGCGGCTCCGATCAGTGGGGCAACATCACCGCCGGCGTCGACTACGTGCGCCGACGGGGCGCGGGGCCGGTGCAGGCGTTCACCACGCCCCTGGTCACCAAGTCCGACGGCACGAAGTTCGGCAAGACCGAGGGCGGCGCCGTCTGGCTCGACCCCACGATGACCAGCCCGTACGCGTTCTACCAGTTCTGGCTCAACGTCGAGGACCAGGAGGTGGACCGCTACCTGCGGTACTTCAGCTTCCGGACCCGCGAGGAGTTGGAGGAGCTGGCCAAGGCGACAGCCGAGCGGCCAGCGGCCCGGTTGGCGCAGCGGGCGCTCGCCGAGGAGCTGACCACCCTGGTGCACGGTGCCGAGGAGACCCGACAGGCGATCGCCGCCAGTCAGGCGCTCTTCGGCCGCGGCTCGTTGGACGAGCTGGCGCCGGAGACCCTGCGGGCGGCCCTGACCGAGGCGGGTCTCGTACGCCTCACCGGCGAATTGCCGGATGTGGCGGGTCTGCTGCGCGACTCCGGTCTGGTCAGTGGCCTCAAGGAGGCTCGGCGGGTGATCGCCGAGGGCGGCGCCTACGTCAACAACGACCGGGTGACCGCTGTGGACGCCGTGGTGTCGCCGACCGACCTTCTACATGGGCGATACCTGGTGCTGCGCCGTGGAAAGCGTTCGTTCGCTGGCGTTGAGCTGGGTGAATAGCCATCTGTCGACGATGTGACGGGGGACGCGTCCGGCGGATTTGACGATCATCCCGCCGGACGCGTAACTTTCTCTCTGCCAGCGCGGAACGGACGAAACAGGCGAAAGCCTGAAGCGGCCGGAGCGCCGGCGAACGACCTGGGGGTCGGGTGGGCACGCCCACCGGAGCTCCACCGGGAGGTGCCGCCAGAAACGCCGCGAGGCGGATTTGGCGCCGCGAAACCGACCGGGTATGGTTACGAACCGGCAGGGCACCGGGCGGGTCGCGGGAAATCGCGACGGCCGGCCTGCCGAATCCATGACGAGAGCGGCGCAAGCCGGTTGCGACATGGTGCCCGCATTATCGGTTGAAGCATGACGAACCGCGAAATATCGGTTTGACACGGTGGAAACGAGCGGGTAACGTAGTAAAAGTGCCTGGCGCTGATAGCGCCGGTCGCGGAGCGGGAAATAGCCCCGGTTGGGGTTCCACGTGGTGGGGCTTCTGGTCGGTGTGTGGTTGTTCTTTGAGAACTCAACAGGGTGCTTGTAAAGCCAGTGCCAATTATG